>QEUW01000586.1 GCA_003577005.1 Chloroflexota bacterium | reverse complement strand
TCCCTAATCCTTCTACCGTTCTACCAGCGCTACACGGCGGTTGTACCAGTTCATAAAGGCGGAAGTCAGCAGGCTCAAACTCAGGTAGGTTGCCATAATCAAAACAAACATCTGCACCGTGGCGCCCGACTGGTTGAAGATGGTGCGCGAAACGTTGAACAGGTCCGGGTAGCCCACCGCAATGGCAAGGCTGGAGTTCTTGGTCAGGTTGAGATACTGGCTGGTCAACGGCGGGATGATCACGCGCAGCGCCTGGGGCAAGACGACGAGCCGTAGCGTCTGTCCGACGGAAAGACCAACCGCCCGGCTGGCCTCCCACTGCCCTTTGGGCACAGCGTTGATGCCGGCGCGCACCACTTCGGCAATAAAGGCGCCGGTGTAGATGGTTAGCCCCACCAAGAGCGCAGCAAATTCGGGAGAAAGCTGCTGCCCGCCGCGATAGTTGAAGCCCTGAAGTATTGCCCGGTCAAAGACGATGGGGGCGGGTGTCTTCCACGTCAGCGTAGCCCCTTCTTCGGCCAGACCAAAAAAGCGGAAGCCCCCTTCCGCATCGGTCAACATTGCGCCCAGTTCGGCGCCGGTGGCGGAGAGAAGCGTCACCGGCACAAAGCGCAGGGGCTGGTCCACATCATGTGAGAAATTGCCGTCGCCGTCCTGATCGACAAACAGTACTCCGCGGTCGCCCCGCTGCAACGTGTAGGCCGTATTCGCTGGCAGCGTCACGGTCGCAGCCGTCGCCCCGTAACCCAGGACCGCGGTAACGCAGAAGATCAGCAGCGCAAGTGCGAGCCCACTCCCTCCATACCTCTCTCGGGTGCGCCGGCGCGCCACAATCAAACCCGCACTGGCCGCAATCACAGCCGCTGCCAGCAACCAATAGAGCCAAACCTGGCCCGTGGCGCTGAGACGGGGCCAGGTCAACGCAATGCCACGGTTGCTCAAAAGGGCTATACCGGGGATCGTTGCGCTGGCCTGGAGGTTGGGCAATTTCAAAATGACGGCAAAATACCAAAAGAAGAGTTGCACCAGCAAGGGCGTATTGCGCACCACCTCGACGTAGGTGGCGGCCAGGGTACGCACCAACCAGTTGTTTGACAGACGAGCAATACCCATAAACACCCCAACAACCGTCGCCAGGATGATGCCACTGATCGCTACGCGGATCGTATTGGCTATGCCCACGACAAAGGCGCGGGCGTAGCTCTGAGCCGGATTAAAGGCCGGTCCTTCGGAGATCGCAAACCCCGCCTCCTGGCGCAAGAAGTTCCACCCTAGCGGGATATTGCTGGCCCGCAGCCCGGCGACCATGTTATTGACCAAAAAAAGGCCGGCGATGAGCACGGCGATGACAAACGCCACCTGTATCAGGACGCCAACGATCCGGACATCCCGGTAAAACGGGGTGGCCCGGCCTGGTGTGCGTAATTCAGATACGCTCATACAGCCCTCAACTCGGACTCAAAAGACCGTGGCCTACGGCGGTGACAGCGTTGCCGTAAGCCACGGTCTTCTTCGCAAAAGTCTAGCGGAATGGCGGTGCGTAGATCAGCCCGCCTTCGGTGTACTGGTTATTGGGCCCGCGCGGCAGGTCGAAGGGGGTGCCGGGGCCAAGATTGCGATCGTAGATCTCGCCGTAGTTGCCCACGGCCTCCAGCGCCCGCACCAGGAAGTCATTGTCGAGCCCCAGCAGCGCACCCAGATCACCGCTCGCACCCAACAGACGTTGGATGGTGGGGTTTTCGCTGCTCATCATCTCGTCGATATTCTCACTGGTGATGCCGTATTCCTCAGCTTCCATGAGGCCGTAGATCACCCAGCGCAGGGCGTCGGCCCAGGCAGGGTCGCCTTGCAGCACGGCGCCGGCCAGCGGCTCCTTGGACATGGTGACATCCAGGACGATGTGATCATCAGGGTTAGACAGGACCGTACGACGGCTTGCTAATTGCGACTTGTCACTGGTCACACCATCACAACGGCCTTCGTCGTAGGCGCCGTAGGCTCGATCAGCATCCTCTAAGACAACAGGGGTAAAATCCAGACCGCGGGCACGGAAGTTATCGGCCAGGTTCAGCTCAGTGGTCGTACCCGTCTGCACACAGACAGTCGCACCGTCCATGTCCTCAAGTGAGGTGATGCCGCTGTCCCGACGCACCATCATACCCTGGCCGTCGTAGAAGGTAACGGGCAGAAAATCCATACCGACACCACTGGCATCACGCTGCAAGGTGAAAGTCGTGTTGCGGAAGAGTACATCGACCTCGCCTGTCTGCACCGCCGTGAAACGGTCTGCCGTTGTCAACGGGCGGTATTGCACGGCGTCAGCGTCCCCGAGAATTGCTGCGGCCACAGCTTTGCAGAAATCTACATCAAAGCCGCTGTAGTTGCCCTCGCTATCCAAATAGCTAAAGCCCGGCAACTGGCCGTTCACACCACAGATGAGCTGGCCGCGTTCCCGGACGATCTCCAACAGGCTCCGGCCAGCAGGTTGTGCCGCGGGCGCCTCAGCCGGCGCTTCGACCGGGGCAGCCTGTGCTTCGGTGGGCGCCGGCGTCGGCGTCATCAATTCGGTCGCAACTGGGGCAAAACAGGCGCTAATCGCTACCAACGTTACCTGTAACACAATCGTCCACCAGCGAAATCTCTTACTCATGTCGTCTCCTTTTGTGTGGGTCTTTGTGTGGCAACTTGGACTGTACTTGGGGCGGAAAAGCCCCTGAAAATAGATGACCCCAAGCAAGGGTAGGCAAATAGCCGTACACCCCTGCCAGGTTGGGCATCCATCGGTAAACTGGGGATTCGATGCGTGTAGACCGGAAGTGGCCTGAACGCCGTGACAGGGTGCTGTTGCGCCAACGGTAGACGCCCCCATTGTCACCTGACTAGTACAATGCATACGCAGTAACTAGGACAAGACTATAGCACGGGTGTCGTACCCCTGTCAAACTATTTTGCCGGTGGTCTGCAGTTCCAAATCTATATTTCCAGAGTGCATTGCACCGCCAGCAAACTTATGCTATCGTACAAGCATATGATCCCCCACCGTGTCCTACGAGTGCCACAAGGAGGTCGCTGATGAATGTTTTCGATGGCATCAAGACGATGGTGGCCGTACGCGAGTACGAGCCACGCCCGATTCCTGATGAGATAGTCATGCGCATCCTGGAGGCTGCACGGCTGACCGGCAGTTCGCGCAACCGCCAGCCGTGGGATTTTGTTGTCGTACGCAACCCGGACAGCCTGAAGCGATTAGGGGAGTTCGCCTCCACCGGCCCCTACATTGCCAACGCCGCGCTGGCGGTCGCGGTCGTGGTGCCGGAAGGCCCCACAGGTTATATCGACGGCGCACGAGCCGTGCAGGATATGATGCTGGCGGCATGGGAAGCCGGTGTCGGCTCGAACTGGGTCGGCAACGTAAACACCGGGCCAATCAAGGAGTTGCTCAAGATTCCGGCCGACCGGATGGTTCTGACGGTCATCCCGTTTGGCTACCCAACCAAGAAATTGGGCGCCGGTATCAAAGATCGCAAACCACTTTCTACCATTGCCCACGCCGAACAGTTCGGCCAACCCTACCAAGGATGATCCATGCGTAAAAAAGTTCTCCTCGACCCGTATGGGCGTAAGCTGGATGAGATCTTCGAACCATCGGATTTAGAGCGCCTCCACGCGCTGGCCGATGTGGTCTGGGGGCGTGACGAGCCGATGCCGGCAGGCGAATTCGAGCAGGTCAAAGAGGAGCTCTTTGCTATCGTCACCGGGCGCTGGCGCTATGGCGAGATTGCCGGATTACCCAATCTGCGCGCCATTCTGGAGGTCGGGGGGCGCCATCCTAGCCCGCAGG
>QEUW01000585.1 GCA_003577005.1 Chloroflexota bacterium | reverse complement strand
CCGACTTGCTTCGTTGACCAGCTGGTCGCACGCTGGGACGTGAGGGAGATTGATGGATGAGGAAATGCATTTCATTTACACACGTAATTTGACACATCCAACTCATCCAAACGAAACCTTCCCTACAGGCGTGGTTCTGATGCGCTACGCAGTGAACAACGCCTAATCCGAACCTGACGCAGCCAATCGAGGATTGCGCCTTCTGTTTGAAACCAGCAGTACTTGCGCTAGCAAAACTGCTGGTTTCAAAGCAATCGCGGGGTAGCGTTTGTTCTATGGCCGCGCTTCCAGGATCATGTTAAAGGGCGTTTCGGTGGCGCGGCGGAAATGGGTGAAACCACCTTGCATCACCACCTGGCGCAGCTTTGTCTCGCCAGCCTGGGCGCCTAACGCCAGCCCTACCTCCTGGCTGAGCGAGGCAGGTACACAGACCAGAGTAGAGGCCGCATAATAGACGCGCCCCACCGGATTGAGATTGCCAGCCAGATCGTCCTGAGCGTTCGGTTCGACAATCATCCACACGCCGTCCGGCTTTAAGGTGGTGCGTACGTGGCTGGCCGCACCGACCGGATCGCCCATGTCATGCAGCGCATCGAAGAAGGTCACCAGGTCATATTGCTGACCGGGATACTCCTTGGCCTTTGCCACCTCGAACGTGACGTTGTGGACATTTGCCTCGGCGGCCAGTTGGCGCGCCCGTGCAATCGACGGCTGATGATAGTCAAAGCCGTAGAAGTGGCTGTTGGGAAACGCCTGCGCCATGACAATCGTCGAGATGCCGTGACCACAGCCCACATCGGCCACTTTGGCGCCCGCTTGCAGCCTGGCGACGACGCCGTCCAGCGCCGGCAGCCAGCTAGAGACCACATTCGCCCGGTACCCTGGGCCAAAAAACTTTTCCGTGCCGCAGAAGAGACAGTTGCAGTGGTCGCCCCAGCCCAGCCCCTGCCCCGTACGGAAGGCTTCGGTCATACGCGGCACATCCTCGTAGACCGCCTGTAAGCTGTAAAAGCCGCCGGTCATGATCACCGGGCTATTGGGATCGGCAAAGACCATGGCCTGTTCCGGCGTGAGATAAAAACGTTCGGCCTGTTCGTCGTACTCGATGAAGCCAGAGGCCGCTTGCGTAGCGAGCCATTCGCGCACATAGCGTTCGGCGGTGCCGGTTTGTTGGGCGAGTTCCGCTGAGGTCAATGGCCCGTCTGCCGCCAACGTGCTGTACAGACCGAGTTGATCGCCGATGATCACGCTGGCGCCCGTCCAGGCCGCTCCCAATTCCGTGACCATTTTCCCCAAGAGTTCGTTGAGCTTTGCTTCGTTCATGAGAGTTCTCCTTTTCATCTTCATTGCCTACAAACATGCGAAATTGTTTAGACGCTATCCGAAAAATCCCTGGTCCCGTTCGTGGGGGATTTGACGATCCAGCGCGAGCCTTTCAGACAGTCTTCTAGGAACCTGCGGACTGATTTGCCCTCCTAACCCATCTGGACAAGCGCTTCGTTGCCAGGTGCGCTAGGCGTGCGAACATCATGATCCGCCAATTCATCTTCGATATTGCGCACCGCCGGGAAGAGATAGCCGGCGCCACAGACCGTGGACCCGAGCAGGGCGGCGCTGACAAACATCAGGGCGATCCCTGCGCCTGGACCGGTGCCCACCAGCCAGCCAAGTTGGGGCGCCAGGGTGCCGGTGGGTGACATCGCCGGCTCGAGCCAACGATCCGCCAGCAGCCCGGCCAACAGATAGCCAACCGGAATCAGCGACTGGCGCGCCATGTGAAAGAGGGCAAAGAAACGGCCCTGCATGGCCGGGACAACTTTGGCCTGCAGAATCGCCATGCTGCTGCTGTCGATCAGTGGGAACACCACCGCCCCACACGCAGCGCCAATCACCCAGTGGGGAAGGGTGCGCCCCAGACCGAACCATAGATCACCCGAGAGGAACGAAAACCCGGTGCCCAGCAGAACGCCGTGGATCTTGCGCCGTGGGCCACCCCACAGGCTGACGATCACACCCCCGGCCACTGCGGCTCCGCCGAGCGTGGCCTGCACCACGGCCAGTGCAAATTCATCGCCGCCGCTGCGCGCCAGGATCAGCGCGGGCAGCATGGAAAAGAAGGTCAGCGCAGCAATAAAGTTTATTGCCATGTAGAGCAGCATCAGACCGATCAACCCGGGGCGCACCCGGATGTAGGCCAACGCAGCGTGCATATCCTGCCAGAGGGATGAGGCTTTGCCTGCCGCGACTACCACATCTAGCCGCGGCATAGCGACGCTGAGCAGGGTACCGACCGCCACCAGGGCGGTTGCCAGATCCAGGAGCAGGACGCCGCCCAGCCCCAGCCAGACGACGAGCAGACCGGCCAGGAATGGTGCGACCACCAGGGCGCCATTGTGGGCCAGCGAGCGCAGCCCGTTGATGCGGGCGTAGTGGCTTTTGTCCACCAGTAGGGTGGTCATGGCTGCGTAGGCCGGGTTTTGAAAGCACTCAGCGATGCCAGCCAGCAGTTGCGCCGCATAGAGATGCCACACCTGCAAACCATCGTTGAGGTGGATCGCCAGCAAGAGTGCCGTCATCAACCCGGCGCCCGCATCGGCCCACAACGTCACCTTGCGCCGGTCCAGCCGATCGACCCAGACGCCCGCCACGGGGCTGACCAACAAAGCAGGCAAGAAGGCGAAGAAACCTAGCAGCGCCACATCCATTGCCCGGTGATGCTGTTGATAGACCCAGATCAGCAGGGCAAAGCGCGTCAATGCCGTGCCGATCTGCGAGATAAACTGACCAAACCAGATCACCAGAAACGTTTTCATCGCCTTCCTCCATTCATCCGCGGCGTTGGTCCAGCCCGCCAGAGGTGCAACGCACTTCCGAAGTCCGTTGCACCTGGGCAAGCGCCTGACGCCTATCAGTGATGAACATCATGCCCATGACCAAAGGCTGCTTCAATCGATTCGGGCATCAAGCCGTAGGTCGCTTTCATGTCGAGTGTCTTGAGCAACTGGCCGGTGTGGATGTCCACTACCTTGAGCGTGCCCTCGTTGATGCCCTCGAGGTTGAGCAAGTTGTTCTGCACCACCACCACTTCGCGGCCCGACCGAGTCTCGAAGAAGCTCATGTGATGGGCGCCGGCGCCGGCGGGCAGAATGCGCTTGAGAGGCAATTCCGGCAGCGCATCCAGGCTGTAGACGTTGATCACCCCCGGCACTCCAAAACTGACGTACAACTCCTTCCGCCCGGCATGGCTGGTGTGGATGTAGAACTCCAAGGCCACGCCCAACCCTTCTTGCTCGCCATCGACCACTTTGACAAAGTCGCCAAAAGTGTTCGATGCTTCGTCGTAGGGGGCGATCCAGATGTCGCCACCCATAGAAGTTGATACCAGCGCATACGGGGGCAGATCGTCGCGTAGCAGCAACACCTCAACCGGCAATGACCGGTCGTCCGGGCTATCCGCCACCAACTGGGTTTTGATGGGCCGGTTGGTCTTCAGGTCGATGGTCGTGACTGTGTTGCCATAGTCCGTGCCCGTTGGCGGTTGTGACGAGGTCACCATCAGCAGCCCCAACTCCTCGTTGGCCGAGATGCCGTGCGGGTAGAGGATGAAGGGGGTGTCCGAGCCAGGCTCAGCCGGTTCAGGCGCGCTGATCACCTCGATCAGATGGTCGGTTTTGGCGTCAAAGACACCCACCGTGCCGTCGCGCTCGCCCCCTGCGCCACCCATAAAGGCTGCCATCCTCGGTAAAGTAGATGTCCTCACCCACAAAGTTGTCACCCACATCGATCGGCGTGACCTCGGTGATGGTGGGGAAGCCGTTGGCGTCCCGTTTCAGGCCCACTTCATACAGCCGCTCACCGCCCAGCGCGGTGTTGTAGAGCTTGCTCTGGTCGCGAGTGAAGTAGAGGTGATGCGGCAATACACCTGGCCCCATTTCCACTTGCTGGAGAATCTTGCCAAAATCCGGCGATTCAGGGTCCAGATCCATCAGGGCTATGCCATCCGAACCTCCGTTGAGGTGGCGATAGTCCACAAATACCAACCCGGGACTGGGCGCGGCGCCTTCGCCCGGTGCCCTGATCAGCGGGATACAACTGACCAGGATGAGGCTGACGATTACAATGAGCGCCCAAAGGACG
>QEUW01000584.1 GCA_003577005.1 Chloroflexota bacterium | reverse complement strand
AACCACCAGTATAATCAAATTATACCCGATTTTTGACCCCCACGTGCCGTTTTTGCCCGATTTTTGCCGTTTTCCGGCCAGAAAGCGGACAGGATGAACCGTAAGCAATTTGTTGCGTCACTGCGCACTGCGCTTATGCAACTGGATGATCTCCAGAGTCTAGCCAAAAACCCATTGTTGTCGTTCCTCTCACCCACAGGTAAAGAGGCCAATCCTGTCGCGCTCCAGCGCCTCTTGCTTGAAACAATTGAGGCTGTGCGTGAAAAATCTGGCGCACTCACTGAGCGTTATTACGATGTGCTCTACTACCGCTATCAGGAGCAGCTCAACCAGGAGGAAGTCGCTTTTCAATTAGGCGTGAGCATCCGCCAACTGCGGCGGGAACAAAACAATGCCATCGAATTGTTGGCCGACCAGCTATGGGCGCAATTCGAACCGGCAATTGGCCGGACGCTCCACGAGGGCCAGCCACGACCGCACGCCGTAAACGGCGTGGGCGAGATCCAGAAGGAGGTGGCCCGGTTACGCCACGAGTTGCGCACCGAGCTCAGCCAGGTTGAGGTGGAGTTGCAAAAGGCTTTGACCGATGCCAGCGCCCTGGCACAACGATATCAGGTTACGCTCCAGGTTGGCTCGCTGGCGGCGCCGACTCTGACACCGGTGCCGCCGCCGGTGCTGCGCCAGGCCTTTCTTGTTCTATTGACCGCTATCATCCCGCGAGCCGGCGGCAAAACGCTGGTCGTCTCGCCCTCTGTGTCTGCAAGCGAACTCCGCTTTGTCTTTCACGTTCGTGGCGCGACGGCTGAATGGGCTCGCCATGAGGAGTTCCTGGTTGGTGTGCGGACAGCCGTCCAGTTGTTGGCGCCGTTCCACGGTGGGGTCGTCGTCCAGGAAGGAGAGCCGGTGACAGTTGCGATCACAACACCCAAAATGGCCAGCACCCCCATCCTGGTGATCGACGACAACCCCGATGCGCACCAACTCTTCCGCCGCTATGTGGACCAGACCCGTTTCCGCGTGATCACCACCGGCGATGGCCGCGAGGCGATTGCGCTGGCTCAATCGCAGCGGGTAGAGGGTCTGATCTTGGACATCATGATGCCTGACCTGGATGGGTGGGACTTGCTCAGCCAGTGGCGCCACCACCCGGCGACCCGGCATATCCCCGTGGCCGTCTGCACGATCCTGCCACAGAAGGAACTGGCGCAGGTGCTAGGCGCTACGCTCTTCATCCAAAAGCCGGTTGGCCAGGAGGATTTTTTGCGTGCGCTGGAGCAGTTGACGGCGACCCCGGTGAAAGCGCCCTACTGATCGCAGCCGTACACTGGACGACATCACGCAGCGACAGGCCGCCGCCCAACTCCACGCGCAACCGGTCCGTCACCACCGGTTCACCCAATGGGTCGCGCGCCGAAACGATGATGACCGGGATCGCCTTGAGGGTTTCGTCCCGGTTTTTTTCCTCCAAGACCTGGTAGCCGGTCTGGTCGGGCAACCCTAAGTCGAGCAAAACCAGGTCAGGATGCCGTTCGCGCATTAATTCGAGGGCGTGCCCCCCTCCTCTGGCGTGGAGGATGCGATAGCCATTGTCGCCAGCGGTCAGTTGCCGCCGGATCAGCCGGGCCATCTCAGCATCGTCTTCCGCTACCAGAATGACCTGCTGTGGCGCGGCATGGCGCCGGACCACCTCCAGCAACTTTTGTCCCGAGACCGGTTTTACCAGGTAATCGATGACGTTCAGATAGTCGCACGCTTCACGCTTGCCGGGTAGATGGCAGGTGATGACTGGCATCCGTTCGGGCAGGTGGGGGAAATTGTGCCGCACAAAGCCGCGGTCGTTCATCACGCGAGCCTCGTTGATCAACAGGGCGCTGGGAATGGCCTGGTTCACCTGTTCTGTCAATTCGCCCAGGCTGCCAACCTGGATCACCTCCAGATCCTCCAGCATGGCCTGGGTCTGCCGGTGGAGTTCCTCTTCCTGGGTCAGCAGAAGCAGGCGTTCGCGCGGCGGCGGCAGTTCCGGCAGCGCCAACGGTGTGTGGGGTTCATGGCTGAGATAAGGGTTAAACCAGCGGGCAAAACCGGCGCCGGGCGGGCGCTCAGCCGGATAGGGGATCGTAAAGAAAAAGGTTGCGCCCTTGCCTACTTCGCTCTCCACCCACATGCGACCGCCATGTGCCTCAACCAGTTGCTTGCTGATGCTCAATCCCAGTCCACTGCCTTCGTTGGAACGGTTGGTCGCCTTGCCACTCTGCTGAAACGGCTCAAAGATGCGCCGGTGGTCGCTCTTAGGGATGCCAGGGCCTGAGTCTTGGACGCAAAAACGTATCTCGTCCTTCGTGGCTACGACCTTGATCACCACGCCCCCCCTTTTGGTCCAGCGCCCGGCGTTGCTGAGCAGGTTGAGCAAGATCTGGCGGATGCGCAACCGGTCACAAAAGACCATCAACTTGCAGTCGGGCAGATCTGTCACCAGTTCAAGTCCCTTGGCCTGAAACAAGGGCCGGATCGCATCCTGCGCCTCGTTGACTAGGTCCAGCACCGGCATCCAGCTCTGGCTCAACGTCATGTGCCCGGACTCGGCGGCGCTGAGCACCAGTACATCGTTGATCAGTTGCGAGAGGTGCTGGCTGTTGCGATAGACCACACGCATGTCCGAAAGCAGCCGTCCCGGCAGGTGGTTGTCATAGGTGGCCGGCGAATGCAAAATCATTTCGCTAAAGCCAATGATCATGTTTAGTGGGGTGCGCAACTCATGGCTGACATTGGCGACGAACTCCTCCTTGGCCCGCCGCGCTGTTTCCGCCTCCAGCCGCATGGCCTGATAGAGCTTGTTGAGGCGTTCGAGCTGCACATACGCTTCCGCCAACGCCTGATTAACCTGGTTGAGCGCCAGGCGGTCATTGCGCGCCTCGTCCAGTTGCGCCAGGTTTCCCTGGTAAAGGGCAAAGAGGCGCCCCAGTAACTCCGTTTGCCGGCGCTGGCTGAGGAAAGCTGCCAGCCCGATCAGCCCAAGCAAAAAGACCAGCGTTCCCTGCTCCACTGGTGTGATCGGATAGAGCCATGGAAAGAGAGGGGAAAAGAGCAACAGAACCAACGCAAGGCTAAGATAGCCCGCGACCAATGGACCCAACCCCACCACTGCCAACAGGACCGGCGCCAGCAACAGCATCGCACCGCCCCCACCCATCCAGCCGGCGAGGATGGCCAAGACTACGGCCAGCGCAGTCAACACCAAGACCAGGCTGGCCGCCCGCGGGTGCGCCTGGGCGACCCCACCCGCAATCAACACCAGCGCCACCTGGACAATGGTCAAGATATTGACCTGGAACGTAGACAGGAGATTGCCCGCCACAAAGAAGAACAACAAGGTGCAGCCAAAGAACAGACACGCCAACGTCCAAAACATCTCATGTTGCAGTTCGGGCCATTCTACGTGCAACAGCCTTCCCTGCCTCTCTTTCCATACCGTCCGCCAGTTCATGGTCTGTCCTTGGCTGTTCCCAATCCACCGCCCGCCAAAAAAGCAGGAACACAGAGAGCACAGAGAAAGCACGGAGAACACAGAGAGTTTTTTCTCAAAACCCTCTGTGTTCTCTGTGTCTCCTCTGTGCTCTCTGTGAACCGCTGTTGTTTTACCCGTCCACCACCACGTCGCTGAAGTCGCCGGTCTGCTTGTCCTTGAGGATCATCTTGAGCCGGCCATCGGGCATCTTTTCTTGTTTGATGATGACCTTGCCCTCGTAAAGTTGCTCCTCGCGTTGGATGCGCGGGACGCCCTTGCCGCGCCACTCTTTGAGTTCCACCGGCTCCCACTTTTTGGAGTCGGCGGAGCGGTAGCAGGCG
>QEUW01000583.1 GCA_003577005.1 Chloroflexota bacterium | reverse complement strand
GAGCAACCCGTAAGAGCACGAGACCGGGGTCCGCATCTGCGCTAGTCTCGCCCTGAATACCACTCCAACACGCATCAGGCGCGGAGGGTGTTCCACCGGCTCGCGCCCAGAGGGCTCCCGACCTCGCCCTCATCGACCTCGACCGGCATCTGGCCGGGGTGCTGGGTCTCGAGCGGCCACCGCCCGTCGCCGTCGCGCTTAGACTCGACCAGGTCGATCGCCTCCGCCACGCGCTCGTCGGGCGTGACGCCGGCGATCTTGCTCGATCACCTCACCGGTCGACCGCCGGCGGAAGAGGCGGCGCTCGAGGAGGTATTCCTGCCCGCGCAGACGCGCCTCGGTCACCTCCGGGCTGCCCCCGCCCGCCAGTTCATGCTCGAGCAGAGCCTCGAGCACGCAGATCGTGGTGTTGAACGACGACCGCGTCGAGCCGTTGGCCGCCTCGCAGTTCCAGCCGCCGTCGGGCAGCTGCTCGGCGAGCAGTCGTTCGATGATGCCCCGGACATCCTGGCCGAAGTAGGCGCCGACCGCCCCCACCTGCCCGTTGATGCAGGGCTCCACCTCGCCGGCGAAGAAGGGATTGCCGTCCGCTTCAGGTGGGCCACATCCCTGCCAGGTCACGCGGTCGCGGACGAGGCCCACCGCACGGCGTGCCTGGTCGCTCGCGGGATCGAGACCCAGGTCCCGCAGCAGCATGAGGACATGCATCGTGGAGTCCCACCCGCGGTTCCACGCCGCCCCGCCCCACCGGCCGTCGGCCCCCTGGAGGGCGAGCAGCCGAGCGCCCGCGCCCTCGGTGGCGACCCGCGCACGCTCGGCCGCAACCTCCTCGGCGGGCGCACCGGTCAGATCCCGCATCACTTGCCAGCGGACCGACGGGTCCGAATCAAGCAGCCAGCATATGACCGCTGGCTTTGGTTGCGAGGCTTGCCGTTTGGGTGGATTGGTCGCCATCTGCTGGTCCTCCTTACTTTGGTCACAAAAGACGCTGTCGGTGGCCTAACTTCTCCTGTACGGCGCCCAACGATACTGTGGCTGCCAACCCAAGACTTCCTTCGCCCGGCTGGCATCGACCAGCGCCTTAAATGGATCAACCTCGTACCCCGGTCCGCCGCGCCAGGGAACGTCTGGGTGAACTTTGGCCGCCATCTGCCGGCTGGGCGTATCCGAGGCAATATCGTCAGCGCAGAGGAGCAGGGTCACATGGCCGGGGTCGGGGCAGGTCAGCGCCAGCACAGCGGCCGCCGCCACGTCGCGAATATCGCAAAAGGCGCCGTACTCCCACGCCGGCTTCCATTCGGCCTCTCCGCCTTTGTCTAGCCGGGCGCGTATCCACTGGTAGGCCTCCGGTGGGGCAACCCACGGCGGGCGCAGGCAGATGGTGGGGACGCCACTCTTCTCGGTAAAATGGCGGCACATCTCTTCGGCCAGCCGTTTGGCGATACCGTAAGGGCTGACGGGGATGGCTGGATGGTCGTCATCGATAGGCAGATAGCGGGGCGGTTGGAGCCCCATAAAGACGCCCAACGCATTGACGCTGCTAAAATAGACGACCCGCTGTACCTTAGCCTCTTCCGCCGCCGCCAGCACGTGCCAGGTGCCTTGCAACCCGATGGACATGATCTCGTCGGGGTAATCTCGCGGCCCTCCGAGCAGCGAGGCCAGGTGGATGATGGCCTCGCAACCTTTGGCCGCGGCGCGCACGGCCTTGCCGTCGCGGATGTCATCCCCCTCCGCCCGGTCAAAACCGACCACGGTGTAGCCGGTCTCGTTCAACTGCTGCGCAACGACAGAACCGATCCCACCGCGGTGCCCGGTTACGAGTACTTGCATAAAGATGAATCCTTGCTGATCTTGGTCTTGCTGCAATTTGCGAGAACTGCGGAGTTCGCACGTGGCGGGCTCCCGCCACGTGCGAACTCCGCGGGTTCCTTCCGGCGCTAGATTTGACAGTCCAGCACAAGCAGATTACTTGAATACGTCGCTGGCTGCATGTGCAATCAAGTGCGTGACAGTACATACAGGGCTGGCTCCAGCATCCGGAGACGGATACGCAGGCGTTGCTCGACGGTCCATTGGGCCGATGCCTGGACAAGTGAATCAAACAACTTGAGTTCATGGGTGAGCACAACAAAACGGGCCTGTGCTTTTGCCACTCGCGCCGCTTCACACAACACACCCGGATAAACCTCGATATTTTCGGCGTGCGAACCTGTCGCAAAGCCAAACGGCAGATCGGCGGCCAGCGCGTCGATACTAGCATCCGGCAGCGGCAACGTACGCGCATCCCACGAGGTGAGTTCGATCATGCCGGCACATCCGCTCGCTTGTAGATTTGCCCGGGCGCACGCCAGTGCCACCGGCGACGTGTCGCAACCGACCAACCGCCCCGCTGCGCCCCAGTGCGTCCGCTCGATGAGCACTGTTGCTGACCCACAACACAAGTTTAGAAAAACGTCGTGCGGGGTCGGTCGTGTGAGACGCGCCATGGCCTGAGCGACTGTCGCATTCAACGCGCCCGGCCAATCACAGACGCGCCAACTGCGCGCCGAGAGTGGGCGCGGGGAGAGCCGCATCAACACCTCCCACCCTGGCACACCCCCTGTTGCCCTGCGGATGCGTAAGAGCAGATCGGCCTGACCCTGGGTACATTCCAGGCTGAGCGCGGCGCCGAGGTGTTCATGCAACCGTTGCATTACCGGCGAATCAGCCCCGGCCGCGCCGACCCCCAATGTACAAAACGTTCCAGGCGGATGCAACTGGCGCATGCCGTCGATGTCGGCAACCAACCGGCGAAACGATGCGTCGCCGAGCAATGCGCGCGGGCGCGGAACCGCAAACACGCTGACTTGATAGACCGCGATGGCAGTCTGCAAGGTCAACAGTTTATGCGGATCGCCCCGAAAGTAGAAACGCAACACGCCGGGGCGGGCGGCGCTCGCCTCCGGCTCGAGCATCTCCAGGTCGCTATCGCACCGTTGCGCCAGCTCCTGCCGGACGATTGATTCCAACCCTATGACAGTTTCAGTCTCATAAAGTCTCCAGGGGGGCGTGTGACAGTGGGAGCCGGTCTAACCGGCTTGCGCTTGCGTTTGTGTTGGTTCATCCGTCTGCTGTATCAGGCAAACAACGACGACATGCGGCGCGCCTGCGCCATTGTCTGCATTTCGTCGTCCGAGGGACGCTTTTCGAAGCGGCTGGCCGCGTTGAGAATCTTGGGCAGCAGGCCAATATCGCCGGCGGTGTTGAGAAAGATGCCGGGCCGGCCGATGACCCAGTGGACGGCGCGGTCGATATCGGCCTGGTCGGTGAGCGGCTCATACCAGACACTGTGCGTGCGCGCCTGCGAACCCCATGGGCCGGCGGTGATCGACTTGATGGTCTGGACGGCGACGTTACGCTCGGCGCAGAGTTTGAGCAGCGCCTCGAAGTCGGCCATGTATTTATCGTTCTGCTGCATGACATAGTTGTAGGGCAGCAACACCGAATCGAAATCAAAGCGTTTGAGGCTGCGCAGATGGAAGGCGGCAATGTTCAGCCCATGCCCGGTGACGCCAATAAAGCGGGTCAAGCCCTGCTCACGCGCCTCAACTGCCGCCTCGAGCGCACCACCCGGCCCCATGGTCGTGTCCCATTCGTCGGGATGGCCCAGGTTGTGCAACTGGATCAGGTCGACGTGGTCGGTCTGCAACCGTTCCAGCGAGCGGTGGATTTCAGCCTTGGCCTTTTCGTAGGTGCGCTCACCGGTCTTGGTCGCCAGGAAGAAGTCCTGGCGGTGGCGCTTCATCCACGGCCCAATACGCAATTCGGAATCGCCATAGCTGGCCGCGGTGTCGATGTGGTTGACCCCGTATTCGAGCAGCACGTCGAGCGTGGCATCGGCCTCGGCCTGCGTCACGCGGCTGAGCGCGGCTGCGCCAAAAAGTGTGACGGTGCTCAGATGGCCGGTGCGCCCAAATGGGCGTTTTTCGATGGTTTTCATGGTTGATCTCCTCCGGTTTAACTATCACGACAACGTTAAATTGGCGCATGTGAGGTGGGCCGACCTCCGGGAGGTGACCGGAGACAACCTGATTTGTCGAGCATTCATCCGGTCACCTCCCGGAG
>QEUW01000582.1 GCA_003577005.1 Chloroflexota bacterium | reverse complement strand
GGGCATACCGGGTGATCAGATCTTTTACAATTTGGCGGTAGCAATTTAGTCGATCCATTGCACAATTGCCTCCTGTACAGGGTCAAAGACAAGCAGTTTTAGCGTGAAGTCCAGAATTGCCACTTCACCGACCGGCTTGGTAGCGCCACAAAAAACCGTGGAGTGCGTCGCACTGGCCGGTGCGCTCACCTGTCCTGCTAGCTGGTTTGCGGCCAGTGTGACGCACTCCACTGCACTCCACGCTATGCTGTGGTGTTACGATTTGCTTCTCCATTACTTTTTTTCAGATTTGTCCACCCTTGGCTCAAGATTTTTCGTTTTTCACTAGCATCAAGCACTTTTTCGCAGGATTCCCAGTGTATTGGCTCGACATGCGCATACCGCAGTTCAAACGGATGGCGCTGCGGCACGGCATCGATCAGTTTCTGCGCCCGCTCCACCTCTCCGAGCGCCACCTGAACCCACACATCTTCCAGTGTATCGGGGATCTGACCAAAGAGCGAATGAATAGTTTGCAAACGGCCAGAGAGCAACTGATGAACTCGATCCTCAACCGAATCTTTGTAGCGCAAATTATAGATTTGTACCACATCATGTTTTTGACCAATGCGCTGGATCCGTCCCTTCCGTTGTTCCAACCGAGTGGGATTCCAGGGTAGGTCGAGATTGATTAACCGAGCCAGACGCTGTAGGTTGAGACCTTCCGATGCAGCATCCGTACCTAATAGCAACCGTAGCTCTCCGCGACGCACCATCTGTTTTAGCTCTTCGCGTGATAGGGGTGTCCACTGTAAACCATGTTGGATACCTGAAGTCAGTGGTCCTGAGTAGAGTGCGATTGGCTCCGTTGGCAACTCAGTAGCAAGCTGCTGGATCAACCATCGAATGGAATCCCGGTATTGGCTGAAAATAATACAGCCCATTTCCAGCCAACGGCGCTCCAACAGGCAACGCCGCACCACTTCGTACTTAGGGTCACGCTCCTGGTTGGCATCCAGTTCAGCAATAAAGCGTTCAAGTAGACTGCGCTCCTGTACAGTGAGAGTGCGTGTGAGCCCTTGGGCAGTTTCACCTGGTTCCTTCTCTTCGCTCGTCTCTTCGTCCTCTTCACTTTCCAGCGAGTCCAGTTGTTCCCATTCGCCCAACATGCGCTGGGCGGTGCTGAACCCAGCATAGATCGAGCTACCTACACGCCGCAGCAATAGTGTGCGGAGAAAACCGGCTGATTGCAGCCGCTCGCCCAGTAGTTGACAAAACTCTTCTGCCGTCTCATAGGCGGCTTTGAGAAAAGGCGGCAGACGGATGGCTTCTTCGTCACCTTCGCCCAGTAGTTCAACGCGGATCGGTTTCAGCAGTGGTTCGTTTGTTTCTGGGTCGATCTGTTGTTCAAGTTGTTGGCGCGTGCGGCGGATCATGCGGCGGATGAAGGGGTTGTGATTGTGTAGTAAGTATCCAAAATCGCGTCGCAAGCGATCTCGATCAGCTGGTTTTAGCTGGGCAAACGCGCTGCCGGGCGCCACGGACAGATCATCAGTGAGGTTCAGACTCCGGCGAAAGATCTCAAAGTCCCGGTGTTCAACCTTGGGCGGCAAAGGATTGCACAGCCATTCCCATTGTTCGTATTCAGCGGCTGGTAATGACTGATGGCCCATGATCAAACGAAGCCCCTCGTTGGCGCGTCGCCACCGGCTAAACGCATTGCCTAGTACTGACTCATCGCCCCGGCTGAGCACGTCGAGCAAATCCCAGGCTTCCACTGGACGCAATTGCACTGGCGTAGCCGTGGCAAGCAAAAGGCTGCGCGTACGCGGCGCAATCTCGTACATAAATTGTAAGAGATTATTCGGCTCTGGCGTTTCGTGGTCGCGTGCCTCACCCAAATTGTGGCGCCGCGCCCGATGCGCTTCATCCAGAATGACACAGTCGTATTCCAGCGCTAACAGGTGACGTACAACTTCTGAACCACGGCTGATCAGACCGCTGGAAACGATGCCTACTCGACGAGGACATTTGCGGATACCCTGTGGACCTTCTACTGGATATTCGATGCCATGTTCGTCTATCCACTGGCGACCATTCCATACCGCTGCCGGCATGTCGAGCAGGTCAAGCATCTCGGCTTGCCACTGCCAGAGCAGAGTTTTCGGACAAATGACCAGGCATGGTTTATCCCCCGTTAGCGCAATCAACTGCGCCGCCATCGCCAGTTGTACGGTTTTGCCCAATCCTACTTGGTCCGCCAATACAAAGCGTGCTTTACCGGTCGGGCCTGTATGTGTATCCCAAACAGCCTTGACGAAGTATTTCTGATGCGCCCATAATCCATTTTCTTTACGATACACTGGCGCTTCGACTAGAACGGGCGCTGGATCGCTGCTGATTTCGCTTGCTTGTTCCTGTTGCCAGTCGGCCACGGTATAGAAGACCTGGCGTGCGGCTAGGCGACCAATATCTTCGATGACCGCCTCGGCCAGCGGCACCGCGTAAGGTGAGCTCCACAGCGCATCGAATTCCTCCTGCACCCAGGCTACTGCTGCGGATGACGAGTCTTCCCAGATCAATTCATAGTTCAGTTGCCAGGCTGGCCGGGACTCATTGGCGCTACCGATGAAGCTGGTTTGCCCACCATCGGCCAGTGTGATCACGCCGGCTTTGCCGTGAATCAGGCCAAAAATGCGGTCAGGCAAGACCCGCACGGCGAGCTTGCCGCTGCGCAGCAGATGATAGAGCCGCCGAAACCGTATACGAGCGAGTGGAGCGCCAGCACCCTGCAAAAATGCTTCCGGCTGGGTTGCGCACCAATCACGGCGCAAATCACTCATGGCTGCTGCGCGCGCCACGGCGATATCCTGTGGGTCTAGATCAGCGTTGCAGACCATGCGCACCAGGCCTGCCACCCCTTCTAGTTCCTCGCCGGCCACTTCGAGCAGCGAGGAACTGAAGTAACCGGCGATGCGGTCGTAGGCGAGCGCACCCTGGAGGCGGACGCGCAAAAAAGAGTGATCAAGACGTTGGCGACGCGAGGAATAGCGAAGGATCATATATGGTCATTGCGCAAGGCGCCAGCCAGTACCCGCGCGGCGGTGGCATCCTGGCGCCAGTGCGGCATGGTGGTGACCGCGCTGAGCCGCGCTAGATAATCCAAGATGTGAATGAGTTTTTCGCGCGCCTGCCAGTAAGCAGGCAGTTCGGTCTTCAACCAGTGGAGACCAGCGCGCGGGTCATCTTCTTTACTGGTTTGGTGGATCGCAAAGAGCGCCTGGCGTAGAAGCGTACCACCAAATTCACTGTTTTCCTGGTCGCTCCGGGTTCCACCCGACCTCTCACTTCGCTGGCGCTGCCCCAACTGTCGCCTGCCAAACTCGCTGGCGCTTTTCAGCCGGGTTTCATTGGCCCTGGTGTTGGCCAACAGATTGGTGTAGTCAACTGCGCAAAAGCCGCGTGCCAACTCCTGGTAGACGCCGCTGCGGTATTCGGCATGGCTCTCGACCTCTAACCCTTTCAGATACAAGCGTTCCAGCGGGGCCAGTGTCTTCCAGAGTTCGGTGTCAAAGCCGCGCGGCACCAGATGGTCGCAGGCGATCTTGACCGCATTGCGAATCACCTGTTCCACCGGGCTGACTTCTCCCCGCTGGCGGGGACGGGTGATCTCGCGCAGCGGGTCGAGTTCTTCAATTGGGCGTTCGGTGAGCACGCGCAGCGCAGCGGCGTAGGCCGCCAGTTGATAATCGGCGTCGCCAAAGTTGGGTTCCGAATCGTCCTCCAACGCAAGCATGTACCCTGGACATAATTGCCTTGTTTCAAGGCCGCTTCGGTTTCTGTGGCGATGCACCATGCGGAGGAGACACGCAACCCGGCTGCCCAAAGAATCAACGTCAGATCGGCCCATACAGCAGCGTCGTGGTGAGTGAACATGACAATCTGCAGACCATTATCTGGCATGTGGGTAGTTAGATGCGAATAACAGACCACCATCGTCTTGCGAAAGCTTTCATCATCGCCGCGTACAGCCAGCGCCCGCCGCGAATCGGTGTACCAGTCACAAAAGATGCGCGGCAATGATTTGTCGTACCAAGCAAGGAAATACTCGGAGAGTTCGTGATAGTTAACCGCATCTGCATAGGGCGGATCGGTGATCCAGACGTCCACCTGGCCTTGCGCAGTGCGCACATCGCCGACAGTTAATGTGGCAGCCTCTTGAATTGACTCAGTGGTCAGGTCAAGAGTAAACGTTGTGCTTAGCGCCGTCAATGAACGACAACAGTAATTCATCAACGGTGTTGGCAACGACGGCTTGTAGAACGTCTGAGAGCCTTTTTCGTTTGCGCTACTCGGGTCCCATCTGGTAAGACGACTATTCCAATCAGCTAAACGGCCGACGCCAAGAAGCAGGGCAGTTTTTACAGGCTTAGACCACCGAAGTGCGTCAACATGCTTGGCAAATAGCCCGTTGATCAACAACTGGCGTGGATTGAAAAAGTGATGCCAATGGCTCCAGCCACGTGCCACAGTTGGGCGATTGATGTCTTGTCCCGGTTCGATAGCACGGCTGGGGATATATCCGCATTCCTGCCAAAGCTCAAAATACTCACGCAACAGTTCGAGCACGCGCTCCTCGCGGCGCAGATCAGCCTGGGTAGGGGCGCGATAGTGGCGGCGGGTCTGTGTTCTGCCCGCGTCGTCGGTGTACGTCTCCACCCAACGAATACAATAGAGCCGCTCCTGAAACACATCGTCCGGGCGTGGCATCAAGTCATCGTTTTCCCAGCGGCGTAAATTGCGCCGCAACACTTCAATGGGTGTGGAAGGGCCGCCATGCGGTGGAATCAGGCGAAAATCTTTGACCGTGCCGGCCGTTTTGGCCGCCTGCAGTTCGGCCGCCGAGACGCCTTCGTGGATTTCGATTTCATAGCGTTTGTGGACTTCGTCAGGCACTAACCTGGCGATGGTGCGTGTCTTTTCGCCGATCACCCAAGCAGGCGCCAGTGGCACACGCCAGCCAGATTCGGGGTCTACCACCTCCACACAGTAGAGATAGGCATCGGCGCGCCAGCCCTGGCTGTTGTGCTCGATACCCCAATCGCAGATCTGTTTGTCCACGGCTGCATAGACGCGCTGCTGTGCAGCAGCCACCTCCCTGGCAATTTCTGGCCCGCCACCGACAAGATTGAGCGCGGCCCAGGTGAGCAGAGCCGCGACCGGGTTGAGGTCAGAGGCGTAGACGTTGCAACCCAGCCGTGCCGCCTCGAAGGGAATCGAACCACCGCCGCAGAAGGCATCCCCTACTCGCGGGCGATGACCAAAGCGCAACTGCCCCAGTTCCTCCACCAGTTCCGCCAGGCAACTGGCGTGGGTGCCCAGGTATGCATTGATCTCCACCCAAGCCTCTTGAGTGGGCCCGTCGACCTGTTCGGGGCGGTCGCAGTAGGCGAGCTTTTCGGCGTAGGGCAAACGGTCGAAGACCAGCCGTTGCAACTCTTCGCGTTCGGTATTGCTCAACCGGCGCAGGCGAGGTTCGCCGGAAGGCGCGTCAGGATCGAGGAAACGGCGACGCACGCCCGGCGCCATCTGTTGCAGTTCCTCGAGCAACCGTTTTTGCGCAATTGGCTTAGACTTGCGCTGGCGCAGCCCTTCCGCATCCATGGTCATCAGTTTGAGGAAGATGTCACGGTCACGCGCCGGATCGCCGGTGGCAGGCAGCAGCAGCCCTAGCAGGGCAGCGCGCACCAACAC
>QEUW01000581.1 GCA_003577005.1 Chloroflexota bacterium | reverse complement strand
TGGATCCTGTTGTTCACTTTGAGTATGCTCCAGGGCCACAGGGTTGGCAACACCCAAAGTGAACAACAGGATTCATAATAGTTCGACAACGTTACATTTCGATAAGACCTCCGGGAGGTGACCGGATGAATGCTCGACAAATCAGGTTGTCTCCGGTCACCTCCCAGAGGTCGGCCCACCTCACATGCGCCAATTTAACGTTGTCGTAATAGTTAGTCGTCCCAGGCCAGCACTTGCTGCGCCACCGCCACACCGATCTCTTTGCCGGCAACCATCTCATGGCGGAAGTGAATGCCGGCCCAGATGCGTGATTCATAGGCATCGGCAGCCCGGGCGCGAATCGCCTCGGCGTAGGCAGGAAACTCGGCGGCAATCACTTCGCTGATGGCTGTAGAGACACAAGCGTGACCGGACGGGTAGCTCGGATAGTTCGGTGTGGCAAAGACCGTCTTCAGCGTCGGCTCCATGTGGATGGGGCGGAACGACCAGTAGGTGTACTTCGCATCCCAACAGGCGATGACAGCGTCATGCTGTGCGACGCTCATCAGCGCATAGGTGCGCGCCGCCGCCACCGGGTTGGCGTCCAACCCCTGCTCGAACATGCGCAGGCTGGCAAAGGTATACCAGTTCTCAAAGACCCCCTCCGCTGACTGCCACCACATCGCCTTCTGGTCGATGGGAAAGGTGTGGGTGATGGTCATTACTTCCTGTAGTTCGGCGGCCAGTTCGGGTGAATCGTGCGCCAGCGGGGGGCCGGGGCGCACAGCATCGGGCGAGGCCAATACCCAGGTTTCCCATTTGGCGGCATTGGGTTCTGCCGGTTTCTCACCTGTCCAGTGGCCAGGGCCGGTTGGGATCACGCCGTCCCAGGCGGGCAGGGTGTCGTCTACCTGGGCGCGGGCAATGACTTGTTGCGCCACCTGCCGCCCCAATTCCAGCCCAGCCTCCACATCGCTGGGGAAGTGGGCGCCGGCCAGCACACGCGAATCGGCGGCGGCCTGCGCCTTGGCCAGAAAATCCTGCGCCAGGTCGGGGTAGATATAGGCCAGAACTGTCGAAGCAGCGCCCGCCGCCACCGCATGTTCGGACGGATAGGAGGGGCTGTTGGTGTGTTGCGCCACCACCGGCAAACTGGGCGCCAACGCCGCCGGGCGGGCGCGCTGATAGGTGTACTTGGCATCCCAGGCGACGACCAGCGCATCGTAGATCGCCACATTGAGCAGAGACATCATGCGAAAGACGCGCGGCGCCGAAGCCGGTGTGGCGCGATTTTGCGCAAAGGCGATTTCGATCCAGCGGTAGGAAGGAGAACCGCTATCCCAGTAGGCGATCTGCTGCAGGGCAGCTTGATCACGTCCGGCAACCAGCGTCTGGACCTCCTTCAATTCGGCCTGGGTAGCCGCCTGGTCGGGCGGCGCCGCGGGGCGCACCGCGGCCACATCGGTCACAACCCAGGTGGGCCAACTGCTGGCGTTTGGTTCGACAGGCGGGTTGGCCGGCGCAGGCACACAGCCGGCCAACAAGATACACAGTACAATGAAACCACGCGAAATCATCTTCATTTGTCGACTCCTTTAGAAATAGCAACTTTTCAACTTTCACATTCGTGTTTTGAGATTGGGAGATCGAAAGTTTGGGTTGGCCCAATCTCTCGATCTCCCAAACCGCTTGGTTTACTTGCGGATCGCAATCACCTCCAGGTAGGTAGAGTCAACCTGTGTGGCGCCATTCTGCGACCGGTTGTACTGCGTCCAGAGCGCTTCCAGGTCGCTGCGGAGCCCGTGCTGCGCCTCTGGGCTAAGTGCAGCAAAGGCGCGCAGGGTAGGGCCGTAGTAGGTGCGAAAGGCTTCCACGGTCTCGGCGGGGGAGAACGGAAAATTGAAGGTGATGGTGCGCGGCGTGCAACGCAGGTCGGCGAGCTGGTCGCCCAGGCGCGCGGCCACCATTGCTTCGTTGCCCCACAGCAGAGGGGAAGGAACATCAGGCGGGGGCGGCACATGCTTGCCCACGATCTTAAACATCTGGCCGATGAAACCATCGGGCGTCCAATTCGCCATGGCGATCCGGCCGCCGGGCCGGATGACGCGCACGAGTTCGGCAGCCGTGTCGTCTGGGCGGGGCGCAAACATCGCGCCAAACATGGTCACCACGGCATCAAAGGCGGCGTCGGGATAGGGCATTTGCTCGGCATTCCCCTCGTCGAACTCGATGGTGAGCCCTTCGCTGCGCGCCCAGTCTGTTGCTTGTTCGAGCAGATTGGGAGCAATGTCGATACCGGTTACGCGTGCGCCGGTGCGCGCCGCCGGGATGGCAAGATTACCGGTGCCGCAGGCCACATCCAACACACGGTCGCCGGGCCGGAAGTTGAGGCGGGCAATAAATTCCGCCGCGCCCGGCTCGTAGGAGCGGGCAATCCTGCCAAAGTCACCGGCCATCCAGGTCGACCTGGTGCGGACGGTGAGGGCATCGGTTTCAACGGTATCCAATGTTAAGGTTGTCACGATCTTATCTCCTGACTGTAATAGTCGATTGGTTTGATAAACAAAACCTTTTTTCAAACGGCGCATAGCGTAGCAGGCGGCGGCGGCGAAACGGCCCCCAAATCGCGTCGAAATCGCGTCGAAATGAAGTCATTGCTATTTCAAAGGGGAGGTGTAACCCTATAAGGCCGGCGGGAATTCTGAACAGGCGCCATGAGCTGCGGTCACCGAAAGCGTTCACGAAGTGGGCCGGGAACCCCAGGGTGGCGCCATGAACATGGGAGCGTACAGCGAGTAACACCGAGAACACAGAGCGTCTGACCCACAAAACGAGCCATTGCGTTTTGCTCGGCGTGCTCCGTGCAGTCTCTGTGCTCTCGGTGTTGCGCTGTTTTGTCGTATTTTCTGAGCCGGAGGTGACAGTCAGGCGGTGAACAGCGTATGGGGCGATCGGTCTACGAGATTGCTGAATTCTCTGGGGCAAAAAAACAGCCCCGGAATCTTCAGAGATTCCGAGGCTGTCAGTCGGGAATGGTTGATTTCCGGATGGAGGAACAGATGGACAGGCAGCGACTCGGCCCTACGCCGGGTAGATGAACCCGGGCAGCATTGCGGACGACCAAACAATCGTTTCATCCCTGCCTGCGGCTCACCTGGTAACAGGCGAGGATGTTGCCTGAGCCTTGCCAGGTACGCGTGTGAATGAGTTTGAGCGCCACGGGCGGGCGGCCCACGAAAAGCGGCGTGCCCTCACCTGCGATCACTGGAAAAAAGGTAAGGTGCAGTTCGTCCACCAGATCATGAACCAGCAGATGATTCCAGAGTGTGCGGCCCGCAAACATGAAGATCTCTCTGCCCGCTTGCGTTTTGAGGGCGGCAATCTCGTTGACCGCATCCGCCCGTTTGATGATGCGCGTATTCTCCCAGGGCGCCAGTTCAGCGGCGGTCAGGTGATCCGAAACGACGATCTTCTCGATAGACTCGATCAGCCCGGCAAATTCACGCCGGATCACGGTGGAGTGCGGGTCATTGGGTACGCTTGACCAATACTCCCTGTTGCCCAAAAATGAAGTGCGACCACTCAGCAACAGGGTGTCGGCGGCGCGCATCCGTTCCGTATTGTAGAAATCGAAATTCTCGTCACCGGCGTACTCTTGGTGGTAGTAGTCGAATAGCGAGTCGAGACTTTTGTTCTGCCCCTCGTAGTAGCCATCCAATGTGACAAAGTTGCTGACAATGAGTTTGCGCATGAGCCTGTTCCTTCTTGGTATTTTTCGATACCGTGGTAGCTCCGCTGTGAAAATAGTACAGAACAGCGGAACACAGAGATTGTGTGTTGAAAGTCAACCCCCAACTGGTATGTTGCGGAGATGCAGGGGGTCGAAGGGCTTGCGGGTCTTGAGGACACCGAAGGCC
>QEUW01000059.1 GCA_003577005.1 Chloroflexota bacterium | reverse complement strand
AGCGCCCGCTGGAGAACCTGGTCGTGGAGGCTGCCGACGCCGCCCAGGCCTGCCTGGACCGGTCGTACGCGGCGTAGGCAAGTCGGGTTGGGTACGCCCGGTTATACTTATGTCAACTATGTGGCTGCGGATGCGGCGGATTGGACTGATTCCTGCCGATCGCTTAGAGGTTGTTTGAAAAGGGGAATTGCCGCCTTGGTGCGTTGCAGTTGGGAGGCTGGCTTCGTGGAAAGGTGCAACGCACCCTGCGGGTGCATCGCACCGGTTGTCACCCCTCTTTTCAAACAAGTTCTTACAAGTTTCAGCCGCACAAAGCCACCCTATCTGCCGTATTCGCAGTCTGTCAGGTGGCCGAACCGATGGCAAAGAACAAAGTGCCACAGCGTTACCAAGTTGAAGATATTCTGGCGTCTCATACGCCGGATGTGGTGGCGCTTGTGGAAAGACTGCGCCACTTGATCCGCACAACCGTACCGGAAGCGGTCGAAAAAGCGTATCCGCGCTGGCACGGCATCGGCTACACGCATCCCCAGGTGGGATACTTTTGTGCCATTTTCCCAGAGCAAAACCGCGTCAAGCTGGGCTTTGAATTTGGTATCCTCTTGCCCGACCCGGAAGGGCTCTTGACCGGGTCGGGCAAACAGGTGCGCTATGTAGAGATTCACCGGCCAGAGGAGATCTGGGTGGTCGCTATCGAGGCGCTGCTGCGGGCGGCCTGTGCGTTACCGTCCAGCCGCCAGGCGAAATTACAGATGATTCAGAGCATGTGACAGGTTGCCTATCCACGCGGCCAGTACATGATCACGAGCACACCCAACAGCGCGATCCCGGCGCCGATCAGGTCGAAGCGATCGGGTGGGGTCTGATCGACCTGCCAACCCCAGAGCAACGAGAGCACGATAAAGACCCCACCATACGCGGCATAGACGCGGCCAAACGAAGCAGGTTGCAGGGTGTGGACGACTCCGTACAGCATCAACAACAGCCCACCTGCCCCACCGATCCACAGGCTCCGCCCGTCTCGTAGCCACAGCCAGACGAGATACCCGCCACCGATTTCGCAGAGGCCGGCTAGCAAAAAGAACAAAATCGATTGGGCGATCATCATTTTTGTGGCCTGCCAAACTCATGTTGTAGAAACTCCTTTACGCCCTGACCGCCGCCGAGACGCAGCCAGATGGGCCCTTGGCCGGGCGACACATCCAGCCTAAAGCGCAAGAACGGGCAGCACAACCGTTCGCTGGCAATGTACTCGACAAGGCTCGGATACTCTCCTGCATCAAAACGAAACGCATAGCCATCGGCGGTTTCCTTTTGTTCCCGCACCGCTTCGGAAAAGAGGCGCTCGGCCAACGCAAAATGTCCGGCGCGGCGGCTGGCGTCGATTGCACCCGGCTGGCAGGCGATGGGTACTTCGGGTTGCGGTGTGGTTGAACCAATCTGTTGCATAGAGATCCTCCTATCACTTGAAGTGGGCAACCGCTTGTTTCCCAGATAATTTTAGTGTAACATTTCAAGTACACTTTAAGTCAAGGGGTAATTTTATGCGAGAATTGACTATCGGCGAGGTGGCGCGGCGCGCCGGCATCCGCACTTCGGCCTTGCGTTATTATGAAAGCATCGGACTATTGCCCGCACCCAGGCGGGTCAATGGATGGCGCCGCTACGACGAATCGATTCTGCCCTGGGTGGCGTTGATTCAACTGGCGCAACGGGCGGGTTTCACCATCGCCGAGATCCAGACACTTTTCCATGGATTTACTCCAGACACGCCGCCCGCCACACGCTGGCGAACGCTGGCAGCGGAAAAAATCGCGGAACTGGATGCGCTGATCGAGCGCGCGCAACAGATGAAGGATTTTCTGGCCAGCGGGCTACGCTGCAATTGTCTACGGCTGGAAGATTGTGCGGTCAAGTGGGAAGCGGAGTGCAAGCCGGCGCAACACAATAGCACCTGACGACAAATGCAAAAAGCGGTTCACAGAGTGCACCGAGGATACACAGAGAGGACACAGAGAGGATAGAGAACAGCCTCTGTGATCTCCGTGAAATCTTGGTGTTCTCTGTGAACCGCTTTTCCCTCAACTACTGCGGCTGCGCGGGTCGAGCGCATCGCGCAGCCCGTCGCCCACAAAGTTGATGCTGAGCACGGTCAGCACAATCAGCAGGCCGGGGAAAAACCAGAGCCACGGCGCCCCGCCGATCTCGGCAATGTTCTTCGTGCCGCGCTCGAGCATATTGCCCCAGGTCGCCGTCGGCGGCTGGACACCCAACCCTAGAAAGCTGATATACGACTCGGTGAGGATAGCGCCCGCAATCCCCAATGTGGCGCTGACAATAATGGGAGCCACGCTGTTTGGTAAAACATGCCGGACAATGATACGACGCGTGGGGATGCCCATAGCACGCGCCGCCACGACAAAATCCTTCTCTTTGAGTGACAAAAATTCTGCGCGCACAATCCGGGCCAGGTACATCCAACTCGTCAGCCCGATGATGATGATGATCACCAGCACGCTGCCGCTAAAGCTACGGCCAAAGAGGGTGACATCGGGAATGCGTCCACCAAAAAATTTAGCCATGACGATGAGGAGAAAAAGCTGTGGAATGTTGAGCACGGCTTCGGTAAACCGCATGAGTACACTGTCGAGCCAGCCGCCATAGTAGCCGGCTAGCGCACCGACCAGCACACCGATGAGCAACTCCAGCAACACCGCGGACAACCCGATCAGCAGCGAGATCTGCCCGCCGTAGATGGTGCGCGCCAGCACATCGCGGCCGATCTGGTCGGTGCCAAATAGGTGTTGCCACGACGGCGCCTGTAGACGATTGCTCGTGTCATTGAAATTGGCGTACGCCTCGCTGACAAAGAGTGTGCTGCCAAACGAGTAGACGATCAACAATCCCAGGACAACGGCCCCAGCCAGCGCCATCTTATGGCGGCGAAACTTGCGCCACGCCATCTGGCGCAGACCCAACGCTGGCGCTTCAGTTTCGCCTATTGAAGGCTCAACTCTTGTCAAGGCCGTATCGACTGCGCTCACGTAATTACTCCAATTGAAAGGCTAGGGAGTAGGGGGTGGGGAATAGGAGGTAAAGGATGGTTCCCACTCCCAACTCCCTGGCCCCTAATATCTGATCCGCGGGTCCAGCCACGCATACGCAATATCAGTCACGATCTGGAACACAACAACGGTGACGGCGATGATCATCAATATCCCCATTACCACAGGGACATCGGTGCGGGCGACATGGTCGAGAAAGAGTCGCCCCATGCCCGGCCAGGCGAAGATGCGTTCGGTGACGATGGCTCCGCCCAAGAGTAGCGGGATGTCCAGCCCAATCACCGTAACGATGGGCAGGGAGGCATTTTTTAGCGCGTGGCGCACCAAGACTGACCGCCCCTGCAACCCTTTGCCGCGCGCCGTGCGGATGTAATCCTGGCTCATCACCTCGAGCATACTGCTGCGGATGTAGCGGCTATAGGCGGCGATGCTGATAATCGACAGGCTCATGACGGGTAAGATCATGTGCAGCGCCACCTGGCCTACTGTTTTGCCTTGCGACGGCTCGAACATGCCGACCGTAGGCAGATAAGGCAACCCCCACTCGCGAAACTTGACGGCAAAGAGATACATGGAGAGGAGGGCGATAAAAAAGATGGGCATCGAATAGCCGATAAACGAAAACGCCGTGATCAGATGGTCTGCCACCGAATACTGGCGTAGCGCTGAATAAATGCCGATGGCGAACGCAAATAGCACGATTACAACCTGAGTCACCCCCATCAGGAGCAGCGTGTTGGGGATGCGCTCGGCGATGACCTGGATGGCCGGCTTGCCCCGGTTGACGATGGACATGCCAAAATCGCCGCGCAACACCCCCTTACGTTTGCCAGGCGTTTCGGCCACGCCGTCACCGTCCATGTCGACTCTGGTCCAGTCGTTGCCGGCCAGCCAGTATATATATTGGAGAATGACCGGCTGATCCAATCCTAACTGGCGCGTCAAGCGAGCGCGCTCCGCCGAACGGGTGACCGTCCGCCCGCCCATTGTCGCCAATGGATCGCCCATATTGCGGAGGAGCACAAAGAGGATCAGGCTTATGATAATAAGGAGTGGAATCGCCTGCAACAGGCGCCGCGCAACGTAAGCTCCCATGACGGCTCCAGAACACAGAACGTAGAGCGTAGAGCGCAAAACGTTCGGCGCTCTACGCTCTACGTTCTGTGTTACTCAATGTCCCACTCACCGATCTTCGAAAATGGGGTGGCACCCGAAAGCTTAACGTTGGTCAGCCGGTGACTTACGGCCCAGATGTCCGGGTCTTGCCAGATACCCATCCAGTAGACATTGTCAAAGATATGCCTGGAGATCTGGTAGAAAGTCTGTTGGCGGGCTTCGAAATCGACCTGTGAGGCTTGCTGACGGAAGAGAGCGTCCAACTCTTCGTCGCAAAGGGCCGACCAGTTGGTGCCGCCGGGTGATTCATCCGTCGGGATTTCGCTGCACAAAAAGTCAGCCGAATCCGGGTCGGGAAAGCTTGCCACAGTCGACCACTGGCCGAAATCAAGCTGGCCGGTGGCCATCGGGCCACCATCTGCATAACCGCTGAAGAAAAGGCTGCTGTCGTAGGTCAGTAACTCCACACCAACACCGATCTCGGCCAGTTGCTGCTGTACCACGGCCTGGGTATCGGTGCGGATCTCGCGGGTGGTGGTGCCGTACTTGAGCACGAGCTCGACGCCATCTTTATCGCGTGTACCGTCGCCGTTGGAATCGATCCAGCCGGCTTCATCCAACAGTTGATTGGCGCGGTCGGGATCATAGGGGTAGGGTTCGATGGTCGGGTCCACAAAGGGCGAATTGTCCCAGATGGTAGCGGCTGGTTCGGTCAGCCCCAACAGGAGGTCTTCGACCAGACTGAAGCGGTCAAAGGCCAGGGCCAGGGCCTGGCGCACCCGGACATCCTGGATAGCTGGATGGGCATTTTCGCCGAAATAGAAATACCAGCCCTCATTGTAGCCGGACGGCACCGACAAAATCTCCACACCGGCTTCCTGCAAGGTTGGCACGTCGGCATAGGAGATAAAGGTGCCGAGGTCACCATCGCCGGCCTGAAGCGCCGCCACTTGCGAGGCGTCATCGGGCACAAAACGGATAAAGATTTCATCAATGTTCGGTCGTTCGCCCCAATAGTTGTCATTCCGCACAAAGCGGGCGTAGCTACCCGACTCCCACTCGGCAAAAAGGTAGGGGCCAGCCGTCACCGTAGGGGCCAGATTCCATTCGGCGTTGTCGAGCGTACCTTCTGCCTCGAAGACAGGTTGCAACACATGCGCCGGCAAGATGCCGAACCAGAGCGTCGCCTGCCACGGCGCATACGGCTCGGCGAAGGTAGTGACAACGGTGTGTTCATCGGGGGCTTCAATGCTTTCGATCTGATCATACGGGGCAACGGCGTTGACTGCGTTGGCACCGTTGGTGATCATTTCGTAGGTAAAGAGAAAGTCCGCCGAGGTAAGCGGTGTACCGTCCGACCAAACTGCATCCTCACGCAGGCGCACAGTGATCGTGCGCCCGTCTTCGGAAATGCCACCGTTCTCCAGGCTCGGCAGTTCGACCGCCAGTTGAGGGAAGGCCTCGTTGTTCTCATCAAAGGCCCAGGCATCCGCGTGCCAGATCTGGCGGGTGATGGACGAGAACCACATATTGGTATAGATAGGGTTCAGCGTGTCAAACTCCTGGGTAAAAATAAAGGTGGCGATCTTGGCGCCTCCAGTCGCCGGCTCCTCACCCTCGGCGCCGGGTTCTGCCTGAGGCGCCGCAGCCGGTACAGCGCAGCTACTCAACGTTAGCCCGCTGATGACCAGCAACGAGAGAATCAGCGCCAGCATTCGTCGTTTCATGGCAAGCATGGGTTCTCCTTCCTTCGCTGTGAATAGGTTCGGTGCAAAAATACCGGCGGTGAGACAGACGGAAGGTACAAAACGAAAGCCGCCGGTGGGGACGTTGGTCAGATTATACGGGAGGGTAGGGATCCGGTCAAGTAAAGCAAGATGGCATCTTGCTCTACACCCGGTATGATCACTTTGCATTCGCACTCACGTTGCGTTAAAGTAATAGCGTTTTTATCTCTACCACCATCCGTTGGAGGAACCGTATGCCACCTATTCGCATGGGCGTGGTCGGTTGTGGGGCGATTGCCCAGGTGCATCATCTGCCCAATCTGCATGACCTGCCCGACCACTTCACTGTCACCGCCGTCTGCGACGTCTCCCCCGGCGCGGCGGCCTATGTCGCCCAAAAGTTCAATGTGCCCAACCACTTTACCGATTATCGCGACCTGCTGGCCGCAGACGTGGAAGCGGTGCTTCTCTGCCAGTCTGACCCCAAGACCGAAGTGGCTGTGGCTGCGCTGGAGGCCGGCAAGCATCTCTTTATCGAGAAACCGATGTGCTATTCGCTACAAGAGGCCGACACCATTATCGACGCCCGCACCCGTTCGGGTAAGGTGGGGCAGGTTGGCTACATGAAGGTCTACGACCCGGCCTATGAGTATGCCAAGAGCCACGTCGATGGCATGAACAACATCCGCTTTGTCCAGGTCAACCATCTCCACCCCAACAACGACCTGCACATGCGCCAGTTCGATATCCGCCGCTTTAACGATATACCCGCCGCGGTGATCGAGGCGACACGCAACGCCCGGGTTGCCGCCCGCCAAGCTGCCATCGGCGATGTCGCACCCGATGTGGAGCGCGCCTTTCACATGCTCTCCGGCAGCATGATCCATGACCTCTACGGCATGAGAACCATGCTTGGCCTGCCCAGCCGCATCGTCAGCAGCGACATCTGGTTCGACGGTCGCGCCGCCACCATGAATCTGGAATACCCCAACGGCGCCCGCTGTGTCGCCACCTGGGTGGACCTGCCCGACCTGTGGGATTTCCGCGAGTCGCTCGAAGTCTACGGCGACGACAAGCGGATGATCGTCGAGTATCCTACCGGTTTTGCGCGCGGCCTGCTCTCGCACGTCACCGTGCAAGGGATCGACGCCCAGGGCATCAGCTACAAACAAGAGCCGGCGCTGGAGTGGGAGAGCGCCTTTAGCCGCGAGCTGCGCCATTTCCACGATTGCATCCGCCAGGGCGTTGCCTGCCGCACGCCGGTCGAATCGGCGCGGGATGATATCGCGCTGATCATTGATGTTGTGAAGCATTATCTTGCATCACAGGCTCGATAGAGAGGATGCGGCGTGCGGCATTCGCAAACCGTCGATTCCGTATGCCGCTTTCTGCATTCCGCATTTTGATTGGAGCACTCATGAGACGAATTGCCGTCCTGACCAGTGGTGGCGATGCGCCCGGCATGAACGCTGCCATCCGCGCCGTGGTGCGCACTGGGTTGGATAAGGGCTGGGAAGTGTGCGGTGTGCAGCAGGGCTACCGGGGACTGATCGAAGGCGACCTGATCACGCTGGATGCACGCGCCGTGGGTGGCATCATGCAACAGGGGGGGACCATCCTGGGCAGCGCACGCTGTCCAGAATTTACGACCTTGGAAGGGCGGCGTATCGCCTTACAACAACTGGAGAAGCACAACATCTCCGGTCTGGTTGTGATTGGCGGTAACGGCTCACAGACGGGGTCGCACGCGCTCTGCCAGATGGGCTTTCCCGTGGTCGGTGTGGCCTCGACTATCGACAACGACCTGTACGGTTCGGAGATCACCATCGGGGTGGATACGGCGCTCAATATTGCGCTGGAAGCCATCGACCGCCTCAAGGTGACGGCCTCTTCGCACCAACGGGCCTTTTTGGTGGAGATCATGGGGCGCAACTGTGGCTATCTGGCGCTGATGGCGGGCATTGCCGGCGGCGCCGAAGCAGTGCTCATCCCCGAAGCACCCATCGACCCGGAGGCGGTCGCCGCCGAGATCCGAACGGCCTACGAACGGGGCAAAGCGCACGCCATCGTCGTTGTGGCCGAGGGCGCCCAGTACAACGCCGAGGCGCTGGCGCAGTACTTCAGAGATCACCACGAACGGCTTGGCTACGAGCTGCGCACAACGATCCTCGGCCACGTGCAGCGGGGTGGGGCGCCGGGCGCCTTCGACCGGCTGCTGGCGAGCCGGTTGGGCGCGGCCGCGGTCGAGGAGTTGGCGCGCAACAACCTAGGTGTTCTCATAGGTCAGATTCAAGGCCAGGTGCGCGCGACACCGTTGGCCGAAGTGGTGGCCGGTCACAAGACGATTGACCTGCGCCTGTTCGACCTGGCGCGCGTCCTGGCAAAATAGCGCGCAGAGTAGCGGCGGTATGGAAACCGCCGCTACGAACTAACGTATGTGTCCTGCACAACAAGAAAGCCTACGGGGGTGTCTATGTCACTGAAACTGGCCTGCGCTGATTTTACCTTCCCGCTTTTGCCGCACGACAAGGCGCTGCAACTGATCGCTATGCTCGACGTCCAGGGGGTGGACATCGGTCTCCTCGAGAGTCGCTCGCATCTATGGCCCTCGCGTGAATTTGCCGATCTGCCACACTCTGCCCGGCGCTTGAAAGGTAAGCTGGATGACCTGGGGCTGCAAGTGGCCGATCTCTTTTTGCAGATGGACCCCGATTTTCAACCCTACGCCATCAACCACCCGGAAGCGGCGCGCCGGGCCAAGGCGCGCGACTGGTTTAGCAAAACGCTGGAATATGCGGCTGAGGCCGGCGGCAACCATGTGCTGATCCTGCCCGGGGTCGATTTTGCCGCAGAATCACACGAAGATTCTCTGGCGCGCGCGGTAGACGAACTCGCCTGGCGAGTGGAACAGGCTAGCCAACATGGGATTATCTTCTCGGTGGAAGCGCATGTTGGCTCTATCGTTCCCAACCCGGCCAGCGCTGCCGACCTGATTCGCCGGGTGCCGGGATTGACGCTCACATTGGATTACACCCACTTCACCCGCGTCGGGGTTCCCGATACTGAGATCGAGCCGCTGGTGCAATACGCCAGTCACTTCCACATCCGCGGGGCGCGGCCGGGACGGTTGCAGGCGCGCTTTGCCGAAAACACCATCGACTACCGCCGGGTGGTGGAAGTAGCGCAGGCGCGCAACTATCAGGGCTGGTATGGCCTGGAATATGTCTGGCAGGACTGGGAGCACTGCAACGAGTGCGACAATGTGTCGGAGACGATCTTGTTTCGCGATTTTTTGCGGTCGCTTGTTTCATGAAACAAACAGCGTCGCCCGATTCATGATATACTAATAGACATGGCAATTGTCTTCGTATTGTTGAGGAACTATGAACTGGCGAACCTATATCCACGCAGACCCGGAGATCCTACGCGGCAAGCCGCTAGTGAAAGGAACGCGACTGTCGGTTGAGTTCATCCTCAGGTTATTCGCAGCTGGTTGGTCGGAACAAACGATCCTTGAAAACTATCCATCGCTCACCTCAGAGGCGCTCCAGGCTGTGTTTGCCTTTGCCGCGGAATGCCTAAGTGAAGAATCACTCTATAAGCTACCGCTTGAGACCGCCTGATGCGATTCCTGGCTGATGAGAATTTTCCCCGCGCCAGCATTGAGCTACTACGCAGCGCCGGGTATACCGTAGCTGCCATCGCGGAAGATTCTCCAGGTATCCAGGATTTGGCGGTGCTTGAACGCGCTGCCGCCGAGGAACGCATCATCCTCACCTTTGATCGCGATTATGGCGAACTTATTTTTCGATTCAGCCTGCCAGCCCCAGCAGGGCTGGTCTACTTGCGTTACGATCCGCGTGAACCTACCGAACCCGCACGCGACATTCTACGGTTAATGACGCTCGCTGATCTTTCACTCGAGGGAAAATTTACGGTTGTGGAACGTGAACGCGTGCGCCAGCGCCCTTTGCTATCGAACAAGCCATAGATAGGGAATGATAATGCCGAACGTGATCTTCTTGACCTCGCTTGCACCCGAAACGGTGGGGCTGTTGACCCAGTTTGCGCCGCCTGGCTACAATGTCTCAGTCCATCCAATGAGCCTGCCCGATGCGGAAAAGATCGACCTGGTGCGCGACGTCGATTTCCTCATCCTCTTCCCCGGCGTCATCAGCGAGCCGGTGTTGCGGGCCGCCACGCGGGTCAAGCTCATCCAACTGGTGAGCGCTGGCTTCGACCGCATCGATATCAAGCTCTGCCGCGAGTTGGGCATCCCCGTCGCCAACAACGGCGGCGCCAACAGCATCGATGTCGCCGAGCACACGCTGGCGCTGATCCTCGCTTTCTACCGGCGCATGGTCGAAATGAACTACAACGTGCGCCACGATGCCTGGAAAGCCATCGACTCCGGCGCTACCACCTACACCATCCACGGCAAGACAGCCGGCATCATTGGCCTCGGCAACATCGGCCAGCGCACGGCCCGGTTGCTCACCGCCTTTGGCGCAAAGTTGCTCTACTACGACCCCTACCCGCCGCCATCAGCCGTCGAGCAAGAACTGGGCATCCAACGCGTGGCGCTCGACGACCTGTTGCGCCAGTCCGACATTGTGACCCTCCACGTGCCGCTCAACGAGGCGACGCATGGTTTGATCGATGCACGGGCGTTGGCGTTGATGAAGCCGACGGCGCTGCTGGTCAACACCTGTCGCGGCCCCGTAGTCGACGAGCCGGCGCTCACTAGTGCCCTCCAGGCGCGCCAGATCATGGGCGCGGCGCTCGACGTGCTGGAACAAGAGCCGCCTGCGCCGGACAACCCGATCCTCCAACTGGAAAATATCCTCTTCACCCCCCACACCGCCGGCGTCACCTACGACACCTGGCCGCGGCGCGGCGAGTTTATCTTCGCCAACTTGCAGCGGGTGTGGAATGGGGAGAAGCCGCTGGCGGCCGTGTAGAGTTTTATGGAGATTTGAGGGGATTGGTCGCAGCCGCGGTAATCCCCTCAAATCTCTCCAAGTCTCTTCAACCCCCTACTTTATGGAGGAATCGCGTGCCCACATCCGAACTCTGCTTCCTGCCCGCCACCGAACTGGCCCGGCGTATCCGTGCCAGAGAGCTCTCCGCCCATGAGGTGATGGCCGCTCATCTGGCGCAGATCGAGCGCGTCAACCCCAAGGTAAATGCCATCATCACGCTATTGCCACCGGAGCAACTGCTCGCTCAGGCCGCAGCCGCCGATGCGGCGCTGGCGCGTGGCGAGGCGTTCGGCCCTTTACACGGCCTGCCTATCGCCCACAAAGACCTGACGCTGACCCAGGGAATTCGCACAACCTACGGCTCACCGCTCTTCAAAGAGTTCATTCCCGAGCAGGACGACCTCATCGTCGAGCGGCTGAAGGGGGCAGGCGCCATCACCATCGGGAAGACCAATACACCCGAATTTGGCGCCGGTTCGCAGACCTTCAACCCGGTCTTTGGCGCCACCCTCAACCCGTATGACCTGACCAAGACGTGCGGCGGCAGCAGCGGCGGAGCGGCGGTGGCGCTGGCCTGCGGTATGCAACCCCTGGCCGACGGCAGCGACATGGGCGGTTCGCTCCGCAACCCGGCCAACTTCTGCAACGTGGTGGGCTTTCGCACGGCGCCGGGGCGTGTGCCTGCCTATCCCAAGTTGACCGCCTGGGCGCCCTGGTCGGTGCAAGGCCCCATGGCCCGCACGGTCGAGGATGTAGCGCTCATGCTCAGCGTCATCGCCGGGCCGGACCCGCGCTCGCCCATCGCCATCCGCGAGCCGGGCTCGTTCTTTGCCCGCCCGCTGGAACGAGATTTTTCCGGCGTCCGCATCGCCTGGAGCCGCGACCTGGGGAGCTTTCCGGTCGACCCGCGCGTGACGGCGGTGATCGACAGCCGGCGCGCTGTTTTTGCGGACTTGGGCTGCATCGTCGAAGAGGGCGAACCCGATTTCCGCGACGCCGACGAGATCTTCAAGGTCTGGCGCGCCTGGTCTTTTGCCGTCTCGTACGCCGATCTGGTACAGCGCCACCGGAATCAGGTCAAGGAGACGGTGGCCTGGAATGTCGAGGCCGGGCTCAAGTTGAGTGGCCCGCAACTGGGCCAGGCCGAGGTCAAGCGCACCCAACTCTACCACCGTGTGCGCGAATTTATGGAGACCTATGAGTTTCTGGTCCTACCCGTGAGCCAGGTGCCGCCTTTTGAGGTCACCACGGAGTACATTACCGAGATCAACGGCCTACCGATGGAAACCTATATCGACTGGATGCAGTCGTGCTACTTCATCACAGTAACCGGGCTGCCGGCCATCTCAGTGCCGGGTGGCTTTACCTCGGAAGGGCTGCCGGTCGGTGTGCAGATCGTCGGGCGCCACCAGGATGAGTTGGGCGTGTTGCAACTGGCGTATGCCTTTGAACAGGCCACCCGCGTCGCCTGGCAGCGGCCGGCCGTTGCCCTGTGATCTTTCCCGTAGGTCACGCTAGTAGCGTGACAATCGTACGTATGCGCAGCGACGTCGCCCTGGTAGGGCGACCTACGGCGCCGAAACAATTTTTGAAAGAGCAGCTAGCCGTCACACGAGCGACTTCAGCGTCTGTGCATTCTGCACCGCATAGCCGCCGATGTCGTTGTTGAAATAGACGAAGATGTCCAGACCCTGGCGCTGCCAGTCGGCAATCCGCGTGGCCCACACTTCCAGCGTTTCCTGCGGGTAGTTGCCACCGTGGGCCGGGTCGCCGTGAAAGCGAATATAGACCGGTGGCGCGGTGACGCGCAGGGGCACCTGAAGCGGGGGCATGTCATGCAGGCAGTGGGCAACGCCGGACTGCTCCATGAGTCGAAAGAGATCCTCATGGAGCCAACTGGGTTCGCGAAATTCGACCACATGTTGGTAGCCCGGCGGCAGGGCAGCGAGGAAGTGTTCGAAGCGGGGCAGATTGACTCGCCAGCGCGGCGGGAGTTGGTACAAGATCGGCCCCAAGATTGACCCCAACTTGACGGCGCGGGTAAAGAAGCAGTCGAGCGGCTCCTCCGGCTCCTTGAGCTTGCGCATGTGGGTAAGATAACGGCTCGCCTTGACGGCGTAGAGAAAGCCAGGAGGAGCCTGTTCTCGCCAGGCGGCAAAGGTCGTCTCGCCCGGCAGACGATAGAACGAGTTGTTGATCTCGACCGTATCAAACAGCGTGGCGTAGTAGCGAAACCACTCCCGCTGGGGCAACGCTGGTGGGTAGATGAGGCCGCGCCAGTGAGGATAGACCCAGCCTGACGTGCCGATCCGGATTGCCATATCTCATACTGTAATCCGGCCGGCGCGTCAGCCCTGTAGTCTACCGTCCAAAGCGGTACTCGATACTCCACGCCGCCGATTCGCCCGCCGGCAACTCGCGGATATAATAAGGCTCGAACGAAAAGGTGTGGTGGTTGCTCCAGATGGGCAGCCAGTCGGGCATAAAGTCGGTGACCGCAGTCACTTCGCTCACCAGCGGGTGGCGCTCGACGAAGGTCATGCTCTCGCCAACCTTGTCGTACTCCAACAACTGAAAGTGACCTTTGGCCCAATCATAGTCCAGCTTCTGACAGATAAAGCCATCGGCGTTGAGGAAATAGCCAGGGTTCTCCGGCACGGTCACCGGGGGCGAGATTTTGCAGTAGACGCGGTCTGGCGTCAGCGGGAAGAAGGGATGGGCGTACCAGCGGATGGGCAACGGCGCGGAACCCCGGTTCTCGATGGCGGTCTGCACCCGCACGGTGCGCTCGTGCAGGCCCACAGTGCGAGCCAGGTGATAGGCCCACTCCTTGAACGCATCTTCGGTCTGCATGGTGATGCTGTCGTCTGTCCGCGTCACTTGCCACGGCAGAAACTGAGCAACTTCCGGGTTCTCGCGCACCGAGAACGGCTCTTTGGCGCTCGTGCGGCGGATGCGACCGACGCCGATGCCTGCCACCTCGCCGCCCACCGGCGCCTCACCCAAGACCGTCACGAAATGGTCGGGCGCCCCCTGGCCGTCAAAAAGGTTGGGACGCGGGTTGGGGTACTCAGGGCCACTCAACAGCTCACCCTTAGCGGTGTCGCTGATCTGGTAAATGTAACCGCCGACGATATAGCGTGAACCGCAGCGGTCGAGGTCGGCAGCCGGGTCGAGAATGGCGACGGAGAGTTCTCCGTTGGCAAGCGTGTACATAATGTCTCCCCATGAGTGGTACTGTTTTGCAGGAATCGAATGGGTAAGGTGGAGTGTACACGAGAGCGTAGATCTGGACAAAACAAGTGTGAGCTCTATGGCAAAACAAGAGAGGAACCTCGATGAAGATCAAAGAAATCCGCGCCTTTGAGATCGACCCCACCCCTCGGCCCAAAACCGCCCCACGCACCCCCAGCCGCGCCGACACGATCAAGATGACCCGGCCCATTGCCCGCTACGGCCAGCATGTCGAATCCGCCACCGCCACCTGGCCGCGCGCCGCCTGTCTTGTCACCGCCGAGGATGGCACGTGGGGTTTCGGTATGACCATCCACGGCGGGCCGACCGTGCGCCTCATCAACGACCACCTGGGACCGGCGCTAGTCGGCCAGCCCTGCATGGCGACCGAAAAGGTCTGGGACATGATGGTGCGTATGGCCGCGCCCTACAGCGGCGCCGGGCTGGCCAGCTACGCCATCAGCGCGCTCGATGTGGCGCTCTGGGACCTCAAGGGCAAGCTCCTGGGACGACCGGTCTATGAGCTGCTGGGCGGCCCACAAAAGGAGAAGATCTTCTGCTACGCCACCGGCTTTGACACCGAATGGTATCTGGAACTGGGCTTCAAAGCCACCAAGATCTTTGCCCCGTGGGGTCCGCACGATGGGCTTGAGGGGCTCAACAAAAATGTGGAATTCGTCGCCCGCACCCGCGAACTGGTCGGTGACAACGTCGAACTAATGCTCGACTGCTGGATGGCGATGGATGTGGAATATGTGGTGCGGCTGGCCGAACAGCTCCGCCCCTACCGGCTCAAATGGGTCGAAGATTACGTTCTGCCCGACCAGCTCGACGCCTACGCCGCCGTGCGCCAGCGCATCCCCTGGCAGACGCTGGCGACGGGCGAACACTGGTATCTCACCGCACCCTTTGCCACAGCAGCCAACCAGCATCTGGTGGACATCTTCCAGCCCGACATCCTCTGGACGGGCGGCATCACCGCAGCCGTGAAGATCTGCCACATCGCCGAGGCCGCCGGCATCAACGTCATCACCCATGCAGGGATGAATTACCCCTTTGGGCAACACCTTGCCTTTGCTATGCCCGCCATCGTTTGGGGCGAACGGTCCGAAGGGGTCTCGCCGCCGGGGGTGCCGCTGGCCGAGATGTCACGGCTGCCGGGCACGCCGGCCATCCAGGATGGCTATGTCATCCCCAGCGACGCCCCCGGTTTCGGCCTGGAGATCACCATGGACTGGCTCGAACAGGTGACGGTGCGGAGTTGAGTGGACATGAGCCAACCCCTCTATCGCGTTGTGGCAGGCATGATTCGAGGAGTGTAACGGATGGCAATCGAACTGTCATCGCCCTTACCTGTCTGGCTGGCCGAGCAGTTGCCCCTGGCGACCGTGGAATTATCCATCGGCGGGCGGACCTGGAGCGTGCTGGCCGTGCAGAACCAGGATGCGCTGCTCGAAGTCGCCGACCAGTTGGCGCATATCCCCTACGGCTTTTTGCTCTGGGAATCGGCGGTGGCGCTGGCGCAAATGCTGGTTGAACAGGCCGGGCAACTTGCGGGCCTGCGCGTGCTAGAGTTGGGCGCCGGCATGGGGCTGCCAGGGTTGGTGGCGCGCAGCCTGGGCGCCCAGGTCTGGCAGACCGACCACGAACCCTATACATTGACCATAGCCGCCGCCAACGCCCCCCGGAACGGCATCACCGGCATCCACCAGTTTTTGGCCGACTGGCGCGACTGGGACCATACTGAACAATACGATCTGCTTCTGGGTGCAGATATCCTCTATGAGCGCGCCATGCACCGCCATCTGGAGCCGATCTTCCAGCACAACCTGGCTCCCGGCGGGCGGCTCCTCCTGGCTGACCCCAGCCGGCCCCAGGCGCTGGACTTTGTGGCCGGTCTGGAAAAACGCGGTTGGCAATTTGAGATCACCATGCAGACAGTGACGCTGCCGCCTCCCAACCGGGAGGGAAAACCGGTGGACGTGGCGCTTCTGGTAGGCAAGCGGCAGGGTGAGTGATTCCTTCGTTCAAAATTCGCTGGCGCCCCCAATGCGGAAGCGTTCGATGACCAGCATGGCAACCCCCGCCACCACCATGAGGATCGTGCTCATGGCCAGCGCCTGGCCATAGTTGAGCAGCCCCGGCTGGCCCAACGCCCGATAGATGACCATGGGCATGGTCGGGTAATCGGGCCGGCTGACCAGCAGCGTGGCTCCAAATTCGCCCAGGCTGATAGTAAAAGCAAAGACCGCGCTCACCAGCACCGCGGGGTAGAGCAGCGGGGCGTCGATCTCCCACCAGACGCGCACGGGCGATGCACCCAGCACCGCCGCCGACTCGCGCAGCCGTGGGTCGAGACTACGCAGGGCAGGTAGAAAGGTGCGCACGACAAAAGGTGAGGCGATCAGTGTGTGGGCAATCGGCGTCAGCCAGAGCGAGGTCCGCAGTGGCCCCATAGAGATGATATAGCCAAAGCCGAGCGTAACCGCCGATGTGCCCAGCGGCAGCAGAAAGAGCGGGTCGAGAATAGCGGTCTGCCAACTGCGGGGCCGCGCCAGCAAATAGGCGCTGATCAGGCCCAACACCAGGCTCAAGGTCATGGTCGCCAACGCAAACAAAAGCGAGTTACGGATGGCAAAGACCGGCGCCACAAAGAAGGCGCTCTGCCGGCGGTCGATGGCGAGTTCCTCATAATAGGTGAGTGTTGGACCTGCGCCACCAAGCGTAAAACTGCGCCAGACCAGCGCCAGCAACGGCGACAGGAGGACGAAGAGGGTGACAGCGACGCTCATAGCCACCACCATTCGTTCGCGGCGAGTACGCGAGGGGCGTTCCTGGGGTGTACGCGGGCGTAGCTCCAGCGGCAGGCTAGCCCGGGCCTGGAGCCGGGTATAAAGCGCCATGATGGCAAAGGTCAACGCCATTTGCACCAATGCAAGAAAGGCCGCCACGGGCAGATTAAAGAGGCTCACCGCCTGGCGGTAGATCTCCACTTCCAACGTGGCAAATTGCAATCCCCCCAAAATCAGCACCACGCCAAAGCTGGTAAAGCAGAAGAGAAAGACGAGCAGGCTCGCCGCCAGGATACTGGGCAGGAGCAGCGGCAGCGTGACTGCCCAAAAACGACGGCCTGGCGTAGCGCCAAGCACGGCGGCGGCCTCGTCGAGCCGGGGATTGAGATTGGCCCAAAAGGCGCCCACTGTGCGCACCACCACACTCACATTATAGAAGGTATGGGCCAGCAAGATGATCCAGACCGTCCGCATCAACTGAAGCGGTGGCGCTGGCAGATCCAGGAGCGTTTGCAGCCACTGGTTCACCACGCCGCGCTCGCCCAGCAGCGTCGTGAAGGCAGCAGCCACCACCACCGTCGGCATGACAAAGGGAATGGTCAACAACGCCTGCAAGATCGATTTGCCACGAAAGGTATAATGGGCGAAGACATAAGCCAGCGGCAACCCGATGAGCACCGTCAGCAGAGTCGAGGCCGCTGCCTGCCATGTCGTAAACCAGAGCACTTGCCAGAAAAAGGGCTGGCGCAGCGTCTCAGCGATCCCCTCCAACCGCCACTGGCCGCCATCTACAAGGCTTATCCGCAGAATGACAAAGAGTGGATAGAAATAAAACACTACCAAAAATGCCAACGGCAACGCAAAGAGCAACAGATGCGCTACGCCTCTAAGTCGATCCAACGACGTTCTCCCGAATTAATGGGGATTGGGGAGGAGGGGGAGACGATGCCGCATTCCCCACTCCCTATTCCCTGCTCCCCACCTCACCGGATCACCATATTTGTCCAAGCCTCGATCCACCGTTCGCGATTGGCTTCGATGGCAGCGGCATCCAGTTCGGCAGGCTCGGTAGGAATTTCAGCGTACTGCTTAAATAGTTCGGGCAGTTGGGCATCTGGCCGGGCGGGGTAGACAAACATCTGGAGCGGCATATCTTCCTGGAAGGTGGGGCTGAGCATAAAATCGACCCATGCCCGCGCCAGTTCAGGGTGCTGCGTCCCTCTGAGGATGCCGACAAACTCGATCTGGCGGAAGACGCCGCCGGGCGGGTTGATGTTGACGCTGGCCGGCTCGGTGCGACCATCGGTGGCGTAAACCACATCGGCGGGCGGGCTGGTGGAGTAGCTCACTACCAGGGGGCGGTTGCCGCTGCCACCCGAACCGACGGTAAAGTGCTCGAAGTAGGCTTCGCTCCAGCCATCGGTGATGAGCACGCCGTTCTCACGCAGCGCCTGCCAGAAGTCGAGATAGCCATCTTCACCAAAGTAACTGACCGTGGCCAGCAGAAAAGCCAGACCGGGTGAAGAAGTGGCTGGGTTTGACGCCACCAGTAGCCCTCTATATTCGGGCCGGGTCAAATCCTCCAGCGTTTGGGGGAGAGGAATTCCATTGTCCTCAAACCAGACGCTGTCCGCATTGAGGTTGATATAGCCCACATCCACCGGCAACAAGCGGTGTTGAGGATCGAGTTCCAACTCATCGGGAATGTGTTCGAGCTGGGAGGAAGGGTACGGCTCGAAAATGTCGGCGTTGAGCGCCCGGCTCAAAAAGGTGTTATCCACCCCAAAGAAGACATCGGCCAGTGGCGCATCCCGGCTGAGGATGAGGCGATTGACCGCTTCACCGGCATCGCCCAGGGCGAGAAATTGAAGCTGGACATTGTGTTCCTGCTCGAATCGAGCCACAACGGACTCGCTCACGTTGAACGAATCGTGGCTGGCCACAACCAGTGTCACCGCTGGCGCAGCACCAGGGGCCGAGGGCGGGCGGACCGGCTGGCAAGCCAACAACAACAACGCAAAGACCATCATGAGTGACCAAACAATTCTTTTCATAGAAGCTTCCCCATCATTGGACGCTAACGGATGCCAACCAGAAGCAAATCACAGCCGGTTAATAAAAAAACCTTACCCAGAAAGCGGGTAAGGCCAGATGCTTGTGCGTTCCCTTCCTACGCTGGCATTACCCAGATCAGGTTCACGGGTCGGCGGCAGGATGGCCACCCTCTCAGCCCGGCGCTTCCGAGCTCCCCGAATGTAATTGTCACTGCTATCTTAACACAACTGGGTTAGGCGTCAAGTTTGAGGCGGAAGAGAAGCGAGGCTTTTCATAGATGCCCTTGCTCTTCCATCTCGGCGTTGATTCTTCTTATGCTCTAGTCCGCCGGCAGATCGGAAAGCCTACGGCTAGCGGTCGCTGGCCGGTTTGGAGCAGCCTCAGCAGCCTCTGTGCGCGCACATTCTGGGCAGTAACGCGGGTCGCTCAACTCTAGCATGTGGCGGCTACAGATAGCAAAGGTGACTTCAACGCTATCGCGCAGAAATTTTCGTTTCACTTCTGCTTCCAGGAGCAGGTCGCGCGAGGTGCTGGTGATGAGAATTTCGGGCACCGGGCAACTGTCGCACAGCTTACGCCGCCAGGGTCGCTGGTTGTCCGGGTTCGCTTCGAGGAGACGACACGATTCCTGGTTCTTCCCGCGAAAATAGTCTCCATAGAAATAACGGCAATTGACGGGCTTTTTGGGCATCAGAAATTTTAAGGGTTCCAGCGCCAAGCATTGACGCTGGCCAGCTACTTATACTCTACTCTATTTGAAGCCATCCGTCTTGCTGGTAAAAAACGGATGACCTCAAAGCAATCGTAGTTCAATTTTGCCAGAAGGGAGGCTCGTCAAAGTCATCATACTCGTCGCCGTCCATATCGCCGTCCAACAACGTCTCTGGATCGATGAACAGCCGTTCGGCCAACTGATCTTTGCGGGCGATCTGCTCGGCCAGCAAGTAGCCGAATTCCTCTTCCAGGCTCAACAGCGCCTCAAGTTCTGCTTCAAGCAGGTGAAAATCGCTATGTGAGAGCGGCTCGCCTGGCTGTTCAGCATCTTCAAAGCTCTGCAAGTAGGCCTCGTAGCTTGGACAGGAATCGTCAAAGAAATCAGCCGATGAACCGTCTGCAAAGAGATCGTCCATGGGTTCCCCTACTTCGAGCAGCAAATCATCATAGGCCGGGTCCCCCGCACCAGAGAAGGGACCTTCGGCGTAGAAGGGTGCAGCCATTGAAAAGATCCGGTCTGCTTCAGGCTGGTGCGCATCCTGCCCGTATCCAAGGCCGTTTTGGAAACGCAGCGTGCTGTAGTGGTGCAGGACATAGTGCAGATCATCAGCCGGCACGGCATCGCGGAAGAAGCCACGGCCAATGAGACGGGCGGCAAGCTCGGCCGTTGGCATCATCTCGTCTGCGCCGCGATTTTCGGCCACAATCTCCTCGGCCAGGGTCGCCAGCCGCATATTGCGTTGCTGGATCGCGCTCTCATCGCGACTCTCGCGTGGCTGCAGACGTAAGGTATAATGACCGGCGGTCGCATCGGTGACCATGATAAGGAGATCATCGCGGCCTTGCCCGCCGAGTTCACTCACCCATTCGACAAATTCCTTGCCCAGGCGCAGCGACCAGGTGTTCCGTTCGACGTAGGCCTCCGCCTCCACCGTACGGGCGCCAAAGAGGTCGATGTGGAGCTTACGCTCTTCGGGCTGGTATGTCTGGAAAAACTCAGGGAAGAAGACCGCGTGCTCCAGCTCGTCTAGCATAATAAAGCCGCGCCGCGCCTCTTCCGACGTGAGCGGATGGCGAAAGACGTTGCGTTGCAACAGGCGGGAGAGCCAGCCATATCGATTGTGCGCCACCGGCACGGCCTGGAAGAGTTGCTTGATCGCCCGGTGGACGGCCTGTGTCGCTCCCTTGGTGATTGGCCGCTTGCGCTCGATGGTCGCGAGCAGTGTGTCAAGGCTCATAGGGTGTGGCGAAGCGCTCAACACCTGAGCAACACACGTTACATAGCTCGGATATCGTTCCGGATTGCTCATACGTTTAACCTCCAACAGGATCATACTTGGTTGATGTTGCAAGGTCAAGTGGCGATCATGCCAATCATTCTGTGTTGCAACCACGGCAAGTATATCATTCCCATTATCGCGCACTCGCGGCCAAATGTCTATCCCACATATGTTTAAATTTTACTTACAAATCGAAACGGCTCAACGAGATCGGGAATTTTCAATTTGCCAAGACGAGCAGGCGCGATCCCTGTTACGTACTCTATATGGAAACTATGTCGCCTGAAGCAAAGTTCCTTACCGCCCTGCGCTGTCTGCGTTGTGGCCGTACCTATGGTCCTGGCAGTGCTCCGTTTCTCTGTAGCTGCCGGCCCAATCAAGGCAGCGATATGGGGACGTTGGATGCGCAATATGACCACGCAGCCATCCGCCGCGCCTTCGACCCCGGCCGATTTGCTGCTGACCCAGACCGTTCGATTGGCCGCTACTGGCCGCTGTTGCCCATTGCGGAGCGCCGGCTGCTACCGCCGCTTGCTGTCGGCAACACCCCGCTAACCCACGCCCGCCGGCTCGGTGAGACGTTGGGGTTGCCTGCTCTCTTCATCAAGGATGATGGTCGCAACCCCAGCGCCTCGCTCAAAGACCGGGCGTCGGCGATTGCGGTCGCGCGTGCGCAGGCAGCCAGCGCCCCCGTCGTGGCCACTGCCAGTACCGGCAATGCTGCCGCCGCCCTGGCCGCCCAGGCTGCCGCGGCCGGCCAGCCGTGTGTCATTTTTGTACCCAAAACCGCGCCGCCGGCCAAACTTGCTCAATTGCTTGTCTACGGCAGCACCGTTCTCGCCGTGGATGGCACGTACGATCAGGCCTATGACCTCTGCATTGAGGCGTGTGAAACATTTGGCTGGTACAACCGCAATACCGGCTACAACCCCTATATGACCGAAGGCAAGAAGACAGTCAGCTTCGAGATTGCGGAACAACTCTTCGATTTTGGATTTTCGATTTTGGAATCTGGATTGCCAGGTTCCCAGAAACCCAAGCTCCAAAATCCAAAATCTAAAATGCTGGCGCCCGATGCCGTCTTTGTCTCAGTCGGTGATGGGTCTATCATCGGGGGAGTGCATAAAGGGTTCAAGGATCTGCTGGCGTTAGGGTGGATCGAGCGGATGCCGCGCCTTTACGGCGTGCAGTCGGCGCAGAGTGCAGCGCTTTACCACGCCTGGCGCAGCGGGCAAGATGTGCCCATACCAGTGCGGGCAACGACGCGCGCCGACAGTATCAGCGTGGACGCCCCGCGCGATGCGGTCAAGGCGCTCAACGCGGTGCGCGAGACGAGCGGCGCCTTTCTCGCCGTGCCGGATGAGGAGATCTTGGCTGCCATCTTGCCGCTCGCGCGCCTGGGCGCCGTCTTTGCCGAACCGGCCGGCGCCGCTGCATATGCGGGTCTGGTTCAGGCGGTGAGGGAGGGGCTCGTCCAGCCGAATGAAACGGTTGTAGTCATCAACACTGGAAGCGGGTTCAAAGATATAAACGCCGTCATGGACATCACCGGTGGAACAACCGTTATCGAACCGACGTTGGAAGCGGTGAAGAAGCAGTTACGAATGTAAATTGCGTTGTAAATCGCGGTTAGACGGTACGCAGTTGGATCTGCCGGCCAGAGGTGCAACGCACCTGGGCAATTGCGCACCTTCTACGCGGTATAAAGTCCAGAACCCAATGAATGTTTACGACATCCACAACCTTACAAAGTGTTACCCCGGCCAGACTTCTCTGGCGAATGATAAGATTTCGCTCCAGATTCAAGCGGGCGAAATCTTTGGTCTGCTGGGGGACAATGGCGCCGGCAAAAGCACGTTGGTTAAACAAATGGTAAATTTGTTGGCCAGCACCTCAGGGGAGATCCGGCTCTTTGGTAAGCCAGTTGCCAGCGAACCCTTCCATGTGCCCATGTCAGTCGGATATATGCCACAGGATAACAACGCCATGAACAACCTGACGGTGGGCGAGGCGCTCTACTTTACGGCGCACCTGCGCGGTCTCAGCCGCCACGATGCTCGCCGGCAGCGGGATTGGCTGCTCGAACTCTGGCAGATCGGGTCACTGCGCCATCAGTACAGTCCACGGCTTTCGGGCGGGCAGAAGCGCCTGTTGCGTCTGGCTGTCGCGATGGCCGGTTCGGCGCCCATCCTCGTCTTGGATGAACCGACCAATGACCTCGACCCACAACGGCGCAAGCTAGTGTGGGATGTGTTACGGGATGAGAACCGCAACCGGGGCGCAACGATTATCTTTATCACCCACGATGCCATCGAGGCGGAAAAAATCATCCAGCGGGTCGGCATCATGCATGCCGGTAAGCTGGTTGCGCTCGGCAAGCCCGGCGAACTCAAACAACAAGTTGACCAACAACTGCGCCTTGAACTTTTCTTTACGCCAGACCAACCACCCGTGTTGCCGGCGGGGCTGACACCTCATGCGCTGGATGCTGGCCGCTGGCTTGTCTATCTGGAGCGCCGCCAGGCGGGTGCAGTGATCCGGCAGTTGGATCTGGCGCAGATTCACGATTTTCGCCTCTATTCAGCCACCCTGGAGGATCTGTACCTGCACTATGCCAACGATATCCCGTCATCCCCCATCTATGCTCGTTCAGATAGTTGACATTCTGCTGATCGAGCTGACCAACTGGCGCTGGTCGTGGCGTAGTATGGTCATCATTGCCACCATTGCGCCCTTGTTTAGCATCCTGGCGCTCGGCTTCTTCGCTCGCGATTCCGGCCCCACAACGTTGGCGCACATCCTGACCGGCAATGCGGTGCTGGCGCTCATGTTCGGCACCATGAACAACGTCCAGGGCCATTTCACCTTTATGCGTATCCACGGCACACTGGACTATTTCGCCACGTTGCCGATCCAAAGACAGTATCTGATCCTGGCCGTCGTCGTCGGCTTTCTTCTGCTCTCGCTGCCTTCACTGTTGGTGACTGTACTCGTTGGGGCATGGCTGCTGGATGTTGCTCTCCGGGTCAACCTGACCCTTCTGGTCGTCATCCCATGTTGCGCCTTGCCCCTGGCCAGCCTGGGTGCGCTCATTGGGAGCAGCGCACGCACGCCACAGGAGGCCGATTCGTTTAGCCTGCTCTTGACCTTGCTGTTGGTTGCGATTGGCCCGGTTATCGCTCCGCCGGAGCGTCTGCCGGGCTACTTGCTCCTGTTGGGGTATCTGAGCCCGGCAACCTACGCCGCTTCAGCCATGCGCCAGGCATTGATCGGCCCCATCACGCTGCGGCTGTGGCTGGATCTGGCGGTGCTGGTGGGATTTACGCTCTTGTTCTTCTGGTTGACTGTGCGCCGCATGGATTGGCGCCAACGCTAGGGCAGGGCGTGAAACCAGAGGGGTGAATCATCTGCGGGATCGACATTGTAGTTGATAAGGATCTCTTCGCCGGGCTGGATGTCGCGCAAAGCGTAGAATTCGATCACCTGTTCCGCCAGGAGTTTGACATAACGAGCGTTGGGCCGGTATGAGTGGTTGTAGAGTGAGCCGTAGCCCAGGGCAATAGCCGAATGCTCGCCCCAGGCAAAAAAATACTCAAAGAGAATCGTCTTGTCCATCGCCTCCCACTGGCCGGCGGGCACGACAATCACCGGCGCCCGCTCGATCAGTTCGCCGCCGTGGATCTGCCGTTGGGCAAAGACACCTCGCCCCTTGCCGGGCAATTCAGCTAGGTAGAGCATGGCGTGGTCGCATGACATGTCGCCACTGTCAGCCTCTCTAGTCTTGCACTGGCGACAGATTGTCATCTCAGCCCAATGTAGGTATTCGGTCCTCGGCGTGCAACACACAAAATTTCAACAACAACGATATCGTCAAACACTTCATAAATGATCCGGTAGTTTTCGATTTTGATCCGATACATGCCCGCTAGGGCATTCTGCAATTCCTCGGCATTCGCAGGGCGCGGCTCATCGGCCAGCGCAGCAATCACGCGCTTCACACGTTGGCGGATATGATCAGGCAACCGTTCAATGGCTCTTTGTACATAATCAGGAATTTCAACCCAGTACCGGTTCCGGTTCATTGGCCCACTCCGCTAATTCCTCGGGTGAAAACCGGTGTGTCTCCGCCTTGCCGGTTGCAATGGCAAGTCTGCCTTTATAGATTTCGACAGCATCTTCCAGCAATTCTAGCTGCTCCATCAGCCGATTCCACTCTTCGACCGATACGAGTACAGCAGCCGGTTTGCTCCGCTGCGCAAGCACGACAATGCCATTCTCCAATAGCTTTAGTACGTCGGTATGCCGCAGCCGCATATCACTGACCGGCACGATTTGGGGTACTGTGGTCATCAGATTCTCCTTTCCACACCTGATTTTACATGCAAATGTAAAGTATCATGGTTAGATGATTCTGTCAACTACCTTATCTTTGTACCTTCGCCAACGTTAGCGGCCCTTACACAGCCATTTGTTTTATCCTTGGCAGTCGACGATTGTTGGATGCGCCCACGATTGTTAACAGGTTTGACGCGGCGGCGCGCTGCGTGTAAACTCACCGCAGATCTGATCCCGTGATACTTACGAAGTGAGAAGAACATGCCACCCATCACCCCTGGCCCGACTTACGCCGAAATGCGCAATCCCGTGCTTCTGCCTGAAGAATTGCGGGCGGCGGCGATTGCGGCCCGCGCTGACGAACAACATCCGCTCAATCTCTTCAACATCAACTGGAAGAATAGCGGCGACCAGGTCGAGCGGATCATCTTACCCAAAGAGCTGACCGGGGTGCAGGCGAACATTATCGTGCTCAGCGGGCGCACCTTCCCCAGCGGGAGCATGAAGGTCGGCCCGGCCTACGCCACGCTG
>QEUW01000580.1 GCA_003577005.1 Chloroflexota bacterium | reverse complement strand
CCCGTTTGGGCAATGCCAAGTAGCCTGTGGCTCCAGAGCGCTAGCTCCCGGCTGATCTCCACCGGTTCTCCTATCTGATCCGTTCCTGGTCTATGGGGCATGTTTCACCTCGCGTACCTTGCCGGCGTGGTGAGAGGTCTTGCCGTCCAGCGCACAAAGTGGAACAGCATTACTTCGACAAAACAGACCTATTATGCCATAAGTCGAGCAAGAGGCGGAGAAGCGAACGCGGCTAGAACTGTTAATAACAACGAAACCCTTGATGTCGACAAAAGCGACCGGATAGATAACCGCGGCCTGTTCATCAAAGCGCAAAGTGGTATCAAAGCGAGTAAACAGGCATTTTTCTCTGGGCTGAATGTACAAAAGTCTACGTCCGTTTTACTGGCCAAACGAACGTTCTCGAGTGGGTCCGATGTCAGAGGGGTCAACCAGCCTCGGCTTCCAGCTTTGCCAGCCCGGTACGCAGGGCATAGAGCGCGGCCTGGGTGCGGTTGGCAAGGTGAAGTTTGCCCAGAATGCTGCCGATGTGATTGCCCACCGTGCGTTCGCTGATACACAGTTCATTGGCAATCTCCCCGTTGGTGCGCCCCTGCGCGACACAGCGCAACACTTCAAGCTCGCGTTCGCTTAACGGCTCCGCGCCGGACTCCTGAGCCGAAGGGCGATTCAATTCGCGGATCAATTTGAGCGCGATGCTCGGGTCGAGCGAGGATTTGCCGTTGTAGACATCTCGGATCGCCAGCACCAGTTGTTCGGGCGAGGAATCCTTGAGCAGATAACCCAGCGCACCGGCTTTGATGGCAGGAAAAACCCTATCATCTTCGGCAAAGCTGGTGAGGATGACAATGCGGGCGCCAGGATTTTCCTGTTTGATCTGTTGGATCGCGCCCAGGCCATCCAGCCGTGGCATGAGCATATCCAACAAGATGACATCCGGCTTGTAGGCACGCGTCTTCAAGACGGCCTCGATCCCATCGGCGGCCTCGTCGATAAGTTCGATATCCGGTTCGCTCATCAACAGGGTGCGCAACCCCTTGCGCACGACGGCGTGGTCATCGGCAATCAGCACGCGAATGTGGCGGGTCATATCGGCCTCCAACTGTAGGAAAGGTGCTGCACAGAAAAACGCTTGGAATGGGTCCGGTCACACGGGTGGATGCGGATAACAACGCTGCGCAATCGACGTACTTTGCCGGTGATCTTGCTGCGTTGATCTGATCCTAGCATGGTTTTGACAATCTTCGCGGAGCAATTCCACGCACCACACATAGGTATTTTTACCTATGAGACGCTAAAACAGTAAGGTGACAAGATGGCAGAGGATGCTCATCTTGTCACCTTGTCATCCTATCACTTTGTCTTGGGTCTTCAGGGGATGCAGACCAAACCTTCGTATTCGGACTCACCCATGCCGGTGATGGGATTGAAGGTGCCACTGGCCCGGATGACACCGGTAATACCCGTTAATCCACCTGTGCCACCGGTGATGTATTGCAGGTCAACGATGTTACCATCACCGGTCGTTTGGAAAGCACCGGAACTCTTGAAGAAGATGTCCCCTTCCCGGCTATCGATTTTGGCGTGGATGACGCCGTCGCCAGTGAACCAGACCACCGATGTGGTCGGTGTGTCATTGTTGGGCTGAAGGGCCGTGGCGGTGCTGGCAAAGGTACCTTTGACGTTGCCGGAAAATTCGCCTTCGATACACAGGCCGATGGGTGAATTGCAACTGTTGGGGTCGGCAGCATGTTCCTCGTAGAAGCCGCGCACACGGCGGCAATGGCCGTTGGCGCTGGCCGAGGCAGTGACTAGCAGCACAGCAATGGCAGCCAAAAAGAAGGGTGTGATCCGACGGACAAGCTTGTACTGGGCTGAAAAGAAGTTGTGCGACATGAGTTTGCTCCTTTAGATGGTGAACTGGATTGAGATAGACGCTGGTGTGCCGGGTTCCAAGAGTTGGCCCAAGAGTTGGCAACGATGGTGACTTCAATCTTGCTTGCAACTGCTACATCCATTTTAGGCGAGTTGCAGGCGGCGCAAATCGGGTAAAGTACACAACTGCACCAGGGAGTTTGCGCCAAACAAGCAGAGCGTTAGAAATGCGGTCTTCATCCTGGGACCAGGTAGAAATACCCACTTTCACCCCACGCAGGCCAGAGCGCAGCTAAAGCACTTCGATCGGATAGGCGACCACATAGATCTCCAACTGTTCGAAGCGCTGGAGCAGCTCGGCTTTCAACTGCGTAATAAAGTGGCGATTCTCGGCTGTGTCCTCGACATCTACCGTCAGCCGGAATAACTCGTCGTTGTACCGTTGGCCATTTGCGATCCACACGCCGAGAATCGAGTGCGGGTTGTATGAAAACGCGCCAAACTGGTTGCTCACCTTCATCAAAGTTTGCGGAAAACAGGACATACAGACTTCCATCACATCGCGGCCATCGTTGTATTTGGCCGGCAAGAGAATTTCATAGCGTTGTTTTTGATTCATGGTTCTCTCCATTCGTACCCGTTGATGCCAGCATGATGGGGCAAGGTATCAGCAGTCCGCATCCCCGCCCCCAACCCTGCGTCAGCCCCAGCAGCACCGCGGCCTACCGAGTATAGATCAGCGGACGGCAGGTGAGCACGAGTACAATTGCTCGCTCTGGAGATGTATTTCTCTATCCTGGATTTGTGATGATGCGTCGAAGGACTGGATGGCATCTTCCCCTTCAAAAGCCGTGTGAACAAAGACTTCCAAGGGGTGGCCGGTTTGCGTCTTGGTCTGGAAGATCGTTGCCAGCCACACCCGGAAGTCGGGTCAAATGAGAAGAGCCGACTTTTGAAAAGCCGAGGATTTTGCTCTCGAATTGACGGCCAATATCTTTCCCAGTATGATGTAGAAAGCTGCTCCGGCATGGTATCTCTTCTAGCCGATCGATGTGAACGATTCCTGTTTGCAGATACCTGGTCATACGTGCAAGGGGGATGGCAACTGTGGCTGGTCCAATTCGCATCCTGATCGCCGATGACCATGCCATCGTGCGCAAGGGGCTGCACACGCTGATCGACAGCGACCCCAACATGGTGTTGGCCGGCGAAGCTGCTGACGGCATCGAAGCGGTGCTCAAAGCGCGCGCCCTGCACCCGGACGTGATCCTGCTCGACCTGCTGATGCCGCGCCAGGATGGTCTCGCCGCTATCAGCCAAATCAAGCAGGAGAACCCGTCTGCCCGCATCCTGGTGCTGACCAGTTTCTCCGAGGACAAGATGCTCTTTCCCGCCCTCAAAGCCGGTGCGCTGGGCTATCTGCTCAAGGATTCCTCGCCTGAGCAGTTGCTCCAGGCAATTCGTGACGTGTATGAAGGCAAGTCTTCGCTGGACCCAGCCGTCGCCGTCAAGCTGATCCGCGAACTCAACCGCTCCACCAACCTGCCGCTGAGCGCCGACCCGCTGAGCGAGCGCGAGATCGAGGTGCTCAAGCTCGTGGCCCAGGGGCGCACCAATCATGAGATCGCCGAGACGCTCGTGATCAGCGAACGTACGGTCGGCAACCACATCAACAGCATTCTGAGCAAGCTCCACCTTGCCAACCGCACCCAGGCCGCGCTCTACGCCCTGCGCAAGGGGCTGGCAAAGCTGGATGATGGGTAGCACGGCAAAGAGTCGCCGGCTGTCGCTCATGTTGCGGGGCACGCATAGGCAATTCTACTCATTTTATCGATCCAAAATGCTCATGAGTATTGACGCCGGGTGTGCGATACTCGCTCTGGAGAGGAGTCAAACGATGAGAAATCGCACTTTGATTGTTGCCGTTGCTGTTATCGCCTTTACCGTCATTGCTCCACTAGCCTGGTGGCTGGTCTCGCCCCTTTGGATCAACCGGAGCGTGGACGAAGCGTTCCCCTTTGAATTGCCGGCTCAAGAAG
>QEUW01000579.1 GCA_003577005.1 Chloroflexota bacterium | reverse complement strand
ACGATTTTGGTTCGTTTTGAACCTGTCCAGACGGGTCAGGAGTGTCGAACAGACGCCGGGCGTAGAGAAAGCCCTTCATGGCTTCCTGCCCCGATGTGGCGCCTGTGTTGAGAATGCAATGGGTCGCCTGCGCCATGACGGCCGGGTCACCGGTCTCCAGGCCGGCGGCCAGTTGGTGCCAGGGTTCGGCAAATTCCCCCATACCTGCGTGACGCAGCCACGCGGCACTCAGGCGCGTGGTGCGCGCCGCAGCAGTCGCGGCGACAGCCTGGCCAACTGCGGCGCCGCGTACACCCAGGTTGCCACGCTCCCCATAAAAGAAGATCCCCGCCAGCCAGCCCACCAACAGATCATCCCCCGCCGGGGTTAGACCGGGCCCCAGGCCGGCCAGCCGCCGGGCGCCCGGCCGGGGTTAGACCGGGCCCCAGGCCGGCCAGCCGCCGGGCGCCCGCCGTGATCAGGTGTAGATCGCCCGTGCGCCAGCCTGCCTGCAAAGCAGCCAGGGCCATTTCCACCTGTTGCTGATATGTAGTGATTTGCGGGCTGAGTAGGGGAGAGTGGGCCCGCTTTATTTCTTCGTATAGCCAGAATAAAGGCGATCGAGTTAAGCGATCGGATGCTGGGGTTAGGGTGGGCGCTGGCAAGCGGGGGTGCCAGAGAAGTACGCGATGAGCGTCTATCGTACCTGCCGGGAGGCGAATCTGCCCGTTGCCGATGTGAACCAGTTCATCTGGCTGAATCTGTGCAAAGACCGTCGCCGGCACGACGATATGAAAAGGGCCGTTGCCGTAGCGCGGGCTAACGAGTGTAGCAATCTTCCCGTCTGCCCGTTCCAGGTTGCAGGCATGGGTGTGAACGCTGCGCACGCGCCACGGCTGTGGCAGCCCCTTGATCTCTTCGTATAGCCATAAGCAGGTGCTGGATGCTGCCCACCATGTGTCAGATGCATCTTGGAGCTTGCGCATATTACCTTTCAAACAACGGCTGACACCGCTCGGGCGGCACAGCCATTAACAATTGTCAATTGATAATTGTTAATGGCTGTGCCGCTGTTCGTCTACTCTCCGCCCTGCGTGACCTCCACGTCGAGTTTCTGGAAGTTTTCCCCAGTGGTGTCCAGGTCTGTCAGGCCAGCCAGCGCCTGTTCGGCCAGGTCGGTGCGGGCTGCGCCTTCATCGGGCAGATTCTCCAACACCCCGAATTCGACCGAGATGTCCACCGTCTGCTGGTAGAGGTCATCATCCAACATGCCGATACCGTTGGGGGAGGGCCAGATGAGCGCGTTGATCTCATTGAGCTGCCAGCGCATGTGTCCTTCGCCCAGTGTCGGGCCGTTGGCGAGCACGATGTCAACGCATTCATCAAAGTTATCGCGGCAGAAGATCCACCCCTTGAACGAGGCGCGCAGGAAACGGATGGCAATGTCCTCGTTGCCCTCTTCGGCCAACCACGACTCGCGAGCAAAGACGTGGTCTTGGAGCATGGCCGTGCCAACGTCGTTGTAATCAATAACGACCATATCTTCAGGCTGGTAAAGTTCACCTGTTTCAGGATTGACCGCTTCGAGTACCTGGGCATACTCGTTGTAGATCATGGCCTGGGCTGCATCGATCTCGCGGTTGAGGAAGAGCGCCATGTCAAAGGGCTGCTGGACAATGGTGACGGCGTTGGGGTCGTCGGGCTCGATGCCGGCCTGGCGCAGTGCGGCAAAGACCTCGAACTCGTTGCCAAAGCCCCAGGTGCCGACGCGTTTGCCGGCCCAATCCGCCGGGCTGGTGATGCCGCTGTCGGCCCAGGAGACCTGCAAGGTACCGCTGCGCTGGAAGACCTGGGCGATGTTGACCAGGTCGGCGCCCTGTTCGCGCGAGGCCAGCACCTTGGGCACCCAGGCGATACCAAACTCCGCCTCCCCGGCGGCTACCACCTGCTGCGGCACGATCTCGACCGCGCCTTCGAGGATCGTCACATCCAAACCCTCGTCGGCGTAGTACCCCTGGTCGAGCGCAGCATAGTAGCCGGCAAACTGCGACTGTGTGACCCACTGCAATTGCAGGCGGATCGGGGTCAGTTCGCCAGCGGGGGCGGCCTCTTCAGCAGCTTCTCCAGCCGGTTCGGTCGCCTCGCCACCGGCAGGTGCGGCCGGTGCAGCAGCTGGTGCGGCACAGGCCGCTAGTAAGGCCAACACAACCAGCAGTAACAATCGGTGCATTCGTTTCATGGGATGAGCTCCTTCTGTTTGGGTGATAACAATCGTTGGGGTCAGCGAGGCGATTGCCCGTGCGCCCGCCACTCGTGATCGAGGATGGCAAAGAGTAAGTGGTCGTGCCATTCCCCTTTAATCCACTCTTTTTCGCGTAAACCGCCCTCCTGTTTCATGCCGATCTTGTGTAAGACGTGCGCTGAGCCAACGTTGACTGCTACACACTGGGCCCAGATGCGATGCAGTTTGAGCGTTTCAAAGCCGAAACGTACGATCCGCTGTGCGGCTTCGGTCGCCAACCCCTGGCCCCAGTAACGGCTGTCGAGTTCATAGCCAATACTTGCTTCACGCTGTTCTACGTTCTCGATGCGAATGTCGCAGTTGCCGACCAGCCGGCCTTCTGCTTTGAGTACCAGCGCCAGTTGAAATTTGGTGCGAGGGTGCGCCCGCTGGTGGTCGATAAACATCTCAACAAAGTTGCGTACATCGGCCTCCGTGCGCTCGGTCCAGTGGTTGTAGCGCAAATAGAGCGGGTCGGACTGGTAGGCTTGCACCGCCGGCCAGTCTTCGGCCACAAAGTCGCGCATCCGCAACCGCGCAGTTTCCAGTTGCATAAACGTCGTCTACGATGGTTCTGTTGTCCGCACCGAACTATGCCAGGGGATGGCAAAACGCTCGGCCAGCAAGACGACCAGGTAAAAGGTGATGCCGATGATACAGGCAATGATGATGGCTGCCCACGAGTTGTGAAAGCGAAACTGGGCGGCCTCTTGGGTAATAAAGACACCCAGCGCCGAACGGTTGCCGCCAAAGTATTCGCTGACCACAGCGCCGATCATGCTCAGGGTGGCCGCCACCTTGAACGCGTTGAACATGTAGGGCAGCGCATTGGGCAGCCGCACCTTGCGCAAGATCTCAAACTCACTGGCCGCATACGAGCGCATCAACTCGATGGCTGCCGGGTCAACCAGCGTCAGCCCGCGCAGCGTGTTGATCATCATAGGGAAGAAGACGATCACCGCCACGATCATCATTTTCGAAAACGGATTGTCCACGCCAAACCAGTTGTTGAGGATGGGTGCAAAGGCGATGATCGGCACCGAATTGGCGGCGATGGCAAAGGGCATCAGCGTCTCGCTCGCCAGCGTCCAGCGCGCCGTAGCCAAGGCAACCAGGATGCCGGCGCTACAGCCAATGGCAAATCCGCCCAACGCTTCTTTGGTCGTAAACCACCCGATATGCACCAGCCGGTCAAAGTTGCCGGTAAATGCCTGCCAGATCACCGACGGCGCGGGCAAGAGAAAGCGCTGGATGCTGAGCGCCCAGACCGACGCTTCCCAGATCACAATAACCGCTATAAAGAGGACGATGGCGGGAAGGTTGCGTCGTAAGGTCATAAGGTCTCTGCTCGCGACGAGGTTGAGGAGATTACGGTGTTGCAGATTTCAAATCCCACAAACCCCCATAAATCTCCTTAAGTTTCTAATTTCACCCCACACCATGCATCTCATATCCCTTGGCCTTGCGCAACCACTCGCGCACCTCGGTTTCCACCCGGAAGTAGGCGGTTTCTTCACGCGTGTGCTCGCCGCGGGGTTGGGTGAGCGGTACGTCGATCTGGCGCAAAATCTGCCCTGGTCGCGCTGACATGACCACCACACGCGTCGAGAGAAAGACGGCCTCGGCGATGCTGTGGGTGACAAAGATGATCGTGGTCTTCGTTTCGCGCCAGATCTTGTGCAACTCCATGTTCATGCGCTCGCGCGTCATCTCGTCGAGCGCGCCAAATGGCTCGTCCATGAGCAGTAGCCTGGGCTGGATCGCCAGGGCACGGGCGATGGCGGCGCGCTGCTGCATCCCGCCCGAAAGCTGCCAGGGATAATGGTGCTCAAAGCCGGCCAACTCGACCATGCGGATCAGTTCGTGCGCGCGCTTCTGCTGTTCTGCCCGGTTCAGGCCGCGTAATTCCAGCGGCAGCATGACATTCTTAAGAATGCTGCGCCACTCGAAGAGTACCGGCGCCTGAAAGACCATGCCGTAGTCCTGGTCGAGCCGGGCCTGGTGAGCGCTCTTACCTTTGACCTGGATTGCGCCGGACGTGGGGCGGATCAGATCACCCACCAG
>QEUW01000578.1 GCA_003577005.1 Chloroflexota bacterium | reverse complement strand
AGTATAATGGCGGCGATGGCAAAGATCGTCGAGACAGAAATGCGGCTACGACTATTGGCAAACAACTCCACACTGGTCAGTTCAGCCAGACCTGCTGCAATCATGAACAGGAATAGGCCTGGCCAATCAGACGTAGGGTGTGTGAACGCCAAAAGGGTGATGCCCACCCCTATCGTGGTAACTGCACCAGTGTAAAAAGAAACCCAATGGACGGTGCTCTGTTCTTGCTTGACGCCATCAGGGGACAAAGTAATGTTAGGTATCATAGCCATCGATCTCCCTGCTGCGTTAGCGCCGCACCAAAGGTAAGAAAAGTATCTTCAACTGGTTGTCTCTTTCAACAGCAGATGTACTGGCAGTCTCATGCTCATCTGAAAGCTGTCCGGCTGCGGTTAAAGCCGGCTCGCTGCTGGCCACGTCCACCGTGCCGTTGTCGTGCACCCAGTGGGTTGCCGATGCAGAAGACGCCTTGAGCTCAAGACTGCCTGACCAGGTCCAACCATCCGACCACGACCACCCGCCACTCCAGGTCCAGCCACCGGACCACGACCACCCGCCACTCCAGGTCCAGCCACCGGACCACGACCACCCGCCACTCCAGGTCCAGCCACCGGACCACGGCCACCCGCCACTCCAGGTCGTCTCTGTATCCCAGGCGCCGGCTCGATCGGTGCGTGTCCAGCCCGATGCTTTCAACGTCTCGTAGTCCAGCCAGATGCCATCTATCATACGTGCGACGCCCATGACCCATTCACGGCCGCTTGAGTCTGTTACAGTGTAGAGATATGCCACAACCTGACCGTTGCTATCCACTAGCCCCGTCCGACGGACGGGGCCTTGATTGTGGGCAGCCAGCTCGGCCGGATCAAGCTCTCCCTCCTCTACCAATCCGTCACCGTCGTGGTCATTCCAGCTCTGGCAGCAAATATGCGCTAGGTCGCGCTGGATGTCCAGACCTACATTGGCGCGTGCATCCGCCGGAAAGGTGGTGCCTAGCACGGCATCCGGTGCCCAGATACGCCCCCTGCCTTGCTGGAAGATGCTATAAACCGGACTCTTATCCGCACTCAGCGCCGGTCGCGCTGAGTGCATTAACCGGTACTTGACCTGATCTGGCGTCAAATTCGGATTCGCCTGCAACATGAGTGCAATCACCCCTGAGGTGATGGCTGTAGCCATGCTTGTCCCATTCATACGAAAGAGACTTGCCGTCTGCGAATAGTCCGGGTGCTGTTGTACCAGCCAAGCCGAATTTGCCATGTTGGTATGGTCGTTGTACATGTACGAAACTATCTGTGCACCCGGCGCTACGACGTCCGGTTGGGCAAAACCGTCTCGCGTGGGACCGCTTGCTGACCACTGCGGTAGCGTGTCATCGGCCCAGTAACCTGGGGTGCGTTTGCTGTCTAGGGCGCCCACAGTGATGACATAGGGGTCATTACCTGGTACAGTCACCGTCGAGGCGCCTGGTCCCATGTTGCCGGCGGCCGCCACTACCACGATGCCATGCGCCCAAGCTTGTTCGACCGCCCGATTGAGGGGATCAACAAAATAGGGGGTAGTAGCGTAAGCGCTGAGGCTCAGATTTAAGACCCGAATACCAAACGTGTCTTTCTGTTGGACTACATACTGGATCCCTTGGATCAGATTCGTATAACTACTGACGCCCTTGTCATCCAAGACGCGTACACTAAGAATATTAGCTTGGGGCGCAATTCCTAGGTTGACCCCGGTAGCGTAGTCAAGGAAGTTATTCCAGATGATGCCGGCCACATGCGAGCCGTGACCATAGCCGTCGCGACTTTGGGTCGCATCAGAGAAACAGTAGCCATCATATTGGGCGCCGCTCGTATAGAATTTGTCATTAGTGATGTACGTGGTGCACTGTTTATTGACAAAGTCTGCCTGACCGAGAAATTGCCGTTTCAGTTGAGCGCTCAGTTCCTTTTTGACCTCTGGAGTAAAATAGACGCCCGAATCCACGACAGCCACCGTTACCCCACGGCCAGTGATGGGCGTGCTATTAGGCAGCAAGGCGCGATGTAGCACGTCAGCACCAATGTCAACTGCGACCGGATTGACAAAGCGCCATATTTTCTTACTGTCAGTTGGCTGCACATCCGGCCGACCATCCCAATAGTCTGGCAATAAACTCAGACGCTGCAAGGCGCTAGTGCCTGTATTGATGAGCACGTCACCCGCCGCAGCCAGTGCCGGCGGCTGCGTAATGGACAACCAACCTGAGAAGGTGCTAAGTTCTTTGCCTTCAGGAGTGAGAATTACATAGCGGCCGTTCGTATTGCCTAGATGGATGTAGCCGGCACTGTCCACGGCAGGGCCACTTAGGATCTCGCCATCCGTGGTGTACGCCCACCGCTGCACTCCGGTCTGAGTATCTACCGCATACAGGGTACGCTCTTGGACGGCTACGTACACCTGCCGTCCATTGGCAGACAAGATGGGGGAGGTTCGGAATGTTCCCGTCGGCGGGCGGAACTGAAAGTGCAGGGAGCCATCAGGGTTGAGGACATCGAGTGTGCGATCTGCCGTTGCCACAAACAGCTTCTGGGCGGGGGACAGCGCCGGCTGCGCCAGAATCTGACTCGCCGTACTAAACTGATATTTCAGCCTGCCATCATCATGCACAGCAAAAATTTGTCGATTTTCGCCGGCAATGTAAACTGTACCATCAGCGGCGACAAGCGGAGGCAGCTTAAAGGGAGAGCCGATCAGAGCTTGAAAGCTCCACCGGACGTTGCCATCCGGACGAAGAACATAAAGCCAGCCGTTTTCGCTCATCACATAAATGGCACCGTTAGCACCCACGGTGGGTGTGGAGAGAAAACGTCCTCCATTGGTTAGGGGGCGAAAATGCCAGACCAGGCGCCCGCTCGTCTGCTCGATGGCGAACTCGTTGAATTCGTCATCCGCGTTATGCCAGCTAATGTCCTGGTTTGGGCCTTCAAAGAACCCATCCAGCGTGATCATATTGAAAGAAAAGAGTTTGCGCATGTGATGCTCCTTTTATCTCAGCCAACCGCTTGCCCGACTGGCTGTAGCGCGTCATCAGGATAGCCGAATAGTGCAGTGGCCCGCCTCAATGCCTGGTGCGTGGCGATAACCCTCACGACGCGGAGCTGTAGTCAGTCTCGTAGCGCAAGAACACGACACCGGACGTAAATGGCCTGGCTTCGATCAGATGCAGCTTGACCGTCTCGTCTATTTGAAACATGGGCGTGCCAGAGCCAATGGCGACTGGTTGGAGAAAGACCTGAATCTCATCGATCAAGCCCAGCCGCATGAAGGTCGCGGCGAGACCAGCGCCGCCGACGTCCATCGCCTGGCCGGGCTGCGCTTTGAGCCGATTGACTTCTTCGGCGACATTGCCGCGCACCAGTCGTGCGTTAGGGCCGACCTCCTGAAGGGTGGTCGAGAAGACAACCTTGGGGATCTTTTGCCAGATCTGAGCAAACTCGACCTCATACGGCTCGCTGCCTGGCAGGGTGTCAGCCGTGTCCCAATAGCGCATGGTTTCGTACAGGCCGCGTCCATAGAGCGAGGTGTCAATGGCCTTGGCTTGTTCATTAGAAAAGCGGTGAAACTCCTCGTCAACGAGGACCCAACTCAGGTCGTTGTTAGGCCCCTCCATAAAACCATCGAGAGACATGGATAATGAGTAGATTACTTTGCGCATGTCAGTTCCTTACTTGCTGCTTTCCACACAATACACCGGCCCGTCGAATCTTGCATGGCGGATGGTAAACTCCAGGTGGGCGAGTTGCTGGCGAAGTATTGACGCTACCTCGCGCATTTTGGCGGGGGTGGGGCCAGCGATTGAAAGACTGTTGCCTGCTATTTCTCGGTCCCGTCGGCCTGGGTAGGATCGGCCTCGGCGGCAGGCATGGACGCGTCGAGGAACTGGGTAACCAGAG
>QEUW01000577.1 GCA_003577005.1 Chloroflexota bacterium | reverse complement strand
GCGCGAGTTCCTGCGCGATGTGGCTACCCTCGGTGGCGTGATGGTGGGTATGAGCTATCTGGCCGCCTGCCAGCCAGCCGCACGGCCCCCCACGGGGGCGGAAGGCGGTGTCACCATCATCGAGCCGGAAACCACAACCGCCCCAGGCCAGTTGCCCCGCAACGAGACCCTCTACATGGCCGGCCACCAGTGGGGCCCGCCGACCACCTTCAACCCGATTGCAGCCGGCCAAATCACCTGGCCCGCCGGTGGCCAACACCAGCAGATCTTTCAGACTCTGTTTGGCTACAACCTGCTGACCGGTGGATTGGACCCGGTGTTGGGCAAGGATATGGCCTTTAGCAACGAGACGACCGCCACAGTCACCATGCAGCCCGGTACCTACTGGCAAGATGGCGAGCCGCTGACGGTCGAAGATGTGCTGTTCACCTTCGAGTTGGCCCAGCGCCACACCGACCTGGTCTACAGCACCTTCTGGGAGTATGTCGCCGAGGTGACGGCCAGCGATGACCGCACCCTCGAATTCAAGTTGAACCCCGAACGCCTCAACCCCGGCATGTTCAAGAACTTCCTCGCCACGGTTCGCATCCTGCCCAAACACATCTGGGAGGCGCGCGAGCAATCCGGTGAGCCCCTGACGCTGGTCGTGGACAACGAACCGGTCGGCTCAGGCCCCTACAAGGTCATGGAGTACTCGCCGGAGCGTGTGGCGCTGGTGCGCGATGACAACTACTGGGGAAATGAGATCTACGGTGTCCCGGCACCCAAGTACATCGTGCATCCCATCTTCAAGAGCAACGACGATGGCAATCTGGCCCTGCAACGGAGTGAGGTGGACCTCTCGCAACAGTTCGTCCCGCAGATCTGGAAGATGTGGGAAGAACGGGGGCTGCCCGTCGGCACCTGGTTCAAGCAGGAGCCGTATTACATCCCCGGCTCGATCCCGCTGCTCTTTGTCAACGGGAACAAGCCCGGGCTGGACAACCCACAGGTGCGGCGAGCACTGGCCCACGCCATCAACTACCCGCAGATCGCCGAAACCGCTATGTCGCGCTACTCAAGCCCGGCCAACGCCAGCCTGGTCATCCCCGATGGCGGCGAGGCGAAGTTCTTCGACGCCGCAGCCGTCGAGGCGAGCGGCTGGACCTATGACCCGGCCAAAGCGGTGGAGATTCTCGAACAGGAACTGGGTGCAACCAAAGGCCGTGACGGCATCTACGTCCTGCCCGACGGTATCCGCCTGGGACCCTACACCGCCCAGACCCCCTACGGGTGGACCGACTGGATGACGGCCATCGACCTGGTGGCCCAAAGCGCCACCGAGATCGGCATCGAGGTGCGCTCCGAGTTCCCGGATGCGCCAGTCGTGACGACGCACATGCAGCAAGGCGACTTTGACCTTGCCCTCTGGTTTGTCGCCGGGGCTGGGCCGGCCAGCCCGTGGCAACGCTTCCGCGATGTGATGGACAATCGCGGCGTGCCCACCTTTGGCCAGGCCGCCTTCTGGAACTATGGCCGCTTCGAGCATCCGGAGATCGCCAGTCTGCTGGACCGGGTCGCCGCGAGTGCGGACGAGGCCGAGCAGATGCAGCTCTTTAGCGAGATCGACACGATCTTCCGCGAGAACATCCCGGCCATCCCGCTCATGTACCGGCCGCTTGAGTTCTACGAGTACAACGAGAGCGTCTGGACTGGCTTCCCGGATGAGAACAACCCGGTGGCCCCGCCGACAACGGAACGGTTGGGCATCCAGTTGCTCTACGCTATCAAGCCGAAGGAGTAAGGGAAAAGTGATAAGTGATGCGTGATGCGTGATGCGTAATGCGTAACCTGTAACGGGTGCGTACACTACCCATCACCCATCACGCATCATGCATTACGCATTACGCATCACGGTGCAGAAGATGACAACCTTTCAGCGCTATTTGCTCAACAAGATCCTCTGGTTTCTGCTGGCGTTTTTTGTGGCCCTGGTCTTCAATTTTATGCTGCCCCGCCTGATCCCTGGCAACCCGGTGGATACCATCGTGGCGCAGATGTCAGCCGGCGGTGCGATGAGCGGTGAGGCGCTCCAGCGCATTTATTCTTCCTATATCGAACAATTTGGGCTGGACAAGCCGTTGTGGATGCAGTTTCTGATCTATCTGCGCAACCTGGCGCAGGGGGATCTGGGGATCTCGTTTGCGCGCGCACCGGCCCGGGTGCAGGAGATGATCGCCCAGGCGCTGCCATGGACCATCGCGCTCCAGTTGCCGGCCATCGTGATCGGCTGGGTATTGGGCAACGTGCTGGGCGCACTGGCCGCCTACAAGGGGGGATGGTTGGACCGAGGGGCGTTTTCGGTTTCGCTCTTTATTTCGAGCATACCCTATTATTGCCTGGCGATTCTCCTGCTCTACACCTTTGCCGTTCACTGGCCGGTCTTCCCGCCGGGTGGCGGCTACTCATACGCCATGAGCCCATCGTGGAACTGGTATTTTATTCAGAGTGCGTTATATCACTACTGGTTGCCTTTCCTCTCGCTGGTGCTGATCTTTATCGGCGGCCAGGCGGTGGGGATGCGCGCCATGGCGATCTATGAGCTGGACGCCGACTATGTGCGTTACTCGCGCGGCATGGGCGTCTCCGACAACCGCATCGTTGCCTACATCTTTCGCAACGCCGTGCTGCCCCAGGTCACCGGCCTGGCGCTTGCCATCGGCTCGCTCGTCGGCGGTGCGCTCATCACCGAGATCGTCTTTTCGTATCCGGGGATCGGCACGTTGTTGTTTAGCTCGATCCGCCAGAACGATTATCCGGTGGTTCAGGGGATCACGTTGTTGATCATGATCTTTGTGTTGCTGGCAAACTTTATTGTCGATGTCGCCTATGGCTTTATCGACCCAAGAATCCGGGCCCGAGAAGCCGGGGAACGCTAAGGAGAACGTATGGCCGTTGTCGCACGGGAACGACCGCTAAAGACCGAATCGATCTTTTGGACCGACCTGCGCCGTATGCTCGCTGGCGCGCCGACCTTCAACCGGCGCTTTCTAACGAGTCTAGGTTTTCTGGTCGTGCTCGTGGGCTTTGGCTTTCTGGGGCCGCTGATCCTCGACAAACAGGAGCCGATGAGGACCGTGGGCGGGCTCTTTGACGCTCCCTCGGCCACCAACTGGTTGGGCACCGACAATTTTGGCCGCGATGTCTTTACGCAGTTGATGTTTGGCATCCGCACCTCGCTGATCATCGGGCTGATCGCCGGGGCGGTGGCCACGCTCATCGGCGTCTTTATCGGTACGGTGGCTGGCTACTCGGGTGGCATCGTCGAAGAGGCGCTGATGGGGCTGACCAACGTGGTCATCACCATCCCCTCGATTGTGATCTTGATCCTGCTCTCGATTGCGGTGAGCACCCGCTCCATCGTCACCATGGGACTGATCATTGGCATCACGAGCTGGCCGTGGACCGCTCGCGCCGTGCGGGCGCAAACGAGCAGTCTGCGCACCCGCGAACATGTGGATGTCGCGCGCATCTCTGGTTCGGGGCCATTTGCATTGATTGTGCGTGAAATCATCCCATACATGCTGTCGTACATCGTGATGGCTTTTGTCTTGCAACTCAGCAGCGGCATTCTCCAGGAAGCGGCTTTGAGTATGTTAGGGCTGGGGCCCAGCCGGACGATTTCGCTGGGCATCATGCTACACTGGGCGCTGCTCTGGGAATCGGTGCGCACCGGCGCGTGGTGGGCCTTTGTCCCGCCGACGGTTTTCTTGACGCTCATCGCCTTCTCGCTCTTATCGTTGCAGTCGAGTGTGGACGAAATTTTCAACCCGCGCCTGCGCAGGAATTAGCACAAAATGGGAAAAAGAAGACAAAAAGCAGGAACACAGAGATTGTGTGTTGAAAGTCAACCCCCAACTGGTATGTTGCGGAGATGCAGGGGGTCGAAGGGCTTGCGGGTCTTGAGGACACCG
>QEUW01000058.1 GCA_003577005.1 Chloroflexota bacterium | reverse complement strand
GGCGCTGCCAGAGGGAAGTGAGAGCCATTGGCCCTTTATCGTAGAGCGATGGAGCCGGCAGGGGTGGACCTTTCTAATCGTTGGCGGGTTGTTGGCGGTGACTGGGGTGCTCATCTGGCGCCTGACCGTGGCGGCACGCATGCTGCCAGCGGCGGAGCAGCGTGCACACCAGGCGACGCTCTTTGCGCTGCTGCTGAGCGCATTGGGGCTGCTGCTCGTCTATGCACCTGAATTTGTCTATCTACGCGACAACTTTGGTTCGCGCATGAACACCATTTTCAAGTTTTACTATCAGGCCTGGCTGCTCTTTGGATTGGGCGCAACTTATGCTATCGTAGAAGCGATTTCGCATAGACGAAAGGCGCCGCCCTGGGTGACTGGGTTGTCAGTGCTGGCGCTGGCCCTGATCGCGGGTGGGCTGCTTTTTCCCGTGGCCGCAAGCTATAGCAAGACCCATGGCTTTGCCACAGCTACGCCCACCTTTGATGCGATTGCCTATGTAGGGCAGGAGAATCCAGCCGAACTGGCGGCTATCCACTGGGTACGGGCAAATACGCCGGTAGGCTCCATCGTTGTTCAGGGGCTTGGTCGCCCTTATCAAGCCCACACCGCACGGATCAGCGCCGCCACCGGCCGGCCCACGTTGCTGGGTTGGGACGGCCATCAGAGCCAGTGGCGTGGTAAGGCTTACGGTGCAATGGCCGGCGGCCGCGCCGAAGCGCTGGAACTGATCTACCGCAGCGGTTCGCCCGAACAGATCGGCGAGCTGTTGGAGCGGTACAATATCGACTATGTCTATGTCGGCCCCACCGAGCGGGGGCAGTATGAGATCACGCCGCTGGCCGAGGAACGGCTGATGCGAGTGATGGACCTGGTGTTTGAGCAGGGAGACGTGCGGATCTATCAGCGGCGCGGGGGTAATGCGTTGCCTTCGCACCGGTGACAAGTGCTCATTCGGTGCAAGCGTTCAATTTTGTAATACAACGAAGCTGAAAACGTATTATCTGTTAAGACCACAAATTAGGTGTAGGACCAGCTACCCGGACAATCTATTGGTTCTAAGCTGTTTGAAAAGGGAGATTATTGCCTTGGTGCGTTGCACGCATAGTGTGCGATGCACCTGAGAGGTTGCCTTGGTCGAAAGGTGCAACACACCCTGCGGGTGCATCGCACCAGTTGCCACCCCACTTTTCAAACAAGTTCTACACAATCTGGCTTTGCCGGGCAAACATACAAACTGTCTGAGTTGACCATGAGTGTATCGGCGCCCACGCTGGACAGTCACCCGCATGAAAAGGCATGGATTGCAGCGGCGAAGGTGGATCCTGCCGCATTTGCCGCAATCTATGACCACTACTATGGCCCGGTCTACACCTATGTGCGCTATCGCCTGCCCGATGCTGCCCAGGCCGATGATGTAACCGCACAGATTTTTGAACGGGTGTTGACTTCGCTGGCGCGCTATGAGCCGGAGCAGGGCGCCTTTGCCATCTGGCTCTTTGCCATCGCCCGTAATGCGGTCACCGACCAGTTGCGCAGGCTGCGGCGCCGGCGTTGGCTCTCATTCGACCGACTCCAGGAGTGGGTTTGCGACGCACCACAACCGGAAGAGCGGGTCATCCGGGGCGAAGAGCAACAAGTGCTCCTGAATGCCCTGGCGAAACTATCCGACCGGGAGCGCGATCTGCTGGCGCTCAAGTTCGCCGGCCAACTCACCAATCGACGGATTGCCGGTCTGACCGGTCTGACGGAAAGCAATGTTGGCGTCATTCTTTTTCGGGCGCTCCGGCGGCTCCGGGCGGAGCTTGAGGCCGGTGATGCGTGAGATGAGCAAAATCAAAAGCAGCATAGAACTCAATAGCAAAAACCGTGACTGGCGGCGCAGCCCGTTACTCGGGCCAGGTGCGCCCGGCAAAGCCGACGAACTCCGTGCGCTGTTGCAACTGGCTGACCAACTCTCACATCTGGATGTGAGCCATGAGAGTCGCATCCGCCGGCAATTACGGATACGCCTGCTGACCCAAGCAGAGCAGCAACCATCGTGGGCGGGCTGGTCCTTGGCTGCTGTGCGGCCGCAGCCCCTGTTGGCTTGGTTAAGCGTTGGCCTTCTGCTGTTTGTCGGCGTAGCATTGGCCCCTACAACAGCCCCCACACCGGTGTGGCCAGGGGTTCTCGAAAACCAGCCCAGCCTGGTTGGCCCTGCTACGATGCACCTGTTTCTGACACAGCAACCACTCCTGGCTGGCAACGGTGTTAACACGACGCCGGGGCAACTGCCAGCGCCTGTGGAAGTTGTGCAAGCACGACAACCAACCCTGATCCCGTTCGAGGCAAGCGACTCTCCGTTTGCCCCCACGATCACACCGGGCATGAGTGAAGTGGGGCGCGGTGTCGAAATGCCAACGCCAGCCCCGGCGCCCCCACCCTCCGGTTGAACCGATAAATCGCACGCAGTGACCATCCTCAGATGGCGCCGCACGCTTACGATAGGCCGAGTTTGAGTATGCAGACGCAAACCCCATTCGACACAGCGCCGCCGGACGTTCTCGCCCCTGGTGACACGCTTCAGGAAGGCTTCGCACCTGCTGGGCGAAGCCAAGACACTCTCGTTGAGGATGGTCATGCCCAGAGCAGTCATGGGTTGGACGACCTTGCCCAGGTGGAGAGAACCTCAGCCTGGTTGCGGCTGACGGTCGAACATGCGCTGTACGGCTGGCTGCTGTTGGTTGCCGCTGGCCTGCGCTTCTTTACGTTGGCTGCCCAACCGTTGAACAATCTGGAAGCGGCCAATGTCTGGCCGGCATGGTTGGCCGCAGCCGGACGAGAGGCGCCAGCTCTGCCCGCAGCGGCCAGCCCGCTCTTTTTTGCCGTTGACACTCTGCTCTTTTGGATCGCCGGGGGGAGCGATGTGCTTGCCCGTAGCACACCTGCGCTGGCCGGCGTCGCCACTATCTTGCCGCTTTGGTGGCTGCGGCCCTGGCTGGGACGCGAGGTTGCGCTGGTGGCAGCGCTACTCATCGCGATTGATCCCTGGCTTACTACCTTTAGCCGGCTGGCCGATGGCGCTGCGTTCAGCGTCTTTTTTGCTCTGCTGACCCTCAGCGGGCTGGCGATGTTGCTGCACTTGCCGACGACTGCATCCTCGCTGTCGCGCTGGCGCGCCGTGACTGCGGTGGCGGCAGGTCTGTTATTGGTGAGCGGGCCGCTTGCCTGGAGTTTTGTGGTTGTGCTGGCGCTCTTTCTAGTGCAATTTGACCCTGGCCTCCACCAAGTGCGCGAAAAAGGGTTGGGAAGCCGCCGTGATCTACTGACTTTTGCTGCGACAGCCATCCTCGGCGCCACGGCCTGGCTGGCGCAACCGGCCGGTTTGGGGATGGTCAGCACCAGCCTCAGTGTCTGGCTCCGCTCGCTATCGGGCGGTGACGAAGCTGTCTACCCGCTCAGTTGGTGGTTGCTCCGGCTGGTTGTCGACCAACCTATGCTCGTCGTCTTTGGGCTGTTGGGTTTTGCCCGGCTCTGGTTAGTCGCCGTAGATGAAGAGACACTGGCTGCGGACCCGCTCTTGCGCAGGCGAGTGGTCTGGCGCTCCTTTCTCACAGCCTGGCTGCTGTGGGGACTTCTGCTGGGATTTTTGCCTGGGCGCAACCCGCTCAGCCTGCCGATGATTGGGTTGCCGCTGCTGCTGGCTGCCGCCGACTTGATCGCCATAATTTTCCGCCGCTTGCCTACCGGTGTCGTCTGGCGCGAGAGCTGGCTTTTGCTGGGGCTGGTAAGCGTGTTGTTGATTTCGGCTAGCTTCTGGGGTCTGGCGTTGGTTTCTCAGCGCCAGTTTGACCTGGTGATTGCGCGTGGCATGGTGCTCTTTCTGTTGCTGGCGGCGCTCACGGTGGTGCTCTATGCCCTGTGGGCAGATTGGCGGCAGGCGTGGTTACTCGTGGGCAGCTACGGGTCCATGATCTTCTTGCTGGTGGCGTTGAGCAGCAACTGGCAGCTCAACCATCGCTTTCAGTTCAACGAGCCGGATGGCTTCTTTGCCGGGTACACCGACCCAGATGTGCGCCAGCTTGTGGAAAATGTCCGCCTGTTGAGCGCTCAACGCACCGGCGATGCGGGCGAGATGCCAATCCTCGTACAGATGGCGCGACCGCAGGGCGCCGGCCAGGTGGCGCAGCCTGACCCGGTGCTGGGCTGGTATCTGCGCGATATGCGCAATTTGAGCTGGGTCCTGGCACCGGGGGGGGAGGCGCAGCCTGGTCAGCAAGCACCCCTTGTCATCACCCTGGGCGAGGGTTCGAGCGATACCACTCTGGCCGGCTATATGGGCAGCCGCTACCGCCTGCGCACCTACTGGCTGCCATCCCAGTTGCTGCCCAGCGGTGAGACACCGCCAGAGACCGTCAGCGGCCCGGTGGCCCGGCTCGGCCAGGCCTGGGAGCGCTGGCTGCGCAACCTCATGCGCTGGCTGCTCTTCCGCAAACTTCCCGCTCCCCCACCCGCCGACCAGGTTGTGTTGTGGGTGCGAGGGGGAGAGTAACGTAAAACGTAGAGCGTAGAACGTAGAACGTGGAGCGTGGAACCGATTCCGCACTCTGTGTTGATTTCGGGGGTTGGATATGGAGAGTGAGATGTTGACTACGCCGCCGCGGGCTGGGGTGCTGGACCGTCCGCTGTTGGCGAGTGTGCGGTTGAACTGGGAAGTGGTAGCCTGGGTCGGGCTGTTGGTCGTGGCGGCGGTGTTGCGCTTTGTCGATCTGGGCGTGCGCGCTATGAGCCATGATGAGAGTCTACATACAATCTACGCCTATTATCTCTATGACGCGGGGAAGTATGAACACAACCCCATGATGCACGGGCCGCTGCGTTACCACGTGACCGCGCTCTTCTACTTTCTCTTTGGCGACAGCGACGCTACTGCCCGTTTAGCGCCAGCGTTGCTTGGCATCGGTCTCGTGGGTGTGGTCTATCTCTTCCGCCGGTACATTGGCCGCATGAGCGCGCTGATGGCCGGTGTGTTGGTGACCATCAGCCCCAGCCTGCTCTTTCACAGCCGCTATATCCGCGACGATATCTTTATCGCGTTCTTCCTGGTCGTCTGGGTTTATGGCTCCTTCCGCTATCTGGAGGCGCGACCGGAGAGCGCCGGGCGGCGTTGGTTGCTGGCGGTGACGCTGGGTATGGTCTTTGGCATCCTGGCGATGGAGGCCCATTTTATCAGCGGCGCCATCATGGGCATCTTCTTTGTCGGGCTGGCGCTCTGGCAGGTGATCGAGCACCGCACGCTGCTGGCCTTTGCCCCGGTCATCTTTGGTTTTGGTTTTTGGTACTACTTCCACAAACAAGACCAGGATATCATCGGCGCGATTGGGCTGTTGGCTACGGTGGCCGTCTCAGTCGCACTGGTTTGGAACCACATCGGTGCGACGGAGTGGCGCAAGCTGCGTCATAATCGGGCTGCGGACCTGGCGATCTTTATGGCAACGCTGATATTGCCGTTTACGTCGCCCTTTATCCATCTGGCGGCCACCGCCGCTGGGGTCGAATGGCCGGAGATCGACTACCAGAACCCGCAGAACACGGCCACCGGTGTGATCCTGACCTATATCATCGTGGTGCTGGCCCTGGCGGCGTTGAGTGTGGCGCTGGCCTGGTACTGGTTTGGCACACGCAAGGCGGATGAGGAAGCCGGTGAAGAACCCGCGCTTGACTTTACCACCTGGGCGCAGATGATGATCCTCTTTTGGGTCATCGCCATCCTCTTCTACACGACCTTTCTGACCAACACGCGTAACGGCCTGGCCTCGGGTATCGTCGGGAGTCTTGGCTACTGGCTGGCGCAACAGAAGGTGGAGCGCGGCAGCCAGCCGTGGTACTACTATTTCTTCCTGACCGGGCTCTACGAGTTTTTGCCCTTCATCCTCAGTGGGGCGGGCATGGCGGTATTGGTGCGCTCGCTGTTGCGGATCCCCAACTGGGACCCGACGCCCGCGACCGATCTCCCGCCATCTATCCGCTCTACCGCTGCAAAGAGCGACAACGAGCCATCGTCCATTGTCCAAAGTCCATCGTCCACTACACCCTCTCCGGCCACCATCCGCACCTACTTTGTTGTCTTTCTGGCCTGGTGGGTGGTTGGCGCCTGGGTTGGCTTTACGGTGGCGGGTGAAAAGATGCCGTGGCTGCTCACCCACATGGCGCTGCCCATGTGTGTCTTCGGCGGGTGGGCGCTGGGCCGGCTGATCCGGCTGGTGGATTGGGGAGGCGCGCTGCGTACGCGTGCGGTCTGGCTCATTGGCATTGCGCCGGCGCTGATCGTTGTGCTGGCCGTGCTGGTATGGGGCGGGCCAACGGCAGATCGGTCGATCCTGTCGCTGGCAAACACGTTGCAGTGGGTGCTGGGTGTAGGGTTGGCGGCGGGGCTGAGCTATCTGGCCTGGCGCTGGGGGGAAACTGTCGGCTGGGCGACCGGCTGGCGCTTGTTGAGCCTGGGCGTCTTGACCTTGCTCTTTCTGCTGACGGTGCGCGCCAGCTGGCGCCTGACCTTTATCAACTACGACATGGCGACCGAGTACCTGGTCTACGCCCACGCCTCGCCCGACATCAAACTGGCTCTGGCCGAGATCGACGCCATCAGCGAGCGGACGGTGGGGGGGCGCAACATCGTAGTCGCCTACGATAACGAGAGCTCCTGGCCGTTTAGCTGGTACATGCGGCTCTACCCGAATACAAAGTATTACGCCGAGAACCCCAACAGCGACAACATGAGCGCACCGGTGGTTATCGTGGGGCCAAAGAATTATGAAAAGGTGCATCCGTATGTGATGCGCGACTATGTCAAGCGCACCTATCGCCTCATCTGGTGGCCCGACATGGCCTACTTCAACCTGACGTGGGGTGATGTGTGGCGCAACATCACGGACCCGGTTTTGCGCAAACGCAACTGGGAGATCTTCTTTTACCGCCGTTATCGCGATGTCACACCCGAAGGGACGCTGGGGCCTGAGCGCGACCTGGCCCAGTGGCCCCATCGCCACGAATTCGAGATGTGGGTACGCCGCGACCTGGCCGCCCAGATCTGGGATCTGGGCGTGGCGCCGGCGGCCGCGCCGGTCGATAGCCTCGAAGCGCGGGCGCGCGCCACCGAGCTTGACCTTGCGGCCAGCGCGCTCTATCACAATGTCTACGGTGACCAGGCACTGCTGACGCCGCGCGCCGTTGCCGTGGGGCCGGAGGGCGAACGGGTTATCGTCGATTCCGGCAACAACCGGGTCGTCGTGCTCGATGCGGCGGGCAATTTTGTGCGCGCCTTTGGTTCAACCTGCAAACTGGCGGACAACAGCGGCTGCGTTGACCCGGATGGGGCCGGGCCGCTCGAAAGTGGCGACGGCCAGTTCAACGAACCGTGGGGTGTGGCCGTCGACCAGAGCGGCAACATCTATGTGGCTGATACCTGGAACGGGCGCATCCAGGTCTTTGACCGTGAGGGCAACTTCCTGCGCAAGTGGGGCTATTTCAACACCACGAACGGGGAATTGGGCGATCCGCTGGCGCTCTTTGGGCCGCGCGGGTTGGCGGTCGACCTGGATGGCAACCTGTTGGTGGCCGATACAGGCAACAAACGCATCCTGCGCTACAGCCCGGTGGGAGAGCTGATCCAACAGGTGGGCGGCGGCGGTGTGATCGGCGGGCGTTTTGAGGAGCCGACGAGTGTAGCCGTCTCGCCGGTGGACGGTTCGGTCTTTGTCGCCGATGCGTGGAACCGCCGCATCCAAAGGTTGGGTACTGACCTTGCTTTTGTCGCCGAATATCCCGTGCCCAGTTGGGACAGCCGCGATATCTACATGAAACCTTATGTGGCCGCTGCCCCCAATGGCCAACTCTACGTGACCGACCCGCAGTTCTTCCGAGTTTTTATCTACGACAGCAACGGCGAGCTGCGGGCCAACTTTGGCAACTTTGGCTCTGACCTCAACCGCTTTGGCTTGCCCAATGGCATTGCGATCGACCCGATCGGTGGCGTTGTCCTGGTTGCTGACGCCAACAACAACCGGGTGATGGGTTTCCCACTTGTGCCATAGGCGCCCGGCTCAATTGCGTCAAACAGAAAGTTATGCGCAGATTACGCAGATCGCGCAGATTGAAAAGCCAAAATCTGTGTAATCTGTGGATAAAAATTCTTCTGCTTGGTATCTTTGTCGCTTCGTGGTAGACTGTGCAAACCACGTTGATACATTGTTCCACCCATGATCAAGCAGCATGAAGAGCGTGGAAGTTGGAAGCTGAGGATCGGACGCGTTCGGTCTGCGGTCTCCGTTCTTCAATCTCCTGTTTCTACTGCCAACCGTGTACCCACCATTCGCCGTTTTTTAATCGGGAGTGGTGCAATATTGCTGGCCTTCTGGGGGCAGCGTCTGCTTGAAGCGGCTGCTTTTGTTGAGGCTGGGCTGCTTTTTTTTGTGGCAGTGGTCATCTTTGTCTGGGTGCTTGGACAACATGAACTTGGTCGGAAAACGGCCGGTGATTCGCTTGGCGCCCACCTACGCCAGCACGATTGGTGGCGGCTGATTCCGCTGGTTGTGGCGTTGGCCCTGGCGGTGGCAGCGCTACGCACCCTCGACAACGTGGAACGGCCCACAGCCCTATTCTGGCGTCTGCATGTGGCGAGCGTCGCCATCCTGATGGGAGGCGCCCTGTTGCTCGATCTCAGAGGCGGTGCGTCGCACGCTTTGCGTGCGATGCACCTGGGGGATGGGCCCCCCTCCAAAGGTGCATCGCACCTTTCAGGTGCAACGCACCGGGCCGGCGCTTCACTTTTCAAACAGATCCTCAGGTTTGGCGAGCGGAGAGCAGAGAGCGATTCGCCGCCGGGTGTTCAACCGATTCCTTCAGCGTCTCGTTTCCGCGTGTTGGTCGCCGCGTATGTGCTCTTTCTGCTTGCGCTCTTTCTCCGCCTGTGGCGCTTTGACGAACTTCCGTACGGGGTCTGGTACGATGAGGCCGAGAACGGTTTGCAGGCGCTGCGCATCCTCGAAAACCCTGGGTTCCGGCCCATCTTTGTCGGGTCGATCCATGCACCGTCGCATTATATCTATCTGATTGCGGCCGCGTTTCAGCTCTTCGATGTCTCTGCCCAGTCGATCCGGCTGGTGAGTGTGCTCATGGGGCTGGCGACGGTCGCGGCAGGCTATCTCGCTGGCCGCGAACTCTTTGGCCGCGCCGGCGGCTGGATGCTGGCCGCGTTGGTGGCCGTGGCGCGCTGGAATGTCAACTTTAGCCGCATCGGCATGTACAATGCCAGCACGCCGCTCTTTGAGTTATTGGTCGTCGGCTTTCTGCTGCGCGGCATCCGCCGCGGCCGCTATAGCGACTACGCCCTGGCCGGGCTCTGTCTTGGCCTGGGGTTCTGTTTTTATGCTGCGTTTCAGCTTTTTGTTGGGGTCGTCGTGCTCTTTGTGCTGGCGCTCATCCTCTTTGAGCGCGGCTTCTGGCGGCGTCACTGGCATGGATTGGCGCTGTTGTTTGGCGTAGCACTGCTTGTGATTGCGCCCGTGGTCAAGTTTGCCTATGAAAAGCCAGAGGTCTACTTCGCCCGCACGAGCGACACTTCGATCTTTGCCCGTAAGAGCGCCGAGGAGCGGCTGCCGGCGCTGTTGGAAAATACCCGCAAACATCTCCTGATGTTCAATTACTGGGGTGATCCGAATGGCCGCCATAACCTGCCGGGCCGGCCTATGCTCGACCCGTACAGCGGTGCGCTTCTTGTGGTGGGATTGGGGCTGAGCCTGTGGCGCGGGTTGCGGATGCCAGTCCAGCCGCGTGCGCTGCTTTTGCCTGTGTGGCTGGGAGTGACGTTGTTGGGGGGTATCCTCTCGCTGGACTTTGAGGCGCCCCAGTCGCTGCGTGCGATCGGCTCGCAGCCAGCAGTCTTTGCGCTGGCCGTGTTACCTCTGGCTGTCCTGTGGCGTGAGTGGCAGGCGGGTGGCGGGCGCTATTTTCCAAACGTTGTGTGGGCGCCCCTGTTCCTCCTCTTCGGTTTGGCGGCGTACAGCAATTTTCAAACCTACTTTTTTGAACAGGCGTATGACTTTGCCTCGTGGAACGCCTTCTCGACCCCCGAGACGATTACAGCCCAACTGCTCAACGGCTTCGATGACCAGACCGACGCCTATGTTATCTCTTTTTTTCACGGCCACCCCACGCTCAACTTTCTGGCTCGCCATGCCCGGCGTCCGCTGCGTCTCGAAACGACCGACCGTCTGCCCTTGCCCTGGACTGCCGACCGTAACGTGGCACTGATTGTCAACGCAGAGAGCCGTGCGCTCTTTGACGAGGCGCGGCGCCTCTATCCCCAAGCCTATTTCGAGGAATTTAAGCCGCCCTTTGGGGGACCGACCGTCATCTCGTACATGTTGCTGACCCCGTCCGATATCGCTTCGATCCAGGGTTTGAGCGGGCGCTACTATGCCGGCGACGGGTGGGCCGGTGAACCGGTATTGGCCCGGCAGGACCCCGTCCTCAGTTTTGACTGGGTCAATGCCCCGCCGCTGCCGGCGCCTTTCTCGGTCGAATGGGAGGGTGTGTTGCGCGTGACGACCGATGGGCCGTACCAGTTCTATCTCCAGTCGCAAGCGCACGCTGAACTCTGGATCGGCGAGGAGCAGATCGCCGCCAGCGGCGGAACCGGCGAAGCGGTTGGCGCCGTGATGTTGGCGCAGGGCAACCACGCCATCCGCGTGCGCGCGGTAGGGACGAACAGCCCCTTTAGCCTGGCGTGGCGACCGCCTGACCGCGGGCCGGAGATCGTGCCGGCGATGGCGCTCTTTGTCGCGCCGGTGACGAGCAATGGGCTGCTGGGGCACTATTATCCAAACAGCGAGTGGCAGCCACCCGCCGCGCTGAGCCGGATCGACCCGCAGCTCGCCCTCTATTTCCACGTCACTCCGCTGCCGCGGCCTTATACGGTGGAGTGGCAGGGAAAAATTGCCATCCCGCAGAGCGGTTTCTATCACTTTGGTCTCGAATCGATCGATGAGGCAATTCTCTGGATCGACGAGCAGCAGGTGACAGCGAGCAGACATCCCAATGAACTTGCTATCGGTGGCATCGAACTGGCAGAGGGGCTGCACGATATTCGTATACGCTACACCGACCGTACCGACCATACCCACATCAACCTCTACTGGACACCGCCTGGCGGTGGCCAGCAGATCGTCCCGTCCGCGGCGCTCTTTCCCCCGCAGGCGAGCTATGAGCGGGTAACGTTGCCCAATCTGGCCGCCCTGGTCTTCAATCCCGAGGTCCCGGCGCCGCCGATCCTGGTGGCGCCGCCGCTCGAAGGGGACGTACGCGTGGTGCAGAGCGGGCTGAACCAGCCGCGCGGCGTGGCCGCTGCCCCTGATGGCCGGCTCTATGTGGCCGACACAGGTAACCGCCGTGTGCTCATCCTTGCTGCCGATGGTAGGCAACAGGGCCAGATCACAGGCGGGACCCGGCCATTTGAGGAGCCGTTCGACCTGGCGGTGGACAGCCAGGGGCAGCTTTATGTTTTGGATGCGGGGCTGGCGCAGATCATCGTGTTTGATGCGCAGGGCGCTTACTTGCGTGAAGTGCCGGCGCCCGCTGCCTTCCTCGACCGGGCGCGTGGGCTGCATGTTGATCCACAAGGGCGTATCTGGGTTGCCCAAACCACGGGCGGTCGCGTGGTCGCTCTGGACGAAGCAGGCCAGCTTCTTCAAGAGGTTCTGGTCTGGCCGGGCCAGGACAGCCAGCCGGTTGATGTGGTGGTAGGGGCTGATGGTACAATCTTTGTCACCGATGCGGGGCTACACAAGCTGGTTCGCTTCGACCAGAGCGGACAACGACTTCTGGCCTGGGAGATCCCTGTTGCCAATACGCTGGACGGTTCGCATCTGGCGGCGGGGCCAGACGGCTATCTCTACCTCACCCAGCCGGAAAAAGCGCAGATTACCCGTCTGAACAGCGAAGGCGAACAAATTGGCGCCTGGCTGGTAAATACGATCGCACCCGGCGGGCCGGTCAAACCGGTCGGCGTGGCCGTGGATGGGGAAGGTCGCATCTGGGGTGTGGACAGCGCAGGCGGGCATCTGTTTGTGGTCGAGCCAAAGGAGTGATTTGGTGCAGAGGGTGCAGCGCTGGTTGTGGGGCAGTGTACGGATAGGCGTTGTCACTGGGGTGGCCGTCGTCGGCGTACTTTTGTTCGCCATCGCCTGGCGACCGGCCGGCGCCCACCCCGTGGCTCAAGTGCCCATTGTCTCTCCCGAGGCTGTGACCACACCCGCACCGGCGCTGACACCCACCTCGCCATCACCCTATGTAACACCGGTCGAAGCGCCGGGTCTGTCGTCTGCACCCTGGCTGACGTACACCGTGCAACCGGGCGATACGCTGCTCAGCGTGGCATTGGAGATCGGGGTGGACCTCGACGAGATGCCCTGTATCATCGCGCCGGACTTTTCGCCCGAACAACCGCTCGTCATCGGCAATGTGCTTGAGATGCCACCACCTGGCACCCTCTGCCATGTCGTACAGGCCGGGGAAACGCTTGAATCGATTTCGGTGCGCTACCGAACACCGGTGGAGCATATTCAAGGGACCGCCTGGAACCGCTTGCCGCCGACCGTGACGGTGCGTACTCCACTGCCATCGGGGCTGCATCTGCGCGTCCCGCTCTCTGGCAACACAGACCGGTCCCGGCGCGACAGCCCGGCTGGTCTGGCGTCGGCAGAGGATTTTCTAGCTGTGATGCTCCACCAGCCGGTCAACACGCCGCCCTTTGTTGCCTACGCCGTAGGTGGGCCGGGCCGCGCGGTGTCGGAGAACGGGCAGATGCCCGCCAACTGGCCGTATGGCAGCGGTCACTTTGTCTGGCCGCTTTATGGCTGGCTGACACAAGGTTATCGCTATGACCACCGCGCCGTAGATATTGCCGCGCCGGCCGGCACGCTGGTGACCGCCGCCGACCGCGGCGTCGTGATCCGCGCCGGGTGGAATAACCAGGGCTACGGCCGCTTTGTTGTCATCGACCACAACATCGACTATATTACGCTCTACGCCCACCTGAATGAAATCATGGTGGAAGAGGGGATAGTCGTGGCGCAGGGCCAGGCTATCGGTCGCGTCGGCTCCACCGGCAACAGCACCGGCCCTCACCTGCACTTTGAGATACGCGACTTTGGCCGGCTGACCAACCCGTTGGAGTTGTTGGGGAAGTAAGGAAAGTGGGGAATGGGGAGTAGTGGGTTAGAATCTCGCAATATTCCAAATCCCTCACGTCCCCTCCACTCTTCTCGATCTCTACTTCCCATACAAGGTCGCCAGGTCAAAGACCGGCCCGTGGACGCAGGCGCGAGTCAGGCTGCCATCGGCCAGAGGAACCGTGCAGGCGAGACAGGAGCCGACGCCGCACGGTAGATCGGTTTCGACAAATGCCTGGGCGAAGTTGCTTTCGAGACGAAAGCGGATTTGGCGGATGAGATTGGCCAGGAGTTGATAGCTGGCGGCGGGTAACGCTACCGCAATCTGGTCGGCCCAGCGCACCGTCTCGTCGAGCTGTTGGTGCCAATTCTCGCCATCGGCGGCGACCCGTAGCTCCACCGGGATAGGTAGCCGGCTGCGGGCCTCAGCAGCGAGCGGCAACTCGCTCTTTAACAAAAGGGTGACACGACCGTTGCGGTCCAACATCTGGTTCATGATGCCTAGCAGAAGCGGCAGGCGCGCCAGGTCGGCCAGCACCAGGAGATTGCGCGTGAGGGGCTGGAGAGCAAAACCCTGGCCAAACGGGCCCAGCAAATTGAGCGTGCTTTCCACCGGCAACGATGCCAGCCAGGTCTGGCAATCAGCGGCGACCGGTAGCGCCAACAGTTCCCACAGACTCCCCACCGGGCCGGCGGCGTCAGAGCCCATTGCAGCGGCAAGTGGATAGACCGTGGTGGCGAAGAGCGGCCGGCGCAAAGCAAACGACCATTGGGTGGCTCGTTCCCACTCGGTCTGGGCGCCGCAACGGACAAGAAAAAAGCGCCCGCCGGCTGCGCTCTGGCTAACAGTGGGTGGAAGCGCCACCGTCAAGAGCGTAGTCACGCCATCATGACGGGGTGGAGCTGCCACGGTCGCCCTGATCGTGCCGTCTGTGTTCAATGTGGGCATTGCGGTGTTGTTGGCAGCCGGTTTCTCTTTCTGCTGTTGGGTCTCCGCAATCATGGTTCGTATCCAAAAGTTGCCCATCCACGCGTGACCTGGTGCCGGGCCTGGAAGCCAACTTTCATTATGTAGCAACAAATGCTGGTATACTACATACCCAGTACCTGCCAAGGAAACCACAACCAGTGAAAAGTCTCTGTCCTTCAAATCCCACTTGGCCGGGTCCTAATACTACAACGAGACTTCATGTGACGGGCCTACCCCGACCTCCGGGAGGTGACCGGAAATCGGCTGGTTGAGAAAGTTGATTCCGGTCACGGGGGCCCTTTGGGCGCGGAGGTCCTGGCGGCGACAATCATCAAAGTCTCGTTGTAGTACTAATGTCTGCGCAATGTGATCCTGTCATCTTGCTATCCTGTCCAAGGCCATTTTCACATATTCACTATGCTGGAGCAAATTGTGACCTGGTTTACCGGAATGCAGCGACGTATGCCTGCACCGCCAGTGGTGCGACCGTCGCAGCCAGCGGCCGGCGAAAGTCGCCCTTTGGCTCGCCGGTTTGACCCACTCTCAGCGCTCTGGAACCGTGGGCTGCCCGCCGAGGTACAGATCGCCCACCGCGTCATCTGGCCGCTCTTTCTGTTGCCCATCGTCTTCTTCAACCAGTTGGTTGCCCCCCACCCGGTCTGGGTTGTCTTGGGGATTGCGTTGATCGTGATCTACAGTGTGGCTCTGATCTGGGTGCGCGGCCAGGCGCGGGCAATCGCGGTTCATCGCAAGCGGAGCGTTGGCGTGTTTGTGGCGGGCGATTCTTTGCGTCAGGAATTTGAACTGTCGAACAGTAGCCCGCTGCCTGTCCTGTGGGCCGAGTGGATCGACCATTCAACTTTGCCGGGATACAGCGCCGGCCGCGTCGTAGGCTGTGGCGCCAATTCGAGCTATCGGTGGCACATGGTTGCAGAGTGCCGCCAGCGCGGTGTTTACCAGCTTGGCCCGCATGAACTGCGGCTGGCCGACCCGCTGGCGCTTTTCCAATTGACGATTCACTACAACGAAGTCGATGTGATTGTGATCTACCCGCGGGTGGCGCACCTGCCCATCGTGGCGCTGCCCCACGGTGAGACGAGCGGTGCGGCCCGCCGCCGCCGCCCGTTGACCGGCCCGCTGCCTTCGGCCAGTGTACGCGACTATCGCGCCACTGATAGCCTGCGTTATGTCCACTGGCCGTTGACTGCCCACCGTGGCTCGTTGATGGTAAAGGAGCTGGAGATCGAACCGAGTGGCGGCGTCTGGATCGTCCTCGATCTCAATGCGGCGGCGCACCGGACGGTGGATGAGGTCAGCACGCTTGAATTTAGCATTGTCGTCGCCGCCAGCCTGGCTGCCGAGTTGTTGACGGGCGGTGACAGCCGCGCCGTGGGGCTACTCACCGTTTCGGGTCATGAGCCGTTAGGTCAGGCGACATCGGGCGCCGCGTCAACCGGCGTGATCGGCGCGCCACACCCTGCCCTCGAGATTCACGAGCAAGCTGTATTGGTGCCTCCCCAGGCCGGTCCGGCACAGATATGGCGAATCCTGGCTGCGCTGGCGCCGGTGCAGCCAACCGATGTGCCGCTGGCTGAGCTGCTTCGCACCAGCCGTTCGGCATTGGGGCGCCGGGGTACAGTGGTAGTCGTCACACCGCAGATCAGAGCGGCTGCGGGTGAAGCACCCTGGACGGCTGAGTTGCTCCATCTGGAATCGGCCGGGCTGGCCGGCAGCGCTGTACTCATTGCCGCACCGGATGACCCCGCGGATGCTGGGGCTGCGCTGCGGACAGCGCTGCTCTATCAGGATGTGCCTGTCCAATTATTGCGCGCGGGCATGAGCTTGCCATCTGCCCTCACCTTCCGCCGGACCCGTAAAGTGGTGCGCAGTACACCTACCGGTGGGGCAGTGACGTACGAAGTGGAAGAAGAGGTGAGTTAGGGGAGTGAGCAGTGAGCAGTAATCAGTGCGTAGCACGGGCAACTGGTCACTGATTACTGCTCACTGGCTACTACGCTACGAACTGGGGTAGGATGGCAGATGCAGCGGACAGATTTGTTGGATGCGCGTGAGGCGCAACAGACGTACGAGCGCCCGCACTGGGCTGTGCGCGCCGCGCAGTGGATCGTCACCACATGGCGACCGGATGCGGGTTGGCTGGTCTTGCTGGCGTGCATCGCACTGGCGGCGTTGCCACCTGGTGCGCTGGGTGAAAATCGCCTGGAAGATCTCCGCACGATCCAGGTGGGGTTGGATCTGGCCGGCCCGCTGGCTGTGGTGGCGACCTGGCTGTGGTTGGGCTGGCGCCGGCCGCCTACGCCGGTGCGGGCACGCCCGTGGCGTGCGCTAGGCGCCGCGATTGGCATCTTGCTGACGGGCCTGTTGGTGCTAAGCGACATGCTGGTTGGCTGGGCGCCGTCAATCGCTGAGGTAGTGCAGGCCATCCGCACCAACGGCTGGACGGCCTTGGCGCAGCAAGCGATCAACGATTGGATGGTGATGATCACGCGGTTTGGCCTGTGGTGGCAGGGCGTGCGCGCCGGTGGCGCTGCCCAGGACAACCTCATTTTTGCCGCAGTTGTGGGTACAGCCTTTTGGTTGGCGGGTGCGGCCTCGGCCTGGCTGGCGCGCAGGGTGCGCCAGGGTTTTCTCGCCGCTGCCCCGGTGCTCTGGCTCATGGGGACGATGTTGCTCTATACGCCGGCAGGCCGGGGGCTTATGTTGACGGGTGTGTTGTTGACGCTTGCGCTTCACCTTTTGCTGGATCAAGAAACGCTCGTGCGGCGCTGGCTGGCCGCCGGGCTTGATTTTAGCCCCAGCCTTTACTTTGACCGGCTGGTCGCCAGCGCTACGATTGTTGCCCTGATCGTTTTTCTGGCGGTGGTCACTCCGAACTGGTACGTAGAATCGCTAGTCTGGGGTTACTATGGCCTGGTTGAACCAGCCGAGCAGCGGCTCAACGATATACGCGACCGTCTCTTCCCCAATCTGCGCGGCACCTCGCGGCTCCGTGGCGGCGGTACGCTCGATGGGATGCCCAACGAATTTTTGCTGGGCGCCGGCTCAAATTTGGGGGACAAGGTAGTGATGTATGTCCGCACCAATGACTCCATTGGCTATGAGGACCTCTATGGCGGTGCACCCTTCGACCTGCCACCCCCCCCAGGCCATTACATGCGCGGAGTGACGCTTACTACATATGATGGCCGCGGCTGGAGCAATCCTCCGGCGACAACGCGGCTCGATTATGCTGCCAACGAATCGTGGAGCGCCACCGAGGCCGCCGGACGCAAACAACTGGTGCAGAGCATTACCGTCCTTGTCAACTCATCGATCCTCTATGGCGCACCGGAGCAGGTAGAGCCAGGGATCAACTATGACGCCGAGGTGCGCGCCGATGGCGATCTCGTGGCGCTCTGGTCGCGGGCGCGCAACTACACGATTGTCTCTTCGATCCCGGCGGTGAGCGAGGCCGATTTGACAGTGGCGCCCAGTTGGGGCCCTGATCTGCCCCTGCCCGCAGGATACGAAATCCACCTCGAACTGCCCGATACCATCACCGAGCGTACACGCCAGTTGGCAGCGGAGATCGTAGACGGCCACACCTCCCTCTACGCACGGGCCCAGGCCATTGAGGCCTACCTCCGCCAATACGAATATGATCTGGAGGTGGACGAGCCGCCGCGGCAGATCGAGGACGTTGCCGATTATTTTCTCTTTGATCTGCTGCGCGGGTATTGCGATTATTACACCACGGCCTTTATCGTGCTGGCGCGTCTGAGCGGGTTACCCGCCCGCTTTGCCACTGGCTTTGCAGTTGGTTCGTGGGACCCGCTGGACGGGGCGTGGATCATCACGGAAGCTGAGGCGCATTCCTGGCCTGAAGTTTTCTTCCCCGATTATGGGTGGATCCCCTTTGAGCCGACGGCAGGGCGACCGGAGCTGGCGCGGATCGGGCTGCCCGTAGCGCGGAGCGTCGCCGCGGTGCCACTGCCACCACCCACCAGCGCACCACCCCCGGAGCAGAGTTTGTGGAACTGGCAACTCCTCTTTTGGCTGCTGCCCCTAGGTCTGGCAACCTGGGGTGCCCTGCGCGTGATCGACAACTGGCAACAACGGCGCGAGGACCCGTGGCATGGGTTGTTACGCTGGGGTAAGCGCTCTGGGCGTCCTCTGGCTGATGGCGAAACGGTGCTCGAATACGGGCGCGGCCTGGCCAGCTTTATTGTCGAACATCAGACACAGGCGGCCGATACCGGTCGCGTGGCGGCGCGCGAGGTGACCGCGCTGAGCAATGCCGTCAATCACCTGTACTATGCCCCCGACAACGAACGGGCTAATGCAGGCGCCCAGGCCGTCGAACATTGGCAACGACTACGCGGCTATCTGCCCCGCCTGCGCATCCGCCGCTAAGGTAGGGCAAGATGCCATCTTGCCCCCTACCACCCAAAAAAAAGCATCTGGCCACAAGGCCAGATGCTCATCTGGAGCGGGTAGCCGGACTTGAACCGGCGACATTGTGCTTGGGAAGCACACGTTCTGCCACTGAACTATACCCGCAATTAAATTAATTATAGCCGACCTCACCGTAGCGCTACTATAATGCCAAGTATACCCCCAATTGGCGCCGGCTGTCAAGTCGTGATCATCACCTTTCCGACCTCAAGCCACTGTTCGTGCTCCACGCTCAACAGACGGTGGCTGGGCAACTGCCAGGGCGTCACCACCATGCCCTGATTGTCGATCCAGAGCACCAGACCGAGTGGACCGCGCGGTGAACGGCCGGTTGTGAACAGATCGGCGCCGTCGACCCGAAAGATGGCCTGCCGGGCGCCCCAGTAGATCTCGTACGTGTGCCAGACAGTCAGGTCCACGTCAATTAACGCCTCGGCCACGCCCATAGCCCACTGGGCCAGCGGCCAGGCACGGCGGTAGAGCCAACGCCACCGCAGGAGGATCAGCGCGGCTGGGATCGTAGGCGACAGCAGCAGAAACGGTGCCCGCCAGCCGTCGATTGTAGCGGCTCGCCAGCCATACCCAGGGGTCTCCAATGCCAGCTTGAGCGGCGCATCCGCCGAGTTGAAGAAAAACCAGATGGCACGCGGCAACGTGGGCAACCGTGCGCCGGTCATGGCGAAGGGATCATTCCAGAAGCCAAAACCGGCTGTCCCCCGCAGTTGATCAGTCGGGTGAGAAAAGCGCGCCGTGACACGCAAGCTGAGAGGCGGTCGCCAATGGAAACGGCTGCGCGGCAGCCCCTGATAGTCGTCGATCTGGGCATTTGTGTAGCTGTCCGCCCTGGCAGCCCGGTACGAGAGGCGCAACCCGCCCGGCGTCGTGGCCAATTGACCGCCACCCACGAGGTGTGTTCGCCATGAGGAGGCTATACCCGATCGAAAATCGTCGCTAAGAGATATCGTGCCCGACCGCATATGCGAGTTTCATCTGATCAGCCGATCAAGGGCTGAATCCGATTCTGGAGGTGCCAGCCGCCCGATCAAGACCGAGATCGTGGCCACCCCATCATGAAAAGGCGCCCATTCGCTGACAAAACCGGCCGTGGCCAGTCGTTCCTCGACCTGGGTCATGAATTCGCGTGGTGGTTCGCCGTAGAAGACAGGGATCAGCCGCGCCAGGGCCGGCGGCCGCAGCGCAACCCAGAGCCCGACGATGATCAGGCAGCCACCAGTGTTTCCATTTGAGCCACTGCCAGGCGCCAGCAGACGGGCGCATTCACGCAGCGTCTGTTCATCCAAAATATACCGCGTTGGAAAGGTCGCAATAATCGCCGTAAAGGAGCCAGTGGCGAAGGGTATGGCTTGCGCCTGACTGCGCACGCGCGGTGGGCGCAAACCCAGGCTATTCAACTTTTGTAGTGCAACCCCCTGCATGGCAGGCGACAGTTCCAATCCATACGGATTGTGACCCTGGCGCGCCAGGTCGATGAGCAGTTCTCCCGTGCCAAAGCCAAGCTCGAGGACACGAGGCTCTCCGCTACCGGGCAATACGGCGGGCAGATAGGCAAGCGCCTGCCGGCGCCAGTAGGTCATGCGCCCGGCGCTGACGGCCCGGCCAACCCAATCATAAGTCCAGGCCAGTTCGTGGTAGAGACGCTGGCAGAGCCAGGCGTAGAGTCTGATAATCCAGGAATCCTCATTACGCATGGGGATAGTATATGCTGAAATGCGTAAGCTGTCCTGTATGGTTTGCTACTAGTGCTACAACGAGACTTCGCGTGGTCGGTACACCCGCCCTCCGGGAGGTGACCACAAATAGTTTGGTTAACGAAGCTGATTCCGGTCACCTCCCGGAGGTCTTGCCATGCCCCCTACGCGATTACCGATTTATATTGTTAATCATTAGCAGCTCCCTTCGCCTTCGAGCAGCTTACAACAACTGCCGCGGGATCGATTTCAGCCAGCGCCGCTGGTGGAACGGCACACCGTCCATGGTGATTTCAAGCTGGATAGTGACGTGGAAGTTCTGCTCGTCGCTTTCGATCTGGCCGCGGGCGCGCGTGTCGATGGTGCGTTCCGGCCAGTGGAGCACCACCTGGTTGACGCCGCGGATAGTAGCGTACGCCGGCTTTTTCTCAAAGACCGAGGTGGTGGCCTCGGCCATGCTTGTGATCGAGAGCCTGTCGCTGACGCGAGTAAAGCCGCTGCGATGGAGATAAACCTCGGTCTTGTTCTCCATGTAATCGCGCGTCACCCGCCAGATGGGTCGTTCTCCATAGCCTGACACCGGTGACGGAATCACCGGTGGCGGCAGAAAACTTGGCTCCGGATAGCGCTCAGGTTGCGGCCCCACCACCGGCAGAACCAACTGCGAGGCACGCTCGCCGCCAAAGTGGACGCTGCCAGTATATAGTTTGGGTGATGGCCACGAGTTGGGATAGTCCGCCCCGTTGATGCTGACGCGGATGCGGTGCCCCGGCTCAAAGACCCAACTAGTGGCGTCGAGCAGAAAGTTCACCTCGTAGACTTTGCCCGGCTCCAGTGGTTCGGGGTGGGCGTGCGAATCGCGGTGTGTCAGGTTGAGGACACCCTTGGTCACCAGCGCGGCCTGCCCGTCGGGCGCAATGTCGGTGAGACGGACGACGACAAAGGCCACATCGGTGGTGGCAGAGACGTGGATCACGGCCTCAGGATAGCCAAGAATTTCAAGCCCTTCGTCCAGTGGATCGCTGGTCCAGTTGAGCGAATAGGCATCCTCGACCCGTTGGTCCATAGGTAGAATATGCGGGCTGGCGGCGGAAAAGAGGCCAAAGCTCGTGCCGACCGTCGGATTGTATTCGTAGCTGGCCGAGCCGGTTGCAGCCGGTGGCGCCTCTTGCAGCTGCTCTTTCCCGGCGAGATAGAGCGGCTGCTCGCTGCTGCGTTCGAGCGGCCAGCCTGCTTCGTAGCGCCAGAAACCGCTGGTCAATGGGCGGTCGGCCTGGGGTGGGTCGTACTGCTGGACATAGATGCAGACGGGCGGCTCCTCCACCACGCCATTGTCGATCCCCTTGAGCCAGTAGTCATACCAGCGCACCATCTCGTGGATGTGGTCGATGCGCGGGCCGGGAACGCCGCTGTCGGGCCGGGCGTGGAGCCAGGGGCCGATGAGCAGCTTCTTGGGACATTCCAGGTGCTCGAAGGTGCGCAGATTGCAGTTCATGTAGCCGTCGCGCCAGCCGCCGATGAGAAAGGTGGCGGCGGTGATAGCGCCATAATTTTCGCAGAGTGAACCCTGCTGCCAATACGCATTCCAAACGTGGTTGGATTCCCACGGCAGCAGCCACGGCTCGGCCTTGAGATGGTCCTCCCAGACCTGCGCCCACCGTTCGCCCACCGCTTCGTAATAGGGCGGCAGGCTGTTTTGCACCACCATCGAAAGCCCGTAGGTCGCCATGTCGTAGAGCATCTGCATGGTGCCGCCCTTATAGTGGCAGTCGTCGGTGTAGCGGTTGTCGGTAAAGTACATGGGGCAGATGGCCTTGAGCGCCGGTGGCCGGTGCATGGCAACCTGCAACGAGTTGAAGCCCCCGTACGACGTGCCAAACATGCCGACCTTCCCGGTACACCAGGGCTGGGCGGCCATCCAGGCGATAGCTTCGACTCCGTCCAGTTGCTCCTGCACCGAATACTCGTCGATGGCTGTGCCGTCGGAACTGCCGGTGCCCCGTACATCCAGCCGGATCGAGACATAGCCGCGCTCGGCCAGGTAGTGGTGATAGCGCGCCCCGCCTGCACCCAGATCATCCTTACGGTAGGGCAGGTACTCAAAGACCGCCGGGAAGGGTCCTTCGGCGTCGGGCATGTGGAGCGTGGCGTCGAGTTCAATGCCGTCGGGCATGGGGATGCGCACGTGCTCGACGACACGCACCGGAAAGAGCGCTTGTGTTGCGTTGGCAGACATTTGCACCTTCTTGTTCTACTATTTGGTGTGAGCTTGTTTGATGGGGGTGTAGCGTATGGTAACAGATTTCCCAAAAGTGCGCTATCTGCCCCAAAAAATCGGGGGTATCGGAAATTTGGGGCGAGTAGGACAAGATGCCATCTTGCCCCCTGTACCCCGCATTCCGGGCAAGGGCCGGCGTCTGTTTGTCTGACCGGCGCATCTCCGGCCCCGGGGGCCCCCCGGGGCGCGCCATGCTTGGTTCGCCAAATGCTCGCCCCCAATCCTGGACACACCCCACCTTAAGGCGCATTAGAACCTCTTGGAGGTTCGTATGTTCATCTGCTATCACCTTCGGGGGTGCGGTTGCAAACTAGCCGGAAGGTCGCCAGCTTAGCTGGTCCAAACCACCACCCTATCCGCAACTTCAGCAGACCTGGTCATGAGCTATCGTCTGGAATATGTGCTGGCGTACGGCAGTGTACGCAAGTGCGCCCGTGATGTGCCCCTTCTCCAGAACGGCAATGGGTTGTCGTCGTAACTCTCCTTTTGCCGCGCACAGCGAATATATTGGCTACGGCTCCACTTCCAAATGCCGTTGAAAGCGCCGGACGGAGTAGACGATAAACAGAACCAGCCCGACGCCCGAAATCAAAAGCACCATCGACCTGAACAGCACGCCATCCACGCCGGGCGCAACATACCATATGATCAGGCTAACCAGCGCCAGGAAGAATGCGATCAAAAAGACGCTAGCGCCGGGGTCATAGTCGAATGCCCGGCGCGCCTCGCTGTTGTCGATGACCGTCACCTGCGACGAAATCCAGGCGCCAGCCAGCACGGTGGCGATCAGCAGCACGTAGAGGGTCATCCAGATGCGCGGCGCGGCCAAGAATTGAATAGCGATATGCTGTTGCAGCCCCAAGATCAGGTAGAGTGTGGCATACAGGAAATGGGTCCTGGCGGTCAGATTGATCACGCGGAAGCCAAAGAAATAGTTGTTCATAAAGGTGTACCAGAAGGCAATACAGAGCAGCAGACTCTGGACGCCAGTGACAAAGACCCAGATCGCGCCGGGGAAGGGCAGGTTTTTGAGCGCAGCGGCCAATTCGTTGCCCAATGCGGCCACGGTCACGCCCTGAATCACAGCGCCCAGGGCAAAGTGTACTTCGGCCTGGTAATTTCGTTTGACTTCCGGCAGATCCTCCATCACTCCTCCTTTGACTATATCTTTACGTCCTCAATATGGCGGAAGAGGAGAGCCAGCAGCCAGACCGCAACCACGCTCATCACCACAAAGGTCCCCACAAACGCAACCCATTCCACAGTGCTCAGCGTGATCCCGGCCAGCGTCTGTGCGATGCTCTGCCCCACTACCATAACCCCGACCAGGGCATTGAGGGTGAGCAGCGTGGCTGCCAGCACGTACCCCAACGGCGCCCGGCGGAGGACAAGCACGCCGCCCAGAAACGCAGCCGGCGCGATAATGCCGAGGTCGATTGGATAGGTGATTTCGGTCGTGTAGCTCGCTAGATTCTCCGGCGCCCTCCCTTGTGCCAGGCCACCAATAATATCGATGAGCCAGACGAAGACCGACAGGCCGGCCAGAAACAGAAACGCGGCGATCCAGCCATGCGGCAAATTGGGTGAAACGCGTGCAGACAGGGCCGGCAGGTCAATCGAGGTGAAGGCCAGCACAAAGGCGAAGAGGCTGGCCGAGAAATAGACAGTATAGACGAGGATCAGGTCGTTGTAAGCAACCCCAAGCGCCAGCGAGGCAGATTTGTAGAGGAAATAGGCCAACACGCCGGTCAGCAGCAGCCCACCGCGCAGCGAGTCACGCTGATAGCACCCAATCGCCCAAACCAGCAAGGGAATGCCCACCAGGAGCGTCACACCATCCGTCCCCCGCAAAATGGCTGCCTTGAAGAAGGTGTCGTAACGATACAACCCTTGCCCATACATTTCCACAGTCTGGCCGCGCAGAGTGGTGAACGTAAACGGGCTGCCTTCGCCCGGCCAGAACAGGCCGGCGCCGGCCGCGACCAACGCCAGCAAAGCCACCAGCGACGAGAGCCCAACAACCACGTTCGATCTCTTCACAGAAACCTCCTTTACTCCAGGCGTATCATGCAAAATAAAGGATTGCGCCCATGCCCAGAAAGTTCATCACCACATGCGACACAACCGTCCAGCGGATCGAGCCAGTGCGCCAGGCCACCCAATGTTCTACATCGTTATCCGAATCAATCGAACAACGCGTATATGCACCCGCGACAGCCAGGCTGATAATGCACCAGAATTTGGCAGTTCCCCGGAGAAGACTGCCAGACAGGTGGGGGAACCGATACGCCAAATCTAGCTTACAGTAAGGTCAACTCGACTGCAGCGTACAGACTGGCGGCTCGACGATAGGCCAGGTGGTTGGACTGGCCCCTGGCCAGGTGACCAGGCGCGGAAGCGGCGTCGAACGATGGAGGAGGTGAATCTGTGAGTTGATCTCGTCACAGGCGATGGCAGGCTGTGACATAGAAAGACAAGAGGTCGCTCTACTGGTTTTGTCGTACAAAGAAAGCGCGGAGTTCCCACGCCCACGTACGAACTCTGCGGCCTTTCGATAACTGCTAGACAGCCGAAAGGTCTAGAATTCAACCTGCCAGTCGCGCAGCGTATCCCAGTCGAGCTGGACGCCGAGGCCAGGGTCTTCCGGCGGATACAGATAGCCGTTTTCGATGCGCGGGCCCGGCTTGACAACGTCCCGTACGTAGCGCAGGGGACCAAAAGTCTCACAGGGATAGGGCAGATGCGCCACGGCCACACCCAGATGGGCGGCAGCCGCCGTGCCGATGCCCATCTCGGCCTGGCTGCCGAGGATACAAGGGATGCCCAGCGTGGCGGCCAGCGCAAAGATGTGACTGGCAGGCAACAGACCACCCGCCTCGACCACATACACATTAAAAATGTCCGCCGCTTCGGCTTGGGCAACTCGATACGCATCGCCCAGCGTCTGGATACTCTCATCGGCCATGATGGGCGCCGGGGAGCGCTGGCGCAACAGCCGCATCCCGGCCAGGTTATCGCGACCGAGCGGCTGCTCGATCCAGGCGATGCGCGCTTCAGCCGCCAGCGCGTGGATGGCCGTGGCCGCCTCGGGCACCGAACGCCAGGCCATGTTGGCGTCCAGACGCAACGGCACATCCGGCCCAACGACCTGGGCCACCGCGCGTACTGCAGCCACGTCGTCGGCGAGCTCGCGCCCCACTTTGAGCTTGATGCTGTGAAAGCCTGCGGCCAGTCCGCGCTGTGCATCCTCGGCCATCTCTTGTGGCGATTTCTGGTAGATGCCCCAGGCTAGGGGTACCCGGTCGCGCGCCGCCTCCTGGCTCAACACGGCCTTGCGCGTTCACGATGGTTTGACTTACGGGGCAACGGCCTATTCGAATCGCCATCGCTTGCCGGGCGCCTTCAT
>QEUW01000576.1 GCA_003577005.1 Chloroflexota bacterium | reverse complement strand
CAGGTGACCATGGTGCCGCTCTTTATCATCTTCAAGAACCTGGGCTGGCTCAACACCTATCTGCCCTTGACCGTGCCGGCGCTCTTCGGCCACCCGTATTTTATCTTTATGCTCCGCCAGTTCTTCCTCACCATTCCCGAAGAACTCTCCGAGGCCGCCCGGCTCGAAGGAGCCAGCGAATGGGGCATCCTCTGGCGGATCATCCTGCCGTTGACCAAACCGGCTATTGCCGTGGTTGTGCTCTTCCGCTTTTTGTGGACCTGGAACGACTTCCTGGGGCCGCTCATCTACCTGAAAGATGAGGCGCTCTATCCGCTGGCACTGATGATCTATCGCCTGCAACAGACAGCCAACAGCATGGGCAACACGGCCATGGCCTACCCACACCTGATGGCCGTCAGCACGATCGTAGCCCTACCCGTCATCGTGCTCTTTATCTTTGCCCAACGAACCTTTATCGAGGGGATCAGCGTGACGGGGTTGAAAGGGTAGAGAATGGTCAATTGTCAATGGGGAATTGTCAATTGTGAATGAGGAGCCGCCGCCGCAGCCAGACGTGACCGGCGGCCAGCAGCAATGACATTTCGATCACATTCCACCAGAAGTGAACATCCAGCCGGTTGGCGGTGGTCAGGCCGGGGATACTACAGAGGAAAGTGCCCTGCGTAAAGACGCTGCGCGCCAGCCAGCCATCACGGCCAAAGATGCCCGGTAGCCCCTGGGCGGTGACAGTGGTGACGCCCAAGGCACGTAGCTCCGCCAGCACTTGTAGGTGACGGATAAACATGTAGGTATGCTCAAAGGTATGGGCTACCGTAATACCCAGCAGGATGTACGTCCAAAAGTTGCGCATCCCTCCCCACACGAGCGCGACCACGATCAAGAGCACGCCCCAGTTCCAGACAAAATGCACCCACTCGGCGTTGGCCGCCGACAGCAGCCCGTTGGACTGGCGCATGGTCCAGAAGAGTAGGTGATATTGCGCCCACTGGACGATGTGTTCGATGGTGTGCGCCCCTTGCGAAGTCAACAAGACGCTGAGCAGCATGACGGTTGTGCCATAAAGCCGCCGGTCCTCTTGAAACTTGAGCACGCCCACGGGCAGCATCACTACCAACACAATCGCCGTCGCCACCCAACGCTGCACCCCCGCATACTGCAAGGTCAGGACGCCCAGGGCCAGACCTACCGCCAACGAAATCAGCGCTGCGCGAGTGTAACGCCGGGGGTGGAGCAACTGGAGCAGCGGCAGAGAACCGGTCAATGAGGCCGGCAGGTTGCGCATCGTCAGGGCCTGGTTCATCTGATCCTCCGATGGTCTATCTTTGTTCATCAAACTGCACCGCTAGCATACAACAACTGTTGCCGCCAGGCAAGATGCAGATACGTAGGGGTGCGTCCAGCAAAAGGGGTGAGAATTGCGGCACAAGCATTCCGGGAAAGGGCCGGCATGCCTCTTCGCCTGACCGACGCGTCTCCGGCCCTTTCCCGGAATGCGAGCCCAGGACATACCCCTACGTAGGTCATCGCCTCCGGCGTGACATCGCTAGTTTGCCTTGGCACGCCGGAGGCGATGACCTACAGTGGCCGGCCAAGAACTCCCCAAGACTGAGTTGCCAAAATGTTCAGCGCATGACGGTGAGCAATGTTTGCGGCGCCGGCCGCTCGACCTGCGAAACTGCGCCATCCGGCCATACGATCTCCAGCGTCTCCAAATCCGCCTCGGCGGGAAAACCAAAGTGAACTCGCACCGGGTCGCCCGACAGATAGCCACTCGCCGACCGTACATCGCGCAGATAGACACCGCTGTCCGCACGCAACAGCAACTGGGCGCCAATGGCATAGCTGTTTTGCGCATCGGGCCAGCGCAATTCCACCTGGAGACTGGCGCCGCCGCAGAGCCGGTTCTCAAAGAATTGCGCCGATGCCCGCAGGTTGTTGACCACAATGTCGAGATCGCCATCGTTGTCCAGGTCGGCCATCATCATACCGCGGCCACTCGCCGTTGACCCCAACCCCCACGCTGGAGCCGGTACAAACGAACGGTCACCCTGGTTGCGAAAGGCGCGATTCTCTTCAATCAATTCACCATTCGGCAGGTGACCAAAGAGGTTGGCGGCGATCATGCCGTTGACGATATAGAGGTCGAGCCAGCCATCGTTGTCCAGATCGCCAAACTTGCCGGCCCAGCTCCAGCCCGTAGCCTCGATCCCGCGCGGTGAGGCCTGGTTGCGCCAGCCGCCAAAGCCGCCGGCCACGTTGAGCACATTGGCCATGATCTGCGGGTCGTTGGTGCCGTGTGGCTGTTCCAGTTTGGCGATCACCGGCAGCCAGGCCGCCAGCGTCTCCACCGAGATGTCGTCGGGGTTCATGTCGGTGGTCAAGAAGGCTACCTTCCCGTCGTTGTCAAGGTCGCCCCAGTCGATGCTCATGGTGCTGTGTGAAGTCTGGCGGAAGGGGCGGGTTGCCGTCCAGATGACAGCTTCGGCGCCGGCGGCCGCTTGCGTGCGCAGCCAGAACTGATCCTGCACCACAAAATCGTTCGCCACCCAGATGTCAAGTTGCCCATCGCCATCGAGATCGACCAAGCCAATCGCGAGCGCTTCAGCGTGGGGTGAGAGCAGGTGCGCTTCAAAGCGATCTCCCCGCCGTTCATGATAGTACACACCGGCGTTGGGGTCTTGTTCGGGCTGTTCGACCCCCTGCTGGCGGAGGTCTACATTGTATGAACCAGTGACCAGGTCGAGCGCGCCATCCCCGTTGAGGTCAGCCCAGGCCATGCTGTAGGCGTAGGCAGTAACACCCGCCAGCGGTTCCTGGACAAACCGAACCGGCCCATCTTCCCCCTGGTTGCGCCAGAAGGAGACGCTCTGCAAGCCGCGGTGGGTGAAGACGATGTCGAGCAGGCCATCGCCGTCCACATCGACGATGTTGACCGCACGGGTGAACCTGGCCGACAACGGCTCCGGTCGAAACTTGAGGCCACCTTCGTTCCACAGGATGGTCGCCTCGCGATCCACGCTGGCGAAGACAATGTCGAGCAGACCATCGCCATCCAGGTCATTGATTGCCAGGCCGGCGCCATTGCTCTCGTACGTGTTGATCTCACGCATCCGCACGCCGGTGGCGAAGGGGAGGGTGTGGGTGACAAAGCGACCCTCGCAATCGGTGGTACTCGCCAGCGACTGCTCTGCTACCTGCACGGAAACGATGTTGCTCGCATCCCAAAGCAGCTGCCGCGGCCCGGTACAGGAGGCAAGCAGAAAGAGCAAACCGAGAAAGTAGCTGAGTCTATGCTTGATAACCATCTATCTCTGCCAAAAACTATTCAGCCCAAAACGGAGCCAACCACTCGTCTGGAGTCTCAAGCCCAAACCCAGGTGCATCACTGGGGGTGAGCCAACCATCTTTGGGGGAAGCCTGGCCCGGCAAAACCCACGCCTCGGCCAGCGGAACACCGGGCGGCGTACCGACAAAACATTCAAGCCAGGAGATACACGCTGTGGCGATGCTAAAGTGCTGGCCAAAGGCCGTGTTCCCACCTCCATGCAAGATCACGCTGAGCCCGGCCGCGTCGGCGGCACCCGCGACCTTCTGGCAGGTCGTGACGCCGCCACACCAGTTGATGTCCGGTTGCAGAATGTCCGCTACCTTGTGGCTGGCCGCCCACTGGAACGGCACATGCGTATACCAGTGCTCACCGGTGGCGAGCGTCTGCCAGGGCAGGCGACTGCGCAGGGCGATGTGTGCATCCAGGTCTTCGGGGATGAGACATTCCTCGATCCACTTGAGGCGGTAAGGGCGCAGCGTCTCGGCCAGACGGACAGTATACTCGACATCAAAGGCCATCCAACAGTCGAGCATCAATTCACACTCGTCGCCGATCTGTTCGCGCGTGCGGGCGATGAATTCTTCGTTTTTGCGCAGGCCATCCAATCCATCAGCCGGGCCGTAGGGACAGGCCAGCTTGAAGGC
>QEUW01000575.1 GCA_003577005.1 Chloroflexota bacterium | reverse complement strand
CCCATTGACCCACACATCGCGCACGCCCTCAGAAAGCTGATGCGGCTCCTCAAAAGTAGCCCGGTCGTTGATGGTTACCGGGTCGAAGAGCACGACATCAGCAAAAAAGCCCTCGCGCAAGAGACCCCGCTCGCGAATACCCAGGCGCTGCGCCACCGCCGAACTCATCTTCCGCACAGCATCTTCCAGTGGCAACACGCGTTCCCCGCGCACATATTTGCCCAGAATGCGTGGATAACTGCCGTAGCCTCGTGGGTGCGTTGGGCCAAGCGGTTTTGCCCAGACTGGATCTACTCCGCCAGCGTCCGTGCCCACCATGATCCACGGCTGTTGCAGTTGGCGGCGTACATTGGCTTCGTCCATCATAAAATAGATCGTGCTGATCCGCTGTCCCTCGGAGACGAGTAAGTCGATGGCGGCATCGACCCACTCCTGATTGCGCAACTCGGCAATTTCGGATAGCCGCTTGCCCACATAGTGCTGGTTCTCTGGCTTGTGGAAGCCTACCGGCAGCACCCCTTCCGGCCCACATAAGGAGACCATTGCTTCCCACCCGCCAGTGGGGTTGAGCGCCTCTTGGCGGATCTTGGCGCGCAGGGCCGGGTCGCACAGATTCTCATAGAGCTTGTTGTCGGCATCGGCCCACGGCGGGAGCACCGAGGTCAACCCAGTGCCTGCGCCAGTGTAGGGGTACATGTCGGCGGTAACATCGAGACCGGCAGCGCGCGCCCGGTCGATTTCGGCGATGACCTGTTCCAGCTTGGGCCAGTTGCGGCGACCGGCTGCCTTCAGGTGGTAGATTTCCACTGGGATGTTAGCCTCCCGCCCGATGGTTAGCGCTTCGGCTAGACCCTCGAGCAGGCCATCAGCCTCCGACCGTAGATGAGTGATATAGATGCCGTGATATTGGCGAACCACTTTGCAGACTTCGATGATCTCTGCGGTGCTGGTATAGGCGCTGGGCGGGTAGATAAGCGCATAGGAGACGCCGAGCGCACCCTGCTCCATCGCTTCCGCCGTTACCCGCCGCATAACCGCCAGCTGATCCGCCGTAGGTTCGCCCATGGCCCCGCCCAGCGCATGCTGGCGCACCGTGCCGCCGCCCAGAAAGGAGCCGATGTTGGGCGAGACGCCGCTTTCCAACATGGCACCGAACCAGTCGCGAAAGTTGCGCCAGGTGGGGATCCGGCGCCGCCATGCGGGCATCTCGCGAAAGTAAGGGATGCGATCCAGTTCGCTTTCATCCATCAGCCCGCCAAAGGGAGCCGGCGACCAATCCTCACCCATGATCTCGGTGGTGACCCCTTGTGTGATCTTTGACAAGCAGCGGCCATCGCGCATGAGCGAGAGGATCGAGTGGCTCAGGATGTCGATAAAACCGGGGCATACGACCAGCCCGGTAGCATCCACGGTTTCCGCAGCCTGCTCAGCGGCGATTTGCCCCGGCGGTGTGATCGCCGCAATGCGGTCGCCCCGAAGCGCGACGTCGCCGTAAAACCATGGATTGCCGCTGCCATCGACGACTTGAGCATTGCGGATCAGGACATCCGTTGTAAGCATGTATCTTTCTGCCTTTCGGAATTGGGCGTGAAGTTCGACCAGATCGCAGCCGATTATAACATGTGGGGATGGGGGCCGCCAGTTGGTTCGCACCGGGAGTGCGTTCCGGGTGCCCGCCCGCTTGCGTACCTCCCTGCCAGTTCACTATCCTTCGCAAATCTGTCAATGCGTTTTTGAAATCCGTTGTCAGCCTGCCCAGGAATTGAGCTTTCCCATTTCACCAAAGTTGTGTACACTATAGCGATAACGCTGAGCAGCGGTCAATCTGCGCTTCGCTCAGGATCTATCCGATGTTCTCTGAATCCACTGTTATTTCGAGGTAAGATGCTCGCCCTAAAGAGCAAGAAAGCGATAAACAGAACGCGATGAAAAACGGTTACCTGGTGGTCGACACCGATATCCATCCGGGTGTGGTCGGTGAACGGATGTTGGACTTTCTACCCGAACCGTGGCGCACACGCTATGCCGGCGGCAACCGTGCGTCCGGCACTATGGGCTATTGGAACCCCGGCGGCGTCAACCGCGGCGACGCCGTGCTCGAAGACGGCTCGCGCATCGAGGTAAACCCGCAGGCGTTGGGCAAGTATCTGCTCGACGAATACGCCATCGATTACGGTATCCTCAACCCCGGCAATAGCCTGCATTTTGGTCTTTCACCCGAAGCCGATTATGCCGCTGCCATGATTGCCGCGGTCAACGACATCATGGTCGAAGACTGGCTGCCCAGCGACCCGCGCTACCGCACGTCGCTGGTGGTCTACCCCAACGACCCAGATCTGGCAGTGCGTGAGATCCACCGGCTGGGCGACCATCCCGGTGTGGTGCAGGTGTTGATGCCCAGCGCAGCGCGTATTCCCTACGGCCAGCGCTTCTTTCATCCGATCTATGCCGCGGCAGCGGAGTATGATCTGCCCATCGCTATCCATCCGGGAACAGAGGGTGTGGGGATGTCGGGAGCACCCATGGCAGTAGGCTACCCTTCGAGCTATCTGGAATGGCACACCGACCTGGTGCAGAGCTATATCGGCCACCTGGTGAGCATGGTGGTGGAAGGGGTCTTTGTCAAATTCCCCACGCTCAAGTTTGTGCTGGTCGAAGGGGGCGTCTCGTGGGTGCCGCCCATTATGTGGCGCTTTGACAAGAACTGGAAAGCGCTGCGCATGACCGCACCGTGGCTCACCCGCCCGCCCAGCGAGTTTATTCGCGAACATGTGCTGCTCACCACCCAACCCATCGAGGAGCCGGAGAACCCGGCGCACCTGGAGGCCATACTGGGTATGTTCGACGCCGAGCGGATGTTGATGTTCTCCAGCGACTATCCCCATTGGGATGGCGACACGCCCGACTTTGCGGCGCGCTTTATTCCACCGGCCATCCGGCGCCAGGTGATGGGCGAGAACGCCTGTGCGCTCTATGGACTGCCAGTGCCAGAACCGGTGTTCGCATAGAAGACAAAAAGCAGCAACACAGAGAGCACAGAGGATCCGCAGAGAGCACAGAGGGATAGACCAATGAGATTCTCTCGGTGTTCTCTATGCATTCTCCGCGTTCTCGGTGTTGCTGCTGTTTGCCCAGATGAAGGAAGTACAGATGGGACGCAAAAACCAGGGCTACCAACGCTGGCCGGCAGCCAAAGTCCACGAACTGCCGCCCGATTCGCACAAGATCGTGGAAATCGACGGGCGCTCGATTGGCCTCTTCAACGTCAAGGGCAACTATCGCGCCGTGCTCAATGTCTGCCCCCACGAGTTGGGGCCGGTCTGCCGGGGGGCGGTGCGGGGAACCACACTGGCGTCGCCGCCAGGGGAATATCGCTGGGGGCGCGAGGGCGAGATCCTCGCCTGCCCGTGGCACCAATGGGAATTCGATCTGCTCACCGGCGCCTGCTTGGTGGACAAACGACGCCTGCGGCTCTTCCCGATCGAAATCGAAGATGATACGATCTATGTATTGCTGCGTCCAGGGCGCCAGGGGGGCGCATGAGACAACGTGCGCCTCGATGCGTAGCGATGGTTTCCATACCGCCGTTCCAGTCATGAACGCAGGTAACTGCTACGAGAATAGTTAGGTCTCATTCACCCCACCGCCCCGCGTACGAGACCGCCGCTCGCCGCTAGCCGGCGAGCGGCTTCCTCGCCATCCACCCCGGCCAGCTCCATGACGACGGCGGTCTTCACCCGCCAGTTGGCCCGTTCGAGCAGTGTGCGGGCGGCGGCAGGGTCGAGCCCCGTGATCTCCTGCACGATGCGCACGGCGCGCTCGCGCAGCTTCTGGTTGGTGGGTTGTACATCGACCATCAGGTTGCCGTAGACTTTGCCTAGCTTTACCATCACGCCGGTGCTGACCATGTTGAGCACCAGCTTTTGCGCCGTGCCAGCGCGCAGACGGGTGCTGCCGAGTACATAGGGTGTGCGCCCGCTGGCGGCGAGACCGATGAGCATATCTTGCTGTGCAAAGTGATGGCGCACCAAATCTTGACGCCCCAGCGCCTCATCATCCTCCGCACCTTCGACTGACCGGGTTAACGCAGCGTCGCCGCCGGCCAGCAGCGGAATGACATACCCCGGTTCCAGGCTAAAGGTGGGCAACAGCTCGACCGCGTCGAGCACCGCCAGACGCCCGCTGGTGCCCGCCCCCTGGTAGAAAAGGCGACCGCCGCTGGCCAACGTTGCCGTTGCCTGGTCCACTACCTGAGCGATCTGGGGCAGCGCCTCAGCAACCGCCACCGGCACCGTGGCATCCAGCCGGTTGAAGAGGCGGAGTATCTCCAGGGTGCTGAGATCGTCAAGATTGGCGCTCAACGGATTGCGCTGTTCAGTCGGCGGCATGCTCACGGGTTCGGGCATCGTTCACATCCGTTGTTTTGTGGCTTTACGGGTTTTATGGGCATGCGGAGTTCGCGCCCAGATTCTCTCGAAAAAGTCAAGCGTCAAATGGCATGAAGATCAGGATTCCAGTCGGATTGACGGGAAAAGAGCATCCAAGCCCAGGTCAAGA
>QEUW01000574.1 GCA_003577005.1 Chloroflexota bacterium | reverse complement strand
CGGTCAGACGAGTTCGTCATCCCTTAGCAATCACAACTCTTGAATATTTTCGCGCACCTTCACAATCGCTCGGCCAATCTCCTCCATCTCCTCCGGCCCGGCCAGCAGCAGATTTTGCGTCAGCCAGACCGCCTCGCGGCAGGCCTGTTCCGCCACCGGGCAGGGCAGGATACGGCTGTGGGGTTTGGCGAGCGGCGGCTGTTGGTAGAGCGGCTGCGCATAGCCCGTGGAGCAGGGTACGCCCTCAGCGCGCAAGGCTTCGACAAAGCGTTCACGCGGCAGACCGTTGAATTTCTTTGGGCTGTAGCGCATCATGTAGAGGTGGAAGGCGTGGTTATCGGCGCGGGGGTCCCAGCGCATGGGGGCCGGGCCGTCGATCTCTTCGAGGATCTCGGTGAGCCGGCGGGCGCTGGCCTGGCGGCGTTGCAATTGTTCGTCAAGCCGCTCCATCTGCGCTAATAGGACGCCTGCCTGCCAGCCGGTCATGCGCAGGTTGCTGCCCAACATACCGTGCTCGTACCAGGCGCCGGCGGGTGAGCGCCCCTGGTTGGCAAAGCTCCAGAGTTTGATCGCAAGGTCGTCGTCGTTGGTGATCAGGATGCCGCCCTCGCCGGCGGTGAGATTTTTGCTCTGTTGCAGGCTGAACGAGCCGATGTCGCCGTGGGTGCCCATAGGCTGGCCGTGCCAGGTGCTGCCGTGGGCGTGGGCCGCGTCTTCGAGGATGGCAAAGCCGTGCTCCTGGGCGATAGGCAACAGTTCATCCATATCCACCGGCAGGCCGGCAAAGTGGACGGGGATGACCGCCTTGGTGCGTTTGCTGATTGCCTTTTCCACCTGCTCCACATCCAGGTTCCCAGCACCCGCAACGCTGCCTCCAGCGAGATCGTGCCGTTGACCGCGGTGATGCAATGTTTGGCCTGGTGGCGTTTGGCAAAAGTCTGCTCAAATTCCTTGACTGCCTCATTAAAACCACCCCACTCGCCCGACTCCAGCACAGCCAGCACGCGCGCTTTCTCACGCTCATCCCACTGGGGCCAGCGCGGCCACGGGTCGGTGCGGATGGGTGTCCCGCCGTTGATTGCCAGTTTGCTCATGACAGTTCCTTTGTCAGTTTTTGATCAGTAAACCGCAGCGAGTATACCGATTTGCCTGGTCCAGCGAGAGCAGGCTACGTTCTACTGATTATGGAGTGATCAGTGTAAAGGGTACGGGCACAAAGATCAGAATGAAGATCACAATCACCAGATAACCGACCCAGCGCCGTTTTGGGTCGAGTTGCGTGACATCGTCGAGCGGAGGGGGATGAAATGGGCCAACCAAGAAAAGAATGAGCGCCAGCCAGACAAACCAACCAGGATAGCCGATCACTTCCAGGAATGGCAGCAAATTCTGCACCGGCTGGAGACTCGCAATCGCCAGCATCGCCATCACACCCACCGCTACCCGGTTGATCTGCCGGGCGCGGTTGCCAAACAGGGCAAAGACCGTGTGACCGCCATCCAGTTGGCCCAGCGGGAGCAGATTGAGCGCCGTGATCAAAAAGCCAAACCAGGCCGCGGCAGTGACGGCGTTGATAAAGACATCTTCGCCTGTCACGGGATTTGGCAGCCACTTGCCAAAGACCAGATACTTGGCAACCCAGTAGAAGAGGCTATTCCCCTCTACCCAATAGACGCCCGATTCGGGCGGCGTCTGCACCGGGCTGGTCATCAGGCCGATGAAGAGGAGTGGAACGGCCAGCACAAGCCCGGCCAGCGGCCCCGCCACCCCTACATCGAACAGCTTGCGCCGGTCGGGCACCGGTTCTTTGAGGCGAATAAAGGCGCCCAGCGTGCCCAACGTAATGCCAAACCCTGGCGGGATGGGCAGTGGAATAAAGTAAGGCAACGACACGGCGAGCTTGTGATGGCGAGCTGCAAAGTAATGGCCCAGTTCGTGAGCAAGCAAAATCCCCATGAGCGAGAGCGCAAACGGCCACCCGTGGATCAGATTGCTAAGGCGGAACAGATCGGCGAAATCGCTCAACTCTACCCGGTCGCTGTAGACCATGCCCGTCCACAACGTTGTAAAGATGGTGGCGACAAAGAGCACCACATTGATCCAGACGCGCGAGCGTTCAGGGCGCACCACGCCGGCAATGACGTGCAACGCTACCTGGTCACTATGGGCGTCTCCATCGGGGCGCAAGACTGGCGTATAGCCACGGCGATTCAACTCGGCCTGCCAGCGCGGGAAGACTTCGTGGCTGGGATGCAGCAACCGGCCGCGCACGACCACTACCCCTTCGCGGGCCTGGTCGCGCGCCACCTGGATCGAGTCGATGGCGAGGTCACGCGCCACAATCGCGCGCACCTGGTCGGCCAGGATCTGCGCCTCTGCGGCGGTCATTGTAGGTGTTTGAAGCGAGCGAAACAACAAAGGGCGGTCAGCCATGCCAACGGTTCCTGACTAGAGAACGAAACAAAGGATTTTGCCATCACCGGCGACTATAGAGAAGCGAGGCTTTTGGTTCATGCTGCGGTTTTGCCGCTAAAAAAGCCGCACTTCTCCGTTGTAGTGGGAATTGCAGCTGATGGCGACAGTGACTCATAGGCGGCATTTTACCCCAAAAGTTGAATTCGTGGTATAAATCTACCCAGTGTATGGCGATTGGCGAGCCGGCAACTGCCGGGAAGGTAAGATTGGTGATGAAGACGTTGACCCTGGAAGCCGAAGTCTCTGCCGATGGCGTGTTGCGTTTGGAAGCGCCGGTTGGTCTGCCGCCGGGCCGGGTGGAGGTGGTGCTGGTGGTGCAGCCGGCGCTGGAAACCAATGGAACGATTCGGACCGGCTATGAGTGGTTGTTGGACTCAAAGTATGATTACATCGGAAAAATGAGCGCTCCAGGTGTACTGCCGCAAGAAACCCTAACGCGTGAAGAACAGGCCAGACGCATTGTGGATTTGTTAGATATGGCACTCGAAGGTGTCACCTGGGAAGAAATTGAAGAAGGTAGACGCGACAGATGCTTCTAGGGCTAGACACTAGATTTTTTATCAGCCACCATAACCAGCACCCACGAGCGCTGGCGATCTGGAGCGAATACACCGTGGGTAACCACGTCTTGGTGATCTCCACCCTCTCTCTCAATGAATTGTTCACTTATTTTATCAAGCGCAACCTTCTCACGGTTGCCGAAGAGTGGCTCTACCAGATGCACACTGCTCCTGATATTCGTCTTGTGGACGTTTCGTCTGAGATCGCCGCTCAGGCGGCGCGCTATCGTCTCGGTCTGCAATTGCCCACCGTCGATGCTATCATATTGACCACGTTTCTTTTGCAGCGCTGTGACTTGATGATGACAACGGACAGCCACTTTCAGATTGTCCAGCAGCAGAATCTCATCCCAGTGGAATATCTCACATGAACCCATTCCTACAAAAATTGAGCGAACGCCCGCTCTTGGGCGACGGCGCTATGGGGACCATGCTCTTTGCCCGCGGCGCCAGCAGCGAACAATGCCTGGAGCAACTGGTGGTCAGCCGGCCCGGCTGGGTGACCGAGATCCACCAGGCCTACGCCGCAGCCGGCGCCGATGTGATTAAAAGCCACACCTTTGGCGCCAACCGTGTGCGGCTCGCCACCCACGGGCTGGCCGACCATGTGCGCGAGTTCAACTTCAAAGCCGTCCGTCTGGTGCGCGATGTGCGCGAGGTCACAGGTCGCGCCCTCTTTATTGCTGGGGACGTAGGCCCCCTGGGCAAACGACTCCACCCGCAGGGATCGCTCCCGGAGCAAGAGGCCTACGACGCCTTCCGCGAACAGATCGCCGTGCTCTGGGAAGCGGGCGCCGACCTGCTGCTCTTCGAGACCTTTAGCAGCCTGGATGAACTGGAGATCGCCGTGCGGGCGGCGCGTGAGACGTGCGATCTGCCTGTTGTCGCCTCGATGACCTATGCGCAGGATGGCCTCACCCTCAGCGGCCAGTCCCCGGTCGAGGTGACCGGGCGGTTGCGCGATGCCGGCGTCGATGTCATCGGTATCAACTGTACGGTCGGTCCGGCGCAGACGTTGGAGACGCTTCAGTCCATACACCAGGCTGCGCCGGAATTGCACTTTAGCGTCATGGCGAACGCTGGCTTCCCTGAACGAGTGGCGGGTCGTTTCTACTACCCTTCTAGCCCGGAATATTTCGCCCGCCACGTCCCCCTCTTTTTGGCGAACAATGCCCGGCTCATCGGCGGCTGCTGCGGCACGACACCGATGCACGTGCGCGCCATGCACGATGCGTTGCAGACAGCATTGCAGCAAAATGGCCGTGCGCCCGCCACACCCACCGCCACCACACCCGCCGATGAGATCATCGAGGTACGCAGCAGCGGTCTGGCCGCCGACCTAAGCACCGAAGGTGAAATCCCCCCCACGGCGATTTTGCGTAAGCTGCGGGCCGGCAAGTTTGTCATCAGTGTGGAGGTGGACCCACCGCGCGGTTTCAATGTGCAAAAACATATCGAAGGCGCCCGCCATGCCAAAGCCGTGGGCGCCGACGCCGTCAACGTGGCCGACAGCCCGACGGCTCGGGTCCGCATGAGTGCCCTCTCGCTCTGCATCCAGATCCAGCAGCAGGTGGAGATCGAGACCATTTTGCACTTTACGACGCGCGACCGTTCGCTCATGGCGCTCCAGGGCGACCTGATCGGCGCCCGTGCGCTAGGCGTGCGCAATATCCTTGCCCTCACCGGCGACCCGCCTAGCATGGGCGACATGAAGCAGAGCACCGCAGTTTACGATGTGGACAGTATCGGCCTGGTACGGATCATCGACAAGTTCAACCAGGGGGTCGATTTCTCTGGC
>QEUW01000573.1 GCA_003577005.1 Chloroflexota bacterium | reverse complement strand
CTATACGTCACCTGTGGTAGAATTGTGCCGGAGGCCAAACATGGAACGAGCGCCCACCCATACCACGCTGGACGACTGGATTGCACGCGAAGCGGTCCCATTTTCTGTCGATTCGCCCGCAGCCGTACATGCTGCCGTCGATACGATGGTCGCCGGACTGGGCGAGCCGGTGGAGTTGCTCGGTTTTGGCGAGGCGCTCCACGGCGGGGAAGAGCTTCTCATCCTCCGCAACCGGCTGTTCGAGCGACTGGTCACAGCGCACGGCTACAGCGCGATTGCCATCGAGAGCAGTTTTCCGCGGGCGCACGTCGTAAACGAGTATGTGGCCGGTCCCGTAAGGCAGCCCGGCCCGGCATCGTACGAGGCTATACAGGAGAGCGGGTTTAGCCACGGCTTTGGCCGGCTTGCGGCCAATCGCGAACTGGTGGAGTGGATGCGGCAGTACAATGCTGATCCCGCGCATCGTATCAAACTCCGCTTCTACGGCTTCGATAGCCCGACCGAAATGACCAGCAGCGATAGTCCACGCCAACTGCTGCATTTTGCGCTCGATTATCTCACCTCGATTGACAGCGCGAGCGGCCAGGCCTACCGCGCACGTATCGACCCGCTGCTCGGCGAAGACGCCGATTGGGAGAACCCCGCGGCCATGTTCGACCCGGCAAAGTCGATAGGTCGCTCACCAGCCGCAACCGCGCTGCGGATTGAGACAGAGGACCTCATTTCAGAACTGCACGTACGCCGTCCCGAACTGGTGGCGAAGAGCGACCAGGACCGCTATTTGGAAGCTGCGCATTACGCTGTGGCGGCCCGGCAGTTGCTAAACTATCATGCCGAGCTGGCGAGGGAATCGAGCGAACGGACTGCCAGTCTGCTCGGCATTCGCGATGCAATGATGGCGGATAATCTGGCCTACATAGTGGCGCGCGAGCGCGGCCGCGGGAAGGTGTTGGCCTTTGCTCACAACAGCCATCTGCGGCGCGGTAAGGCAGAATGGCAACTCGGCCCAGACCTACTTATCTGGTGGACGGCAGGGGCACACCTCAACGAGATGTTCGGCGCCCGCTATGCCGTCATCGGCTCGGGAGTGGGTGTTTCTGCTGCGAATGGCATCGGCCAGCCCGAAGCCGGTACGCTTGAGGCCCGGCTGGCTGCCGCACCCGGACCGGCGCGGTTGATTCCAACCCACAAAGGCCAGGGGCTACCCACCGCGGCGATCGAAACGCTGCCGATTCGCTCGGGCAGCACGAAGAACTCGACCTACTTCGCTCTCACGCATCAAAGCTTCACCGACTTCGACTGGCTGGCCGTCTTGGATTCGGTGACCTATAGCCGCGGCGGGCCGCCATTGCCGTGACAGGATTTTCCGTACGATGCAAGAAAGGGAGTTAGGGTGATGCGTGTAGCTGTGTGGCTTGTTCCAAGCCTGGCTGTCGCCAGCCTGCTGGTGGTTGGCAGCTTTGGGTTGTTAGGTCTGCTGGTTGCGCTAAACGGGGTGAGCGAAGCCCGTGGGGGTCCGCTGGTTATTACCTACCTGGTTCTGCTGCTTGCTACGATCGTGTTCGCGCTGTGGGCCAGCCGCTGGAGCTTCCAACGGCTCACCCTGCGCACCACCTGGTCGCTCTGGGTGCGCGCGCCCATTGCCATCATTGCCACGGTCGCACTGGCTACAGCCATCCTGGTCACCGGTTTCTTCGTCCTCGTGCTCTTGGGCGTGAGCTAGACGCAAGGATGGGGGAGCGATAGCACAGCGAGGGAGAAACACTCCTGTTGAGGCCGGCTCGCCCAACAAGATGCTGCATCGCGCCATATTAGACCTACGGCTCATGCTGCAACGAGGCTTCGCAAGAGACGTGAACCGGTTCTCAACCGCAGGTCACGCTACCAGCGTGACATCGCCGGGATGCGTAACGGTGTCGCCCTGGTAGGGCGACCTACGGCGCAGCAGCGCCGGGCGGGGATTGCCAAAATGGTTTGTCACAAAGACCTCCGCGCCCAATGGGCCCCCGTGGCCGGCAAGATTAGGGACCTCCGGGAGCTCCTGCGGCTACCTCCCGGAGGTCTTTGTACACGTGCGGTTGTCTTTACGGAATCCTGCCCCCAATCCTGGAAACACCCCCATCACCAGCAGTGATTTGCGCGACCGGTAGATTCCTGGTATACTTTTGGCAGCACTCTGCACCTTACTCTGAAGGCTCTCCCTCAGAAAGCCCGCGTCTGAGGGTAAGCAAGATCTGTTGTTGTCGTGAGCGTGCCGGGTGCAGATCTCCTAAATTATTATGTCTTTGACCGTGGATTTTGGACCTGGGTGTCCGCTCCCCCGCCCGGTCTCCCTTGCTTATACAAGTTGATCACAAGCGTTGATTTGACTCCATAACATTTTTTCTTGAGGGTTATGAAACACATCACAAGAATCGAACGAAAACACAGCGGTTACGGCTGGATGGTGCGCTACCGCGGCCACTCCAAATGGTTTGCCGACGGCAAATATGGCAGCAAGAAGAAGTCGCTGAACGCTGCCCGCTTTTACCTCATCGACTTGAAGAAGGTAAACCCGGCGCCCAAAGTCAAGAGCGGCGTCCCTGGCGTCATCAAGGCGTATATCCGCAGCGGCAACCGGGAACTGCCCTGCTATGTCGTGCAGATCAAAGAGGCCGGCATCTACAAACGTTTTTATCCACACCACTACGGCTCCGATTCCGAGGCGCTGCAAGAGGCACTCTCGTTCCGCCGCCAAAAGGAGCGCGAAATCCAACTTCAAGAGCATATCGCCAACGGCAGCGACCTCACCTTCGAGGCGTGGCTCTAAGAAGCTGTTTGAAAAGTGGGGTGACAGCCGGTGCGATGCACCTTTCAACGAAGCCGGCCTCTCAGGTGCATCGCACGCTTTGCGTGCAACGCACCATGGCGGCAATTCCCCTTTTCAAACAGCTTCTACCGGCCTGCTGTAAGCGCCAGGTCTGTTTTATCTCTGAAAACTCCGCGGCCAGGTCGGGAATCGCCGCTTATTCGCCATCTGGCTTGACTTCACCGCCACTTTCCAGTACAGTCCCTTCATTCAGGAGGCGTCGTTGAAGCAAACGTACGCTGCCAATTGTCGTACCATTCTGTACTGACACATCAGGTTAGATAAGACGTTACAGGTGCGATGCACTTGAAAAGTGCGTTGCACCTCCCATTTAGCTCTCTAACCTCATGTGTCAATACACCATCCATCAAGAGAACGGAGAACCGCTATGTCGCTTACTCCCCAAGCCCTGCTCAAGGCGATGACCTGGCGTTGTATCGGACCCCCGCGCGGCGGTCGTGTGGTGGCCGTGGCGGGTGATCCAAGCCGGCCCAACGTCTTCTACTTTGGCGCAGTGGCCGGTGGTGTCTGGAAAACCACCGACGCCGGTGTCACCTGGAGCAATGTCTCCGACGGCTTTTTCAAGACCGCTTCGGTCGGGGCGCTGGCCGTGGCCGACGCCGACCCTAATGTGATCTACGCCGGCATGGGCGAGACGACCATCCGCACCGATGTTTCACACGGGGATGGCGTCTACAAATCCACCGACGGCGGCCAGACCTGGCAGCATCTGGGGCTGGCGGAGACGCGCCACATCGGCAAGATCCGCACCCACCCGCAGAACCCCGATCTCGTCTATGTGGCGGCCCTCGGTCACGCCTTTGGCCCCAACCCCGAGCGCGGCGTCTATCGCAGCAAAGATGGTGGCAAGAAGTGGGAACTGGTGCTCCACAAGAGCGACAAGGCCGGTGCGGTCGATCTCACCTTCGACCCCCACCACCCGGCCGTGATCTACGCCACGATTTGGGAAACCTATCGCAACTTCTGGGAGTTGTCCAGCGGCGGGCCGGACAGCGGGCTGTGGAAATCGAGCGATGGCGGCGACACGTGGGAGGAGATCACCCGCAACCCTGGGTTGCCGCAGAGCGGCCTCGTCGGCAAGATCGGCGTGGCGGCGTCGCCGGCCCAGAGCGGGCG
>QEUW01000572.1 GCA_003577005.1 Chloroflexota bacterium | reverse complement strand
GGATAGCCGCCGGGATCGGCTTCGCGCCAGATACGAACCAACTCGGGATTGGGGCCCAGGGGGTTGGTGTTGACCGAAAAGTCGAGAATGCCCTCCTGGTGGCTTTGTGGCCCACCATGAGCGGCGGGTGGCAAGAGTGGATAATGGTTGGTCATAACACAGGATTATCCCAGTATCGTTTACCCATCGCCAGAAGGCACGGGGTGAGCCCGGCGAAACCTTCTCTGCGTGCTCTGTGCAGTCTCTGCGCCCTCTGTGTTCCTGCTGTTCATCTTCCGAACGAGGCAAGACTCAACAGCCCCATCGCCAACCAGGCGGTCACGGTTATCCAGCGCAGGGCGCGCAGCAGATCGGCCCGGGTTGGATCGTTGAATTCACCCCCCAACTCGTAGGCGCCTCGCTTGTTCAAACGCACTCCTAGCGCCCCGGCAGCCACGCTCATGGGCTGGCCGGCATTAGGCGAGGGCGTATGCAGCCCATCGCTCCGCCAGATACGCAGCGCCCGCCGACACTCCATACCGAGCGGCAGACAGGCCAGGATAAGCAGCAGCGCCGTAATCCGTGCGGGAATGAAGTTGAGCAGGTCGTCGATGCGGGCGGCCACCTTGCCAAAGCGCTCCAGTTCCGGCGTGCGATAGCCCCACATCGCGTCGGCGGTGTTGGCGTAGCGATAGAGCGCGGCCAGCGGCAACCCGCCAATGATAAAATAGAAGAGCGGTGCAACCAATGAATCGGAAAGGTTTTCGCTCAGCGACTCAATCGCTGCGCCGTAGACTTCGCCCTCACTCAGCGTCGCTGTGTCGCGGCTGACCAGATGCCAGGACACCATCTGCCGCGCTGCGGGCAGATCAGGCGCAGTAAGCACGGCCAGACCGGCGGCGCGCAGAGCTCGCCAGGCAAAGAGAGGTTTGAGCAGAACGGCCAGAAAGAGACTGAAGCTCAGAGACTGGAGATTGGGGGAGATCGGGAGGAGATTGGCTAGCGTGTTGAGAAGCCAATCCCCTAGCACAGCGGCAAGGACAACGAGAGCAGCGCCGCCCAGCCAGGCTGCCCCACCGGCGAGTAGAGTCGGCGGCAGCCATTTGCGGGCGCTGCGTAGATAGCTCCCCATCCACACCACGGGGTGCAGCCGGATGGGCGGTTCGCCGAGGAAGAGGTCGATCAGCCACGCCAGAAGAATTACCACGATGCGCCTTCCGATGAACTTATTTTGGCATAGACGTGTTATTATTGACTGATAGCATCATGCCAGATGCGTCAGATCTTTCCCAATCCTGTTGACTGCTATAAGGCCCATACAACCTCATGACAAAGACATCCTCATGACAAAGACATCGTCATTTGGCACTTCCAAGCGCGAGGGACATGATTCGTCGTCCTTTTACGGGCGTAACTTGTATAGCGCCTTTTTCAAAGAGCCGGCCTCTGCCAAAGAGCTCGTGGTTCGTCCTCCAGAGTTGGATGGCTGGGTGGACCAGATCTACCAGCAATCTGCAACCGCGATGGCAAACATTCCCGATAATGGCGTTGCGCTCGCCTTTACTTCACCCCCTTACAATGTGGGTAAAGAGTATGATGGCGATATGGGCTTTGAGGAATATCTTGACTTGATCCGAGCAGTGGGCCAGGAAGTCTACCGGGTGCTCAAGCCGGGTGGGCGTTACGTCATCAACATTGCCAATTTGGGGCGTAAGCCTTATATCCCACTCCATTCGTTTTTCTACATGCTGCACATCAAAGAGATCGGCTTTCTGCCCATGGGGGAAATCATCTGGCAGAAAGGGCGGGGAGCTAGCGGCAATTGCGCCTGGGGCAGTTGGCGCAGCGCCAAAGCGCCTCGCCTGCGCGACCTGCACGAATATCTCCTCGTCTTCGCCAAACAATCCTATTCACGGCCAGACAAAGGAGAATCGACCATCGAGCGCGACGAATTCATGGCGGCAACGCTCTCTGTTTGGGAGATCGCCCCCGAATCCGCCCGGCGGGTGGGGCATCCTGCACCCTTCCCGATCGAACTTGCGCAACGTGTGATTCAGCTTTATTCCTATTTGGATGACGTTGTGCTTGACCCCTTTATGGGATCGGGCACAACTTGCGTCGCTGCCAAACAACTGGGCAGAAAATATATTGGCTTTGATATTTCTGAAGAGTACTGCGCCATTGCTAGAGAGCGTCTAGAAAAGACAGAATATCACGAGAGCCATGCCGAAGGTCAAGAGCCAAAGACTTGAGTAAGGCGACATATTGATCCCTCCACAGCTGTTCTCACCGGGCCGGCAATTTGCGCACCATACGCCGCCAGATGAAAATCCCTACACCAATCGACAACAGCAGACCGGTGATGGGCGCATCGGGCGGCCATGCTGGAACAGGATTTTGCCACGGGCTGCCCACTACCGTGGCAGCCGGTTCCAGCACGTTGACCGTCGTCTCGGCCAGCACATCATCCAACCCCCGTCGCCGCACATAGACCGACACATCCCACGGGCCGGTGCGATTCTGATACGCCCCTTCGCCAGAGAAGAAATCACCACCGTGCGAAACTAGATCCAGACTGGACTGCCCCAACTCTGCCTCTTGATGGACAAAGAAGAGCCGCACCAGTTGCACCTCGCCAATTGGAGAGCCGTCATCGTGGTAAAGATGCGCCTGGTAAAGATTGGCGCCAGGCTGATTGGGCGTGATCAGCAGATGGATCGACAAATCATCCGTACTGAGGACCTCTTGGAAAAGCGTATCGGTGGCAACCGCCGCAGGCATGGGCGGCAGCGGAACCGGTGTCTGCACCAGGATAGCCACGACCACCATCAACACCAGGCTGATCGCGGCTTCAGCCCAGACCCGGCGCAGAAAGGGTCGCTCCGCAGCCGGTGTCCAGGTATAGGCCGCTGAACCGCCGGCAAAGCGATGATTGAGCAGCGCGATGCCCAGCACCACACCCACCAATACGAGCTTGGCCAGCAGCATCCAGCCGTAAGTCGTGCTCCATAGCTGATTCAATGAGCGCAACTGGACGAAGCTACTGAAGACGCCGGTCACGGCCAGCGCAAAGACAGCTACGGTTGCAATCGCCGAGAACCGTGCGACCAGACCTCGCAATGCCATCATCGCCGGCGCCGATTCAAGCTGCCGCAGTTGCCACAAGACCAGCGCCAGTACGATCAGCCCTCCCAACCAGATCGCAGCAGCAACTAGATGGAACAGATCACCCAGGATCGCCCACCCGCTGCCCGTGACGGCTGCGGCATGGCTGCCCAACGAAAACGAAGCAAGGATAAGCACACCGATCAGCAGGAGCAGCCAATTCATGACTTGCTGCAAGCCAGGCCAGAGCGGCGTCCTTCGATCTTGGAACCAGAGAAAGAGCACAGCAAAAATCCCGGCCAGCCCGAGCCCGCTGCAAAGCACCAGGAAGGGTTCGGTGCGCTGCGTAACCAACCACCCCGCAGCGCCCCCCATCCCAATGGCGTAGAGCAGGGCAACGGCCGGCCACAGCCAGCCCGCATTCGGGTGGGCAGTGGGTAGAAACGCCACAAGAGTACCCAGCAACGCAACTCCAACCAACAACTGGCGCATGAGCGCCAGATTGCCGCTACGGGTGCCAAAGACTAGCGCCCATAATGCACCAGGCTCGCCCCGTGCAAGGCCCTGCGTGAACCAGTGCAGCCAACCACCAAGGAGCACACCGGCCCCCCCAGCCAGCAGGACACCGATGGCTGCGTGTTGCACAGCGGCATAAAACTCGCTTTGGCTAGGCGCAGTTGCCGGTGTTTCATCGTTGTTGACCGCGGTGCTCGAGGTTGCCTGGTTAATGCCGCGCATCTGCGTACGCAGAAAGAGCACGCCAAACAACAGCATAGAGCCAAACAGGGCAAGCCAACGGCTGACGATAGCCGCCCATGTGGGCACCTCTCCTAGCTGCCCCGCATCCGTTGTAACCGGGCCGACACCTGCGCCAGCCGGGCGTGAGCCATCAGGATTCAGCAATGTCAGCGGAAAGGA
>QEUW01000057.1 GCA_003577005.1 Chloroflexota bacterium | reverse complement strand
GAACGTCTGGTCTGGCTCTGGTTTGGCGCACCCATGATCCTGGCGCTCTTCTTTACGGCCATTCCCAATACACACGTCTACAGCTTCTTTATCCCGTGGGCGCTGCTGGCCGGGATGGTGATTGGCAAGGGATGGTTGTGGCTGACCGTGCGGGTTTCACCGCGACAGGCACAACTGATGGCGCTGCCGCTGGCCGGGGCTGTGATCGCCATCTTTGGGCTGTACCCGTACTGGCTCTTCGTGTACAACCGGGTCGAAGTATTGCGCACCTGGCCGGAGCATCGGCCCCAGGGGTACTGGACCGTCTATGACGAGCCGGTGGAGATCGCCATCTTTGGCTTTCCGCTCAACAACGGTTGGAAGGTGGTCGGCAGCCTCTATGCCGACGGCGTGCTCCAGGGAAACTACGACACCAACGCCCGCGATGTGGTGGCGGAATGGTACACCCGCGGCGACCACTACTGCGCCCGTGATGATCTGAACTATTACATCCTGGCCAACCCGGTGGAGCCGACGTTGGCCGATGAGACCGCAGTTCTGCGCACAGCCGTGGAACAGGAGCACAAGCTCTTTGGCACAGTCTACGTGCAGGGCAACCCGGCCCTATCGATCTACGAGCGCACGGCTGCCGATTTCACGCCACAGCGGTTTGACCTTGCCACTCATGAATTTCGCTTTGACGCCACCCGCTCCGGTTCCCACTTCGAGCGTACCGGCCCGGTCGGCAATCCCGCCATCCAACACGCTACGGCGTATCGTTTTGGAGATTCAATCTGGCTCAGGGGCTACCGGTTGGAGCAGACAAATGCACAGCCGGGTGAGGCGATTCAGGTTACGCTCTACTGGCAAGCCTCACAACCCTTACAGCAGGATTATCATGTCTTCGTGCAGGTGATCGACCTGGAGACGCTGGCCAAGGCCGGCCAGAGCGACGGCCAGCCCGGCTGCAACCGCCACCCCACCACTACCTGGCTCCCCGGCGACACGATTGCCGACCGCTACCGGGTTACTATCGAGCCTGATGCGCAGGCTGGTGTGTACACGTTGCTGATCGGTATGTACACCGGCGAGGAGCGATTGGAGATCACAAACGTAGATGGCTCTGTGGTAGGCAGCCAGTTGGAGTTGACAACAATTGTGGTAGCGTCAGCGTCGCCTTAGCCTGCGACTGGACAACGAGGAAGCAAAATCAGCCATCATCAGACTGGTGTGGGGGAATAGGTGACGAGCGACTCGGCATGATGCGTGCGCAGCAGATTGGCGGCCTCAGCAGCGCGACCTTCTTGTGTGCGCAGCCAGAGCACCAGATTGCCGTTCCGAATGCCTGTGCAGTAGGCCTCAGCAGTTGCTTCCGGCACACCAAAGTCAGCAAAGGCCGTTTCCAGGTTGGCGGTAGTCTGGCCCGGTTCGGTCGCCGCCTTGATCAGGGTAGTCGCCATGATGCCAGTGGCGTAGACATTGCCCAGCGTGGTGGTCTTGACCGGTTGTTGGCCGCCTATGAGCAAAGCAAGCCCCGACAGTTCAATGTCACCTACTTCATCGGTCACATCCACATTGGCGCGCGAGCGGTTGAAATCTAACGCGCTCTTGGCGTGCTGATCCTGTACGATCACGTTGATCTCCTCGCGGGGAAATCCGGCGTTGGTCAGCGCTTTGACTGCCGCGCCGGCATCGGGGATGTTTTTGAATTGGGCAAAGATCGTCTGCATTTTACCCTTCCTCTAGCTCATCACGTTTTTGGATAACCGTGATTGCAGCCTCAATCCATCCAGTTGCAGTTTAGCACCTAGCCATTCAAATAGCGTCTACCGAGGCAGATCAAAAGGGCACAGGTTGATATCTGTAGTGTAATAAGAGCAATCACAACGAGAGCTTTGAATCGACCCTTTCGATTAGTATCGCTCTCATTGGCACGCTCTTCAGAATTTACAACACGTTCTTTGCCGGGGATGGGCAGCCTGTCGGCGATCCGAGGTTGGGATGGCTCAAGTGGAAGTGGAGTTGCCCCAATCGTTCACGCGGCCAGATTTGTGGACAATCCACCGCGCGACTATGATTGGGGCAACTATCCGTTTATTGGGAAAGGAGAACGACGATGCCATCCCCATTTCCCGGTATGGACCCGTATCTTGAGGGCTTTCTCTGGCCGGATGTTCATCATCGCCTGGCGACAGAGATCAGCGACCAAATCAATCTCCAGATTCGCCCGCGTTATGTCGCCCGTATCGAGGTGCAGGTGACCCCCGACGAGAACCCGGCGGGTGAGATCGGCATCATGTACCCTGATGTAGAAGTCTTCCACACCCGGGCGCGGCCACAACCGGTGGCGTCCCCCTCACCCGGCAGCATGATGGTGGCTGAACCGCCCGCCGTCACAGAGGCGACCCTCTCGGTGCCGCTCGGCGCTTTTGAGGTGCGTATCCCAACGGTGGAAATCCGCGATACCGCGCAAAATCAGCTTGTCACCAGCATCGAAATTCTCTCGCCGGTCAACAAACGCGAGCCGGGCCTGTTCAAATATCGTACAAAACGACGGCAGTTGATCGAGGCGGGGGTGCATATTCTGGAGATCGATCTGTTGCGCCGTGGCCAACGCCCAATCGTCTATCCCCATATCCCGCCTAGTGCGTATCGAGTGACGTTGACACGGGCCGGGGCTAGCATGACCGATGTATGGGCGGTTCAACTGGCCGACCGGTTGCCAGTTCTGCCGGTGCCGTTACGCGCCCCTGACGCCGATGCCCGCCTGGACCTGACGCTCGCCTTGCAGATAATCTACGAACGGGCCGGCTATGACCTGTCGATCAACTATGATGAGCCGCCCCCACCGCCAGAATTGAGCGAAGAAGAAGAAAGCTTGCGCCAGACAACCATCGCCGTCTGGCGCAGCAACACATGAACGGTCAGACCCGGAAGTGCTGGAAGGTCGGCAGGTGAGCGCGATTCTGCTCGAACATCTCGTTGACCATCTGGCGGATCTCGGCCAGCGATAGCACCGCAGCCGTGAGCGGGTCGTGGGTGATGGCCTGGTAGATCAGGCGTGGGTTGCCCGTCAGACAGCCTTCGCCCGCCATCTCTTCGATCTGCGAACTCAACCCGGTGAGCATGGCACACTGCGGCGGCAATGGGCCGACCGGCACAGCCTCCAGCCCCTTGCGGCTGGCCCAGACGGGGACCTCGACACAGGCATCGGGCGGCAGGTTGGTGATCAGCCCCTTGTTGGGCACATTGCCGTTGAATTGGAACGGGTCGCCCCCCGCCAGCGCATTCATGATATAAGCGGCATATTCATGCCCGCGCTCCAACTCAATCGGCTTCTCTTTCGCAAACCACTCCTTCGCCTCGTCGCGCCAGTTCTCCATGCGCTCGCTGTAGCGTTTGACCACGTAGGCATATTCGCCCGGGTTCCAGCCGGTGCCGTGCGTGCAGTATTTTTCGATCAGATCGGGGCGTTTGCGGAACCACCAGTTGTACTCTGAGTTGTGGCCGCTCGACTCGGTCACATAATGGTCGAGCGCCAGGAACATCTCGTTGCGCACAATCTCTTCGTTGTAGACCTCAGGCCGCTCGCTGACCGCCTGACGGATCAGCGGGTAGGCATCCTCACCCTTCCACTCGTATTTGAGATACCAGGCCATGTGGTTGATCCCGGCGCAGGTGTAGGTGATCTCCTCCATCGGCGCGCCGATCCAGCGGGCGAGCATTTCGGCCGTCCCTTGCACGCTGTGGCAGAGCCCCGTGAGCTGGATAGTGGTCTCGCGCTGCATGGCCCGGCAGAGCATGACCATGGGGTTGGTGTAGTTGAGCATGGTCGCGCGCGGGCAGTAGCGCTCCATGTCCCGTGCGATCTCCAACATGGGCGGGACGGTGCGCAGCGCGCGAAAGATGCCCGAAGGGCCGCGTGTGTCGCCGATGTTGATGTCTACCCCATATTTCTTGGGGATCTCGATGTCGTGCCGCCAGACATCCAACCCACCGGCCAGAATGGTGACGACCACATAGTCGGCGTCGCGCAGCGCCTCGGCCCGATCCATCGTCGCCTCGACCCGCGCCGGATAGTTACCCAAGTCGATAATCCGTTTGACTGCGCGGTGGGCAAAGTCTAGTCGCTCGGCGTCGATGTCCATCAGCGCAATGGTGGCATCCTCCAACAGGGGAAAGGTCAACACATCGCGCACCAGCTTGCGGGTGAAGCCCCAACTGCCGGCCCCGATAAAGGCAATTTTTGGCATCCTATCAATTCCTCCGGTGATTTGGTTGGTGCAAAACGAATAGAAGTCATCCGATCCCATTATAGCTTGAACCGCTCAAAGCAGGTGCATTTTCGACCATTAGGACGAACACGAAACGCCTTGTAGCCGCACATCGAAAAACACAACTGAACACGGGTGACAAGCGGCAAAATCTGTTTCTTTAGCTTGACATGCTCGCTGCTGTCAACTTCCTGCAAGCCAAATCCCCTGACGCATATGCTATAGTGCTTCTCGCAAAGGAATTGTGCATTACGGAACAATGGTAGGCTTAACGTTTGGTAAGCGTATATATTTCGTAGGGATTTCACATGAAAAAGTATTTGATGCCGGGACTCACTGCTTGTTTGGCTTTCTTGATTGCATTTCTAGTTCAATGGGTGGCCACCCGGACTGCACAGGCCGCGGCGCTGCCCGTTGTTGATCCATGCACAGTAGGTTGCTATAGCGTCGAACTGGTCAGTGCCGTGGACAACGGCAACGGCACAACCACGCTCACCTGGCAGATCACCAACAACTGTGACTATGGGCTCAGCCATGTCTCCTTCCGCTTGCCGTCCAAAATGGTCGCCATCGAACCGGCCCATGAGAGCATCTACACAGCGCCCAGCGGCCGCCAATATGAGGTAGAAAACCCAACCAACAACCCCTTCTATGCCATTAAGTTCAATACGACGGGTAGCGAAGGGATCAAGAACGGAGCGAGCGATCTCTTCACCTATACCATCCCTGGTTCGTTTGACCCGGACGCCATTATGGAGGTGGAAATGAAAGCCGGGACAAATCAACGCACGTTGGAATTCTACCCGAGCGGATGCCAATCGAACCCGACGCCAACGCCGGAAGAGACGCCTTCGCCAGAGCAGACGCCTGAGGGGACGCCAATCGAAACACCAGAGCAAACGCCGGAAGAGACCCCTTTGCCAGAAGAGACACCCGAGGAGACGCCGGTCGAAACACCAGAAGGGACGGAGACACCTATTCCGACCGAAACACCGGTAGAGACACCAGCCGATACCCCGATCGAAACACCGGTCGAAACACCCATTGAAACGCAGGTGGAGACACCGCTCGAGACGCCTGCTGAGACGCCTGAGATACCAGCTCAAACGCTAGAACCACCGCAGGAGACACCGAGCGAAACCCCGGAACCGCCGAGCGAAACGCCGGCCCAAACCCCGGAGACGCCGCTCGAAACACCGGCCGAGACTCCGGAGAGCACAGACTTTCCCCAGGAGGTGGCGACGCCGACTGAGACGCCCGAATTGCCAACGGCCACACCCGAGCCAACCGCGGAGCCGCCGATCAAGATACCTGTCCTTGCCACCATCGGTGACTATGTCTGGGAAGATACCAATGGCAACGGATTACAGGACGCAGGTGAACCGCCCGTCGCCGGTGTCACTGTCCGGCTCTTTACGCAAGATCATGTTCTCGTCGGCGCCATCCAAACCGACAGCACCGGTCGCTATGGTTTCGCCGGGCTGCCGGCGGGTGGCTATTATCTCGTCTTCGATCCGGCAACGTTACCGATGGACTATCAATTCACCGCCATCAACCAGGGTGACCCCACGCTTGACAGCGACGCCGAACCTATTACCGGCGTAACCTCACTAATCACCGTGAGCGCAGGCGAAACCGACCTGACATGGGATGCCGGCCTGGTCAAGATTATCGGTGGCACAAATCCCACCAACGAAGATGAGACAGCAGAACCGGTTATCAGCGGTCTGAAACCGATGCTCTGGCTACCGTTTGTCAGCAACTAGCAACAAACGACCCACAGCAGCCGCGCCAGCTAGGGTCTGCTGCCAACAAAACCAGAAAGTGGCAAAGAAGCGAGGCATTTCTTATTGAGAAAGCCTCGCTTCGGCTTTCAATCATCTTCTGCGGTCTGTTGCTGCTTGAGTCGCAGGCGTTTTGTCCAGCCACCTCTAGATGGTACACTTCTGCTGCCGGCAGCCGCCCTTGGCGCCGTTTCGCCCTCAGGAAAGCACCGATGTCCAACGAAAATAGCAGTGAAACGATCGTTCCGGTTGTCACGCCCGCGGCCATCGCCGCCGCCGCCCGGCTGATCGGTCTGCCGTTTACCGGCGCCGAGATTGAGTTGATGGTCGAGACAGTGCAAAAACGCCTGACTCACTACGAACAACTGCGGGCCGTATCGCTGGCGAATCATGTACCGCCTGCGCTACGCTTTGATCCGGCGCCGGCGGGTGGCCCAGCCGTCGGCGCCGGAACGGCCAGTTGCGCAATAGCGATCTCGGCTAGCGCCCCCATCTCACGCCCGCATCCGCTGGAGGAGGTGGCTTTCTGGCCGGTTACGCAGCTAGCCCATTTGATCCACGCCGGGCAGGTTCGTTCGCTGGAGTTAACCCAACTCTACCTCGACCGGCTCAGGCGCTACGATCCACACTTGAAATGTACGGTCACCTTGACCGAAGAGCTGGCCCTCTCCCAGGCCCGGCGCGCCGATGAAGAACTCGCCGCCGGCCATGATCGGGGCCCGCTTCACGGCATCCCCTGGGGAGCGAAAGACCTGCTGGCGACCCGCGGCATCCCGACGACCTGGGGCGCCGAGCCATATCAGGGACAGAGCTTTGACTACGACGCTACCGTAGTCCAGCGCCTGGCGGAGGCGGGTGCTGTGCTGGTGGCAAAGCTGTCGACGGGGGCGCTGGCGCAAGGCGATGTCTGGTTTGGCGGCCAGACCCGGAACCCGTGGGATCTGGACGAGGGGTCGAGTGGCTCATCGGCCGGGCCGGCGTCGGCAACGGCGGCCGGTTTGGTCGGCTTTGCCATTGGCACCGAGACGATGGGATCGATCATTTCGCCTGGTGCGCGCTGTGGCGTAACCGGCTTACGCCCCACCTTTGGCCGGGTCAGCCGTCACGGTTGTATGTCGTTGAGCTGGAGCATGGACAAGATCGGCCCGATGTGCCGGTCGGTGGAAGATTGTGCGGTCGTCTTCAATGCGATCTACGGCCCGGACGGGCTGGACACTACAGTCGCCGACCGTCCCTTCGTATGGAAGCCAGCGATCGATCTGCGCCGGCTGCGGATTGGTTATGTGCCGGCGGCCTTCGATATGGAGCGCGAGGGCAAGGGATACGACGAAGAAACGCTGGTTGTGTTGCGGAGGCTAGGCGCCGAGCTAGTTCCCATCACGCTGCCCGACTATCCCCATGAGATGATGATGTTGATCCTCTTTGCCGAGGCAGCGGCGGCCTTTGACGAGTTGACACGCAGCGATCAGGATGATCGACTGGCCCGGCAAAGCGCCGATGCCTGGCCCAATAGCTTGCGAGCCGCCCGGCTCATCCCCGCCGTGGAGTACATCCAGGCCAACCGGCTGCGCAGCCAACTGATGCAGGAAATGGCCGGTGTGATGGCGCAGGTGGATCTCTATCTTCAGCCCTGTGTATGGGGTCCGGAACTGGCGTTGACCAACTATACCGGCCACCCGGCAGTGGTGCTGCCCAACGGTTTTTCGGCGGCGGGCAAACCGGTCAACAGCATGGTCTTTGTCGGCCAACTGTACGGCGAAGCAGAATTGCTGGCTGTTGCCAAGGCCTATCAGGACGCAACGGATTTTCACCTCCGCCGGCCCGCCTTGGTAGATAGCCGCAATTCACAGCTTCCAAAGTAGAGCACGGATGGGTGGATTTTTGCCAATTACAACCGGAGCCTGAGCCGATTCGCTTGACCTGCCCAATCACCGTTTACTTTCACTTTTGATACCGCTTACCTGATCAAAGACCCCGAATGTCTACCTTGTACTTGTCTACCCGTCTGTTCAATACACGGTCTTTGAGACGGCAACTGGTACTAGGTTCTTTTGACACTTCGATTCAGGCCAGAGGTGCAACGCGCTTTGGCAAGTGCATCGCACCAGCGTAAGTTCGCCAAATGTCAACAGAACCCGGATATTCATCAGCAATTTGTATTGTCAATGAATGGGAAAACTCATGTCATATTTGGCAAATTGGGGGGTTGACAAAAGAAGAAGAGTGTGCTAATCTTAGGCCTTGTGGAATTGTGTTTGTCTTTTGTATGTACTGTGTGTAAATAGGTAGGATGTTTACTGTGAAAGAGTTGACCGGGATTGGAATCATCACCCAAACCAGTGCGCCACGTCTTTTTGCGCGGCGAGTGGTTATGGTGAGCGGCGCCGGTGCGCATTCTGAGCTGAATACTCCTGTGTTGACGAGGGATGAGGAGCCAATATAGGCGACACGTCCACTCGCTGGACGTTTCCTTCGACAACGCAGGCTGCAGAGCCTGCGTTTTTTGTTGTCTACAACACGTCACGGGAGAAGAAAAATGGTTGAGAACAGCCTTGCTCATTTGCAAACAGGTTTTGTAGAGAAGCCGCATTTTACATACAACATTGCCAATATTCGTTGGACCGGTGTGCCCATCGTTGGTCGCGCGCGCCCGTTGATCTGGGGTGTGTGGTCGTTTGAGAATGGCGAATTTGAGAGTTGGTCCCGCTTGCGAACAGGGAGGCTAGGTGAACCTTAGTTCACCGCACGCATCGCAAAGCGGGCCAGTTGGCCCGCTTTTTTTGTTGCTCTTTTTTGGAGAGTCACAACAAGTGGAAAGGAGATCGACATGCAGGGAATGCAGCACAGGAAAGGTGACATGAAGGATCGGTAAAGCGGCACGCGCAGGAATAGAAAGCAAATGTCCCCTCCTCGCCGTGCAGCACAGAACAGAAGCGGTAAGTAAGAAGCGAGGACGACATATGTTGATGCAAAGAGAGAATCTTCTCGAAACACCCAGACAACAGGCGAGCGAACAATTTCGCCGCCTTCAGGGGCAAGCTGTACGCAGCAAGTTGTGGTCGACCTTGACCGGCCGGCGGCGCACGTTGCTCAAGCTCAACCAGGTGCAACGCACCACCACGCTGGCAACGCGAGCGCACGCCGGGATCCAACTGGTGCCCATTGCCAAAATCTGCGGCAGCGAAGGGCGCAGTGATGACTTCGATGCAGATTTCCGGCCACTGCGCGCCAACAGTATGGACCGCTGGGTGGATATCGCTATTGCCCGCAGTCGCGATGTGCCGTTGCCCGCTGTCGAACTGGTGCAGATCGGCGATCTCTATTTTGTGCGTGATGGCCATCATCGCATTTCAGTTGCCAAGATGGCCGGCCAGCTCGAAATCGAAGCTGAGGTGACGGTCTGGCGCAGTGCTTCGATAGCCAACCAGTCGTGAGGAAGCCGGAGAGGAGATCACAATGAACATCGAACAGTTGCGTTTGTTTGAACTACAAATCAAGGGCGAACGGCTTGACCAGATCAACGCCGCGGAAATCACGGCGCGACGCGACGCAACGGCAGCACGAAGGTCGGCGCGACGCGGGTGGGTTCGGGCGCTTGGAAAGCGTCTCGATCAGTGGACCGTTACAGTGACAACAAACAAGCAGGCTACTTTGCCAAAAGGGAGACCCGCATTATGAACATCTATTTGCATCCTGATGCGTTACAAATTCAGGTAAACGAACGGTATCAACGGTTAATTCAAGAAGGTCAGGAAGCCGCTGCCAGCCAACGCCGCCTGATACAGCAGGTGGGCAATGTGATGCACTGGCTTGGCAAACAGTTTGTCGTTTGGGGCCAGCAGATCCAGGTGCGCTCTGCCCCGCAAGATGAAAAGGGAGTCTATCATGGTTACCCAACTGCATAGTACGCATATCTTTGAACTAGCCAAAGAGATCCAGGCCGAGCGATTGCACGAGGCGAAGATTGCCCACCTGGTTGCACATCAGCGCCGACAATGGGCTTTCTCGTTGGGCGCCCTACTGGCGTGGCTCACCCCTTTCGCCGCACGCTGACCTGTGCGCTCGCGCAGCCGGTCTCAGTCTCTGGCTCAGAACCTATCCGAATCACGGTTGCGTGTCCGACGACACAACGGCAAACCGGCTCAGTCGCAGCGTAATTGGGATAGAGACTGAGTGAGGTTGGCGGAGAGCCTATCGTTGGTATCCCCTACTGACGATAGGCTCCGGCTACAAAGCCCTGCTTCACCACCTGCAAAGCTTGGCATTTTTTTCACTGAAGGGGATAATAAGGGAGGATCGTTGATCCGTAAACGCACGTACGAGGCGCGCCCCCGCTCCCCTGCCTGGTGAAGTCCGGCGGAGAGGAGGCAACTGTCTCGCAATAGTTCTCGGAGTTCTCGATGGGCGCCGTCCTGTTACTCAATGCAAGCTACGAACCGCTGGCCGTGATCCCGGTGCGGCGGGCGCTCTCACTCCTGCTCCGCGACCGTGCTGATGCTGCCACCGACGAACAACTCGTGCTGACCACGCCGAGCACCGGGTTGACAATCCCCTCGGTGTTGCGTCTGCGCCGCTATGTTCGCGTGCCGCAGCGCGGGGTGCGCTGGAGCCGCTCCGGTGTCATGCGCCGTGATGGATACTGCTGTATCTACTGCGGCATCCAGGCGGGTGAAGCGCGCGGCAGCCGGGTGCTTTACAAGGACGACTTCACCATCGACCACCTGATCCCCCGCAGCCGCGGTGGTAAGAACACCTGGGGTAACACAGCCTGCGCCTGCCCTGCCTGCAACCAGCGCAAAGGCGACCGCACCCCGCATGAAGCCGGTCTGACCCTGCTGTGGGAACCCAAGACGCCGCGCGTCGATTACCTCGTCGCCTCCGGTTCTATCCCCGCCGCGTGGAAGGTCTATTTGGAAGTGTGATGCGTGATGGGTACTGCGTGATGCGTACTGCGTAATACATAATACGTACTACGCATCACGCATTACGCAGTACCGTGGAAATAGAGGTTAGTTGCTATGCACAAGATGATCGACAACATCCCCGTGTGGGGCGAGCCGCTCGAAGATGCGGTAGCGCAGGCAGTGACTTGCGCCCGCCGCGCTGAGGCCTTTGCCCTCATGGCCGACCATCATATCGGGTATGCCATGCCCATCGGTGGCGTGGCGGCGTATGCCGAACATATCAGCCCGTCGGGCGTTGGCTTCGATATCTCTTGTGGCAATAAAGTCGTTTTGCTCGACGCCGACGCTGGCGAGGTGCGCTCTTTTATCAAGGAGATCATGGACGATATCTGGAACCAGGTCTCCTTTGGTATAGGGCGCAAGAACGCCGAAGAGGTGGATCACGAGTTGTTTCACGATGACCCGGCCTGGGACATTCCCGTGGTCAAGAAGCTAAAGGGGCTGGCGCGTGAACAGTTGGGCACCGTCGGGTCGGGCAACCACTATGTGGACCTCTTTGTCGATGAACAGGACCGCGTTTGGTGTGGCGTTCACTTTGGTTCGCGCGGCTTTGGCCACCACCTGGCCACCCACTTTATCAAGGCCGGCGGTGGTAAGGACGGCATCAACGTCGAGCCGGTGCTGCTGCATGTGGACTCGCCGCTAGGGCAGGAGTATATCGCCGCCATGAAGCTGGCCGGGCGCTATGCCTACGCAGGGCGCGATTGGGTCTGCCAGAAGGTGGCGAGTATTTTGGGGGCCCGCGTCGTCGACGAGGTACATAACCATCATAATTTTTCCTGGCGCGAGACACACGCTGGCCGGGATCTCTGGGTTGTTCGCAAAGGCGCCACACCCGCCTTCCCCGGCCAGCGCAGCTTTGTCGGCGGCACGATGGCCGAGCCGGCGGTGATCCTCGAAGGCATCGACAGCGAAGAGAGCCGCCAGGCGCTTTGCTCCACCGTCCATGGCGCCGGGCGCGTCATGTCACGCACCAAGGCTGCTGGTAAGCGCAAGTGGGTCAAAGGCCGCGCGGTGGTGGTGACAGAGGGCGCGGTCAGCCGCAAGATGATGATGAACTGGGTGCGCGAGGCCGGTGTCGAACTGCGTGGCGCCGGCACCGACGAATCGCCCCACTGTTACAAGCGGCTCGATGAAGTGCTCGAATACCACAAGGGTACGGTACGTATCCTCCACACGCTTACTCCCATCGGTGTCGCCATGGCCGGGGAAAACGAGCGCGACCCATATAAGGATTGATGTGCAAGTGAGTGGGCAAGAAACCGCCTGGATAAGCATTCGGGGAAAGGGCGAGAACAGGTCGATTTGCCAAAGATTCTCTCGCTCTTTCCCGGAATGCTTTACCCCGCACCGGGTTTTCAAACACGTTTTAAGAAAAAGGGGCGGATTGCAAACCTGATGCTACAATCCGCCCCATAAACGATACGGCTGTCAAAGCCTGCAACGCGTTGGATTAGTCGTTGTCTTCGGTCTCTCCTTCAGTCGGTTCTTCCTCTGCCGCCCCTTCTCCTTCTGTCTCCTCCTCCGCTGCTGGCTCATCTGTTGGCTCGGCGCCGGTTTCAGGGGTCACTGCGCCTTCCGGCACCTGGTCGGCGGCAACAATGCGCCAGACCGTGCCACCGGGATTGGCGTACGGGTCATAATCACGGCCAAAGGTACAATTACAGACGGCCAGATAGAGGTTCCCTGCTTCATCTTCACCGGCGCCGGTAGCGCGTAGGGGCACGTCGAGCAGTCGGGCAAAGTGCCACGCTCCATTTTCCCCTTGAGTCAGGCCCCAGACCCGCCCGGAGCAGAAATCAGAAGCAAAGTAGATGCCGTCCAGGCTCGGAAAATCCTCGCCGCGATAGACCCCGATCCCAGTGATGGAGCAACCTTCACTCGGAATTGGGTATTCGGCCACCGGCAGCACACCAAAGGGTTGGCAATCTGTATCAGGCGGATAACAGTGAGACGCTTCGAGCACGGGCCAGCCGTAGTTCACGCCTCCCATGCTGTCCGCCGGCTGGAAGTTGATCTCTTCCCACGAGTTTTGACCCACATCGGCAATGTAGAGGTCACCGGTCTCCCGGTCAAAGCTGAATTGCCAGGGATTGCGCAGGCCATAGGCCCAGATCTCTGGCCGGGCATCGGGGGCATAGCTGCCGTCCTGGGCCATCTGGTTGGCCTGAGGTGAATACAGCACCCGGCCTGCAAACGGGTTGTCTTCGGGGATGCCGTAGCCCTGGTGCTCCTCGACATCGACATCGATGCGCAGCAACTTACCCAGCGGGCTGCTCAAATCCTGCGCCGTTCGATAGGGATCCCCAGCCATACCACCGTCCCCGGCTGCGATATAGAGATAGCCATCCGGGCCAAACTTGATCGTGCCGCCGTTGTGGTTGACAAAAGGCTGGTCATAGGTCAGCAGCACGCGGGCGCTGTCGGGGTTGGCCTGATTGGGATTATCGTCTGAGACGCTAAACTCCACCACATGGGTGTCGCCATTGGTGCGCCAATCGGTATAGTTGACAAAGAAACGGCCATTTTGGGCATAATCGGGATGGAAGGCCAACCCCAGCAAGCCTTGTTCGAGAAAATCGGTTTTGACAACTTCGCTGATGTCGAGGAAGGGCTCGTCAAGCAACTGGTCGTTTTCGACGATACGGATCGTGCCTACCCGTTCAACGATAAAAATGCGCCCGCTGCCGTCGTTGGGCGCGGCAACATTGACCGGGTCGACCAGCCCTTCGGCTACCTGCACCAGTTGGATCGCCGGATCGCCGGGCAGCGTCCCAGTCGGTTGAACAGCGGCGCCTATCCCAATCTGCATGGGTGGCTCCTGCTGTTGCTGTACCTGCGCCAGGGATTGAGTGGCTTGAAGCGCAAGACGCATCTCCCCGGCTGTGGTCGAGGTATCCGGGTTGGCGGTTGGAGTAGCTTGCGCCATGCTTCCAGTCTGAAGCCCAATCACGGCGAGACTCAGGGCCAGCAACAACGCTAACGGGTAACGAAAACGGCGCGATGTAACCATAAAACTCTCCTTTCTGCAGTGTAAACTTTCTCCGTCGTCAGAGTAATCTTCACCTTGGCTCCCCCGGAAGGGAAGCATACGTTCTCTTGGTTCGGCCGGCAATAGATTCAGATTGCGAACCAAGAGAGGTAATCGCGTTGCAGCACTTATCCAGAGAAATTAGCGGAGTAACAGCTCTGAAGCGTAAATCGACTGGTCACCTATCGACTAAAACGGTTGACCTTGCTCTGAGTCATTATTAAGCTTCCCTAGTCCACCATATCATTAAGCTTCCCTAGTCCACCATATCTTGTGAGTGACACCTATATGCCAAGGAATAAGAATAGGCACTATCGTTTGGCACATTTCATCGTGATCAACAGAAGCTCTCTCAATATCTTCTGCTATGCTCAAGATTGTATCTACCGCGAAGGTGTAGACACATGGATTAATGCACACGAAATAGTCATACTGGTCAAGCCAGGCTTAATCCTACAACCGCACTTAGCCGGAACCCGTGGCTAAGTCCTCTGCGCCCACTGGGCGCAGAAGTGCGGTAGTAGGATTAAGTGTTTCGGAAAAGTGGATAGGGTGAGTGAGGCGGGATCGTCCGTCGCTAAGGAATGAACACTGGATTGAGGTACAGAACGCAAGGAGTTTAACAATGCCAAACGATCAACGCTATAGACGTTTCTTCTGCTTGCCGCTGTTGCTTGTGTTGTTGGCGGTCGCGCTCACGGCCTGTCCGGCGCCGGCTGACCAATATATATTGCAGGCCGGCGAAACACCCGTGTTGCTTGAGGACTCTGCCGCGACAGACGAGGGCGGTGCGGGGGCAATTGTCGTTCCGGCAGAGGAAGTCGGTCTGGAGGATCTGGGTGGAGACCCCGCAACAGCCGAGCCGGCACCCGCGGCGGGTGAAACGCCAGCCAGCCCGCTTGCCCTCAGCGGGACGCTCGTGCGCGCTGTCTCACTCCTTGACCGCACGGTCCAACTGCCAGATGGCCGCCCGGTTGGCAACGTGCGTGACTTTGTCATCGATGCGTCCACTGGCCAGCTTTTGTACGGCGTGCTTGCCTACGATGAGCTGTTTGGCCTAGGCGGGACTCAAGTGGCGCTGCCGCTGGCAACCTTAGGGTGGAACCCAGAATTGCAGCTTGTCTTGGCTATAGAGGAGGAGTTGTTACGGGCCGCTCCGCCTGTGACAGACGATTGGCCGGCCGGCTTTGGTGACGCATGGCAGGTCGAGCAGGTAGACTTCTGGGGCCAGGTGGGGTTCCAGCCCCAAGTGGGAGCAGAGGTCGCCGCCGTGCGCATACGGCCGATGATCGGTCTTCACGCTGGTGGGCTGGGAGAGGACCTTGGCCTGTTGGAAGACATGCTGCTCGACCTAAGCCAGGAGCGGGTGCTCTACCTGGTGATCTTTATGACGACCGGCCTCTACGACCCCGACCGTATGCTACTGGTGCCCTATAGCACGACCAACCTTCAGGTCGAGGCGCTGGGGGATACACCGACCCAGGCCATTGTGCTACTGGCCGTCGACCCTGAAGTACTGAACGCCGCGCCCTGGCTCGACCGCAGCCTCTTTCTCACAATCGATTTTGTGGAAGAAAGCTTCACCGAAGAACTGAATAACTACTGGCAGGAACAGGGACATCCCGCCACGACCGCAGAACAATGAGGATGTGAGCCGTTGCGCCGCTAGGGTCGCTGCGAGTCCTTCACCGGTTGCTAACGGGGGATGATCTCGTAATTAACCCCCACTTCGTCCAGAATGGCCCGGCGCCGGTCCGCCGTCTCTACCGTCACATCCGAAGCCTGTTGGACCTCGACTTTGCCATTGAGCTCCCGGGCCTCGCGCGCCAGCTCGGCAAAGTACTCTTCGGTGATCTCATTACCCAGATAGTAAATGCGCTCCCCCTGCCAGAGAAAGCGGAAGACGAGTGAGACGCCCTCAGCGGTATCGGCAGCTGGGGAAGGGCGGGGAGCCGTCTGTGTCATGGCCGGTTCCCTGTTGAACCAGCCAAACGGATTGAAGCCGCCCGGCAAACTGAAGCCGCCCCATACAAAATAGCCAAAAACCAGCCACAATGCCAACACAACGAGAAGGTAAGGGATCAGGTTGAGGAGGTCCCAGATCGCATGCAACAACAGGGCAAACGGCCGGACAAAGATAACGTATAGACAGCCCCTCATTTATTCCATCTCCTCCAGGATGCGTTGGTACTTGAAATTATAGCTGTCTAGATAACGCAAAATCCACTCGCGGTGATTGGCGCTCGACTGCGGAGAAAATTTGAGGATGACCAACGTATCGGCCACATCCCCGCGGTCGAGGACAGCCAACAGATCACGGATGTGCGCCTCGGTCGTCACCTGGCGGCTCTCCAACAATCGATCATTGCGGACAACATCGATCACGCTCCGGTTATCGATCAGCGGCGAGAGGCGAAGCAGATAAAAGTTGCCATACTTGTCGATCCAGCGCGCCTTGGCCAGCGTGATGCCAGGGTCTTCATCCTCAGCGGCCAGAATCTGGCCGACTTCATAGATAGCTTGCTGCGCTTCTTGATAGGCGCCTTCCGCCGTGGCGATTGCCGTCTGGGCCAGCGCATTTTCGGCAGCAGCGGTCGCCTGCGCCTGTGCGGCGGCATCCGCACGTGCCTCTGCTGTAGCCAGCGCAACCACACGCGTTGCCTCCGATGCAAGAACACTCTCGCTTGCCAGGACCACAGCCGTAGCGGCTGCGGCCGCTTCTTCCTGGGCAGCCAGGGCCACAGCGGTGACAGTTGCCTGGGCAGCCATGACCTGTGCAGCCGGGGTCGCCAGCGCCGCTGCCAGCGTTGCCTGTGCGGCGCGAGCCTGAGCCGCCCCTGCGGCTGTAGCTGTCGCGGCGCTCGCCGTTGCCTGGGCCAACGCCTGTTCCGCCGCTGTGGTCGCCGTGATAACGACCGCTGCCCGCTCAGCCGCCACTGCTGTCTGCGCTGCCGCCGCCGTCGCACGCGCTGCAACGATCTCCTGGTTGCTGGCGGCGCTGAGCGTGGCGACGGCTATAGTGGCCTGCCCCCGCACCTGGCTCAGATTGCTGCGGGCGGTTGCCTGCGCTGCGGCGACCGCCGTGGCCGCGTCTGCCTCTTGGGCAGTAAGCGTTGCCTGGGCAGCTTGTGCCTGCTGCGTGGCGACCGCGGCTGCCGTGGCGGCACGATTCTGCAAGATGAGACTCTGCGCGGTCGCTGTTGCCACCAGTGCGTTGGCTGTGGCATTGGCCTGAGCAACTTCTGTTTCCACCGCGGCGGCCCGTGTGGCGACAAGAGCCAGCGCCTGGCGCTCAGCTTGCACCGCTGCCGCGGCTGTAGCACGGGCCGCCGCCAGACGAACGCCGGTGCTGGTCTGGATAGCTTGTGCGGTTGCCGCCCTATCACGTGCGGCGGTGACGGTGGCGGCAGCAGCAGCGCCCTCTCGCTGCGCCAATATACTGACCGCCGCTGCGGTTGCCTGGGCAGCGCTGACCGCTGAGTCGGCGGTGGCGAGCGCGGCGGCGGCCTCACTTGCAACGAGTGCGGCTTCAGCCGTTGCTGTGGCGGACAGGGCTCGCTGCCCGGCCTCAGCCGCCCCTACCGTCGCCTCGGCAACCGCCAGCGCCGATGTGGCCGTCGCCTGGGCGGCTGCACCGCGACGACCCAGTTCATCGCTTGCCGCCCGGTAGTTGGCGCCTACGCTCAGCACCACGATAAAGAGGGTGATAAAGACGACATCGAGCAGCGAGGTGAGGTTGACAAACGAATACGGCCGCTGGCTTCTCATTGCACCGGCGCCTCATAGACCCGTTCGCGTGCGATGCCGCCAAAACGGCCGGCATAGTCATCCAGCGCCAAGAGCGCCTGTTCGAACGCCAGATATTTGGGAATGATGGCGTTCTCGTAAAAGAGCTTGATCACGATGATGCAGGCCAGCGCCGCCGCCGTGCTCGAGAGCGCCAGCACCAGCCCGCCGATAGTAATGGTCGGCGGCGAGGCCGCGCCGGCAACCCCGCCAAAGACGGCTGGCGAAAAGAAGAAGCCCAACACCGTGCCCAGGATGCCAAGATAAGGCAGCGTTTCGGTATAGGTGCGGCAGTATTCCACGTCCCGCTCCACATCTTGCCGCATCTTCAGGCTCTTGCGCTTGAAGCGCATATACCGTTCCCCCTCGGTGTTGCCGCCCCGCAGCACCGCCAGATAATCCTCGAAATCATCGAGGATATTGTATTCCTCCACCGGAGAAGGCGCTACAGTGGCAGGGCGAAAATAGCCGAGCAGCGCCTCCCACCAATCCTGCTTGGGAGGTGGGGGCCGCACCCCGTTGACGCCCGGTTCCGGGCGCTGACCTCGCTCCAGATAGGCAATAAGCGCGCGTAGCGTTGCCGTGTAGGCGCCGGTCATCCGCTCCAGCTGGCGGTAGCGATGGATGATGGACGCAGTTAGCAGAACGGGGATGGCGACAAAAATGATCGAGGTAAGCAGCGCAAGAAAAAAGAGCAGGCCATCCATGTGGCGACATCCTTTGGCGATACCGGGTATACTCCGTTCCCATCCTGGGGGTGGTTCGACAAGGGGAAGGGAACGTTGCCAAAGTATACACGATCCAGTACGGAATATCAATGCATCAGCAGGGCTTCTCAAAAGTCACATGAGTGAAGACTTCCGGGAGGTGGCCGGAGAATATCTCCCAGGCGAAAAAGCCCTCCGGCCACCTCCCGGAAGTCTGGCGTAGACGAGAAAAACCGACTGTTGAGAAGCCCCGATGCATCAGGTATAAGGGGCGCTTTGTAAATGCCAGGGCAGAGAGCCACAGATTGGCAGAAAGCCGCAAATTGTGTGACCTCCTGGACTGATTTCGGGTTTGGGAATCACGGGATCGCATTCATTAACGATTGTTTAACGGCAAGAAGGTACGCTTAGCTACAAAGCGAGCGTCGTTCGTATTCGAGCTGCAAAGGAACACAAAAGATGCTGGCTCAACCGAACCGACCACGGTTAAGGACGGCGTTACCAGGCCGAGGCCGTAGCACACTTATCCCAAAAAACAGAGTTGGGTGAACAGGAAAATCGAAGAAGAACTTTCCACAGTGGCCTTTTGTTCTGACCTTGGAAAGGAGTCTGTAACACCATGCACCGCCACCTGACACAACCGAACAACGCCAGTCGCCTGCCCAGGCCACTCACGCCTTTTGTGGATCGCACCGAGGAATTGTCTGCTGTTACGCAGCGCTTGGCCGATGCAAATTGCCGGCTGCTGACGCTGATCGGCCCAGGCGGGATCGGCAAGACGCGCCTGGCCATGGAAGTGGCAGCCATGCACTCCTCCCGTCTGGATGAGGAGCAGGATGACCTCTTTACCCACGGCGTCTTTTTTGTCAACGTGCAGCCGCTTGGTTCACCAGAGTCGCTGGCCGCTGCGATTGCCGATGCTGTCAATGCCCCCCCTGCCGGCTCGGAGGCGCCGCAGACACAGCTCTTTAACTATCTGAGCAACAAGGCCATGTTGATCGTGCTCGACGGTTTCGATGAACTGTTGGCGGCTACAGCGGAAGAAGGTGACAACGACTACACTTTCTTGTCCACGCTTTTGCACAAGGCTCCGTACATCAAGCTGCTGATCACGGCGCGGGAGGCGCTCAATCTGCAAGAAGAGTGGCTCTATCCATTGAGTGGGATGGCTTATCCGCTGAACGAGCGCCCTGGCGCGGAAGAGTTGAGAGAGGCCGAACTCGAGGCGTACGGCGCTGTACGGCTCTTTCTCCAGTGTGCGCGCCGGGTGCGGCCCGATTTTGACCTGGCCAAAGAGCGCGCCGGTGTGATCCGCATCTGCCAGTTGGTCGAGGGAATGCCCCTGGCGCTCGAACTGGCCGCAACGTGGGTCAAAACGTTGGATTCGGCTGCCATTGCCGCCGAGATCGATCATAGTATTGACTTTCTGTCTACCAGCTTGCGCAATGTTCCGGAGCGCCATCGCAGCATGGGCGCTATCTTTGCGCAGACGTGGCAAATGCTGAGCGAGCCGGAACGGGCCGTCTTCAAGCGGCTGGCGATCTTTCGCGGCGGTTTCCAGCGGGCGGCGGCGGAGGCGGTGGCCGGCGCCTCCTTGCCGGTGCTCTCTGCCCTGGTCAACAAATCGCTGTTGCGCTGGGAGCCGAATGGTCGCTATCAACTCCACGGCCTGTTGCGCCAGTTTGCCCAGGAACGGTTCAACGAAGAGCCGGACGAAGCCGGCGCTCTTTTGGATGCGCACGCAGCCTACTTTGCATCCTTTCTCAGCCGGCGCGCCAGTGAGATCATCGGGAGCCGCCAGCGTGAAGTGCTGCAAGAGATCGGCGTCGAACTGGAAAACATTCGCAGCGCATGGGCGCACGCAGTAAAGCGGCAGCGCTTTGACTGGTTGGGCCAGGCAACCTACACGTTCTACCAGTTCTATGATATGCAAGGCCGGTATCAAGAGGCCACTGAGTCTTTTGACCAGGCGCTGGCGGCCTTTGCCGGCGCCGAAGCGACGCCTACGGTGCAACAGGTGGAAGCGCATCTGCTTGCCATGCAGGGGTGGAACTATATTCGCCTGGGCCAGTTCGACGTTGCGGCGGTCGTTTTTGGGCGCAGCCAGACGCTCTATGATGGCCTCAAGACGGCCCCCCCAAGTGGTTTTGGCACCGACCCCACGTTGGGGCTGGCGCTACTGGCAACGGTGCAGGGCAATTACGAATCAGCCATCGCGTTGGCGACCGCCGGCTATCAGCGCCACAGCCAGCGCCAGGATCGCGATAATGTGCTTGTATCACGTTACGTGTTGGCCAGCGCATACTTTGCCCAGGGTGATTATGAGGCCAGCCGCGACTACGCCCAAGATGCGTACCGTCTGACCAAAGAGAGCGGCAACCGCTGGATGATGGGCTATGTGCTCAATCTCCTGGGCGAGGTGAACCGGGTCTTGGGCCAGTACGAGGAGGCGCGCCAGTATTACCAGCAATGTTACTTTGTACGCGAGGAGTTCAACGACCCCGAAGGGATGGCCGCGGCGCTCAACCTGCTGGCCCGGACTGCCTGGCTGCGCGCCGATTACGGCGAAGCAAAGCGTCTCTACAAGCGAAGCCTGGCTATTTATCAGCAGATCAACGACCGGGGCGCGTTGGCTTCGGCTCTGTTAGGGTTGGGCGAGACTGCACTGATGGAAGAGGAGTATACCGCCGCTCAATCCTGCCTGCACGATGCGCTTCAGATCGCCACCGATATCGACTGGCGACCGCTAGCGCTTTCCATCCTGGTCAGCGCGGCGCAACTCTATCTGCGCACCAGCCGGCCAGAGCAGGCGGTGTCGCTGCTGGTCTTGGTCAGCCAGCATCCGCTCGTGCGTCACGAAACAAAAGATGCGGCAAACAAACTGCTCACGGCCAGCAACCGGACGCTTCCGCCTGCGCAGATGGCCGTTGCCCGTGCGCGCGGCGAATCGATGAACCTGACCACGGCCATCGCGGCAACGCTGGCCACGCTGGCCGTACAACCGGCGGCAAGCGCCAATGGCAAGGCCAACCTACGAGTGCCTGCCCCGGCCGCTCAGCCGCTGATCGAGCCGCTGACCAGCCGTGAACTGGAAGTGCTGGGGCTGGTCGCCCAGGGTCTGAGCAACCAGCAGATCGCCGACGAGTTGATCTTGTCGGTGGGCACGGTGAAATTCTACACCGGCCAGATCTACGGCAAACTGGGCGTCAACAGCCGTACCCAGGCGGTTGCCCAGGCGCGCGCGCTGCAATTGCTGGCCAGTTAGCACTACAACCGCACTTTCTATACCGACTTCCAGGAGGTGGCCGGCGAGCTTCGGGTCATTCAGAGGCTTCTGCGGCCACCTCCAGAGGTCAAATAGCGCTGCCACGCGATGTCTCGTTGTCTAGATAGTTTTGCCCCTGGGCCTACCTGGGGGACCCTGCATTTAGCGAGTTGTCACTCTATTTGTCAGGAAATAGACACAATACGGTGCGCCATACTCATGGTATTTTGTGCATCATCTATGCGAGAGATTTTACAGTAAATTGTTCCTGTAGTATCGTTATTGTAACAATCCTTACGAACCTTTCCGAACCCGTAACCCACGTATCAAAAAGTAATAGGGGCAATTTGTGATTCCCCCGCTTCGCTCCTTGGTTGGACGCCCCTTTGGCGTGATTGTACGCCTGTTCGTCTCCTTCTTGTCGCTCATTCTATTATCACTTCTTTTGACCTTTGCCTCTGTTGCCGCTGCATCAGAAGAGTGGTTGGCGCCTGTCGAACGGCCCATCGCTCACCCTACGACCAGGTGGGAATCACCCTCGGGTCAAGATCCTTTGGATGCCGTTGCTGAATCACAAGATGTGCAGGGTCGTGCAACAGTTGAGAATTGGGTTCTTGTCACCTTTCAGGGTAGAACCCTTGAAGATGATGGCAGTAGCCACTGGGATCTGTTTGTCGGCCAGCCATTGAATGAGCCTGTCCAACTCACTCACGGTCCTTACAACAGCGTCCACCCTCGTCTTCATCCAGCATTGAGTAGCATCGTCTTTGCTGCCGCTCGCCCAATGGATCACGCAATGATGGCGCCAAATTCACTGCCTTTCGCCCAACCGTAGTTCGTTGTCCCCTGACCCAAAACCAACCCTTTCACCAACTTTTTGCCGATCGCAGCCGTTGCTTTTCATGCAATAATTGCACTGCGTAGACGGGGTATGCGCCCGTTGCCAATCGCTCGTTGCATTCGACCACAAAACAACGGGACGGCGCCTGTCTGCGCCGGTTGGAATACCAGAGTGCTGGCAACGTGTTCCGTCTACCGAATTGGATAAAATGATAGGGCCTATTGGGTCTACAAGCCGGCGCTGCCCACCCGGCAGCGGAGCGAGGAAGATAGATAATGAAGACGTATCTGATCATCTGGTTTGGACAACTCGTCTCGCGCATCGGCACGGCCATGACGCGCTTCGCCCTCATCGTGTGGGCCTATGAGCAGGCAGGAGAGGGTGGCAATCCGGCCACGGCGGTGGCGCTGATCGGCTTTTTTGCCTTTTTGCCCCTCATCACCATCAGCCCATTGGCCGGCGTCTGGGTGGATCGGCTGCCGCGGCGGACGGTCATGCTGCTCGCCGATGGGGGCGCCGGGCTGATGACCCTGAGCCTGTTGGCGCTGCATGGAGTGGGGGAACTGGCCCTCTGGCATCTTTATGTGGCTGAGTTCCTCACAGGCGTCTTCGAGACCTTTCAGGCGCCGGCCTATACGGCTGCCAGCACGCTGCTACTGCCCAAAGAGCACTATGCCCGCGGCAGCGGTTTGCGGGCGTTGGCCCAGAATGGCGCCCAGGTGCTGGCGCCGATCCTGGCCGGTGTACTCTTTTATGCCGGCGGGCTGGCGGGCGTCATGTTGGCCGATCTGGCCACCTTTAGCGTGGCCCTGGCGACCTTGCTCAGCGTCTCGATCCCCGAAGTCACCCGCAACGACCGGGCGTCCAGGGCTGCTACAGGCGGCTTCTTTTCAGAGCTCTGGTTTGGTTTCCGCTATGTCTGGCAGCGGCCGGGGCTGGCCGGCATGACCTTTGCCTTCACCGGCATGAACTTTATTGCCACACTTACTTATTTCTCGCTGCTGCCGGTCATGATCCTGGCGCGCAGCGGCGGAAACGAATTGGCGCTGGCGGCGGTGCAGACGGCATTGGGGCTGGGCGGGGTGGCCGGCGCCATCCTTGTCAGTCTCTGGGGGGGGCCGCGGCGGCGCATCCACGGCGTCTTGTTGTGCGCGGCGCTCTCGTTTCTCCTGGGCGATCTGGTGCTGGCCGTTGGGCGTGCAGTACCGTTCTGGGTGATCGGTGTTGCCGTAGGCGCGCTCTTTGTTCCGATCATCGGCGCCAGCAACGATTCGATCTGGCAGGAGAAGGTGCATCCGGCCTGGCAAGGACGAGTCTTTACCGCCAAGAATACACTGGGGCAGGCGCTTGTGCCGCTCGGATACTTGCTGGCTGGTGGGCTGGCCGACCACTGGTTCGAACCGGCGATGCAGGTGGGTGGTTCGTTGGCAGGCAGCTTTGGCTGGCTAGTAGGGGCTGGCCCCGGCGCCGGGATCGCGCTGATGTTCGTCGCAACATCGCTGGCCGGCGCCGCCTTTACGCTTGGCTTCTATCTCATCCCGGCTGTGCGCAATGTGGAGGAGACCCCCGCCGATACCGAACTCGAAGTGGCGCCACAGCCGGTTGTCGCACCGGCGTGAGGTGGGCGTCACCCTCGTCTCGCGGTCTGGGCGGCAAGATAGGCTGCACCCTCGCCGACGCCGTAGAGCAGCCCAGACTTGACTGTGTGTAGCCACGGCAGGCCCAGAAAGTAGAGACCTGGATAGGGGGTAACGCCTCGCTGCTGGAAGGGGAAACCATCTGCGTCAAAGACCGGCAGGCGCACCCAAGAGAAATCAAAGGTGTAGCGGCCAGATTTCTAAAATCTGGCCGCTCTAGCCTGGCGCCCGGCTGCCCTTCGAACCGATCAGGGCGTAGTAGAGGTAGGCGTTGTGGTGGTCGTAACCGTCGCGGTGACATCGAGACCGGGCGACAACGCCGGACTGATTTCGGTTGTCGCCGTGAGGGGGCCGTTTCGATCCGCAGTAGGCGCAACGCTCGTGGTAACGCCCGCTGTCTCGGTCAGCGGCGCAGTTGCAGTCGTCGTATCGGTTGCCGTGGGGCCAATGGTGGCAGTCAGCTCCTGGGTAGTTGTGACGGCGTCGCTATCGGTTGGGGTGATCGTTCCGGTCAGGTCAGCTGTGGATGTCATTTCCACAGGTGCGGTTAGCGCATCCGTCTCGGTCAGTGGCGCGGTGACGGTGGGTGCTATCGTGCCTGTGATCGCTTCGGTGCCGGTCAGCACCTCGCTGGTCGGTGTCGGCGTGGGGCGCGGCGCCGGTTCGGTTGGAATGGGCGAAAGACACCCTTTGAGCGCAGCCATCAATATCATAGCAGTGATGATGATAAGTAGACCAGAACGAATTCCTGAATTCATGTTGCCCTCCAGCGGGTGGTTGGAAAAGAACGTTTCAGATATAGCCGTAATGGTCGCAGATGTCAAATTGCTCGGCAGCCAGGCGTATGGTTCGAGCCGTTGCACTATCTCCTGCCCATCCACGTGAATGATAGCTGGTGATCTGGCGAATAACCCGTACTATACTGCGTTCAGTTTGAAACCCGGATTTTCGCCGACCCTTCGCATTCCGGGAAAGGGCCAGCGAGCCTACTCTGCGGAGAAACATTGTGGCCCTTTCCCGGAATGCGGGTGAACTCCGGTTCTCATTCTGATTTGAGTATTACGACAACGTAAAATTGGCGCATGTGAGGTGGGAAATTGGCGCATGTGAGGTGGGCCGACCTCCGGGAGGTGACCGGAGACAAGCTGATTTGTCGAGCATTCATCCGGTCACCTCCCGGAGGTCTTATCGAATAACGTTGTCGAAGTATAAACCCCTCCCCAACCGTATAACCCCACAACCAACCTGCATATCAACCTTCCGCAGATGAGATCCGCTTTTTGTTGTGCGATACTGGCGCATATATAAACCGCGGTTGCTTTGAAACCGGCAGTTTCTGCACCAGCAAAACTGCCGGTTTCAAACAGAGTACAGTATAGCTGTTTTGAGTACCGGCGCTGTCATGCTGCAGCAGGAGCCGTGTTGACCAACTTTGCACGCGTCTGTGCAGTTGCATCATCTTGGACGCACAATTAACGGGCCAGATGACGAACAGGCGACGCGGCCACGCGATAATCACGCGCAAAGCGAAGATGGCGAGCAGAAGCAGGTTGAACGCCGGCTGATCCAGCCACACCGTAGCGCCGAATCGATATCAAACGTATTAGTGCCATTCTTTGTGGCCAACCAATGGAGGGAATCTTCTATGTGGATTCGTCAAGTGGATCTAGGAAACCAGCTTATCGTTACGATTAGACCGGCGCAGCCAGATGATGCGCCGCTGTTGGCTTCTATGCACCAGCGTGTCTCGTTAGATACGCTTTATTTTCGCTATTTCCGGCCTTACCGGCCGTCGGTGAGCGAACTGCGGCGGCTCTGCCGGTTACCCGCCAACGAAGGCGCTGCCTTTGTCGCGCTCTGGCAGCCGCCTGAGCTACGCGGTATGGTACAGGCAGTCGGCTTTGCTTATTATATCATCGACCCGGCCACGCGGTTGGCCGGCGAGCCGGCTTTTCTCGTCGAGGACCGCTTTCAGGGTTACGGGCTGGGGAGCATCCTCTTTCGGGAGCTGAGCCGCTATGCATTGGCGCAGGGCGTCTTCCGCTGGCATCTGCTGGTTGACGCTGCCAATGACCGCATGATGCGTATTGTCCGCAACAGCGGCTTTGATTATCACAGCCACTGTTCATATGGGGCGTGTGAAGTCGAACTCTTGCTCGACGGTTGCCGGGCCAGCGCATTCCCCGCCCTCGATGCGATTGCGCTGAACTGAGCCAATGAACAGGATATTCATGACCTGGCGCACCTGGTGACGGGTGCGCCAGATTATCCGCCCGGGTAGGGCGCCAATCTCGCCAGGAAAGGCAGATGCGTAAAAAACTGTGGTTTCTATTCTTGTCCAATCTGGGGGTGTGGGGCACAGTCAATGGTCTGGTCCCCCTGTTGCCCGTAAACGCCGGGCGTTTGGGGGCATCAGCCAGCGTCACCGGCCTCTATTTGGCGTTGTCGTATCTGGCAATGGCAGCCGGTACAATGATCGCCCCGTGGCTCTGGCGCAAACTGGGCGGGCCGCAGCAGATGTTGGCGAGCAGTTCGTTATTGGCTGCAGTGGCCTTTGTCCTGATGGGGCAGGCCACCAATATCCCGATCCTCGTCGCGTTGACTGCTGCTGCGTGGACGGCCTGTGGTCTGCTCACCACAACCCTGAGCATGGTGTTGGCTGCGCTGGCCGACCCGGCCCAGCGCGGTCGCAGCTTTGGGTGGATGGCACTAGCTGTACCAGCGGGCGCCTTGGCAGGGGGGCTTGCATTTGGCGTCTTGATAAAGCAGGGTGGTTTTGCCTTCATGTTTGGCGCATTGGGAATCAGTTGGTTGGCCCTCCCGTGGATCGGGAGCAAAGTGGCGAGCGGTTTACACCAGAGTCCTCAGCCGCAGCATGAACAAATCGACCTGCCCGCTGAAGGGTCTCTACCGGTTGCCTTCTATCTAATTCTGGCGACCATCTGGCTGCTCTCGCTGGCGGTCTTTATTGGCCGGTTGGGAACCACCTTTGCCATGCAGGCGCTCTCTTTTGCGCCCGAGCAGATCGCCCGGGCTGCCGGTCTGGGCGGATTGATTGCGTTGCCGGTCATCCCATTGCTGGGTGTGCTTTCGGACCGGGCCGGTCGCCGTGGCCTCGTCAGCCTTTGCTGTATGGTAGGGGCGAGTGGGCTGCTGTTGCTGGCGCGAGCCACGGCGCAGTGGGAATTTGCGCTTGCCAGCGGCCTGATGTCGATTGCCACCTATGCCGGCACGCCGCTCATGTTGGCGCTGGCTGTTGATCTGCTGCCCCCGTCGATGCGGAACTGGGGTCTCTCGTGGTGTACGACAGCCATCTGGTTGGCCGGCATCCTGGGCTTTGCCCTGGCCGGACGTCTGCTCGATAGCTGGGGTGCCGGGCCGCTGGCAACTGGGGCAGCGGTGTTGGCGTTGCTGACATCCCTTTTGCCGTTGATTGCCACAATCCGACGCTGGATCGTCAAACCGGTCGAGGCGACGACCGTGTAAGGGCCGGTACGGCAGGACCCCAGCTTGCCCTACCGGCTCTGTTGTTATGACCAGAACAGTGATGGTATCATGTGCATCTATCGGATGAGAAAGCCCTTCCACGCCAGGAGGAAACGCACAGATGGCAAAACGCATCAACATATCATCGGGCGCGCCGTGGGAAGAGATCGTCGGCTATTCACGCGCCGTGCGCGTGGGCAACCTGATCGAGGTGGCCGGCACCACGGCGGTGGACGAGACAGGCGCTGTCGTGGGTCTCAACGATCCCTACGAGCAGACTCGCTTTATCTTGAGCAAGATCGAAAAAGCGCTCCACGCCGCCGGCGCCACGCTGACCGATGTCATCCGCACGCGCATCTTTGTCACCGACATCTCGCACTGGGAGGAGATTGGCCGCGCCCACGGCGATGTCTTTCGCCCGGTGAAACCAGCCGCGACAATGGTCGAGGTCAAGGCGCTGATCAACCCGGAAATGCTGGTCGAGATCGAAGCGACTGCCGTCTGTGCCGGGTCTGAGGCATCCTGATACAGTGATCCGTGTGTCATGCCTCTATCCAATCGATATTGCCTTTACCCGGCCAGCCCAGGGCAATGCGGCCCCGCTCCTTTTCCACATTGAGCACCTCGACAGTAATAATGTCGCCCACGCTGAGCACCGTACCAAACGGGATCTGGCTGCGGTGGAGCAGCCCATCCTGTTTGACGCCGATATCCACAAAGGCGCCAAAATCAACCACGTTGCGCACCGTCCCATCAAGCCGCAAACCCGGCGAGAGGTCATCCATGGAGAGGACATCGCTGCGTAGGATCGGGCGAGGTAGATCCTCGCGCGGGTCGCGGCCGGGGCGCACCAATTGTTCGAAGATATCGGCCAGTGTCGGTTCGCCAGCGCCTAGTTCGGCTGACAGCGCAGCCAACGGGTGCTCCTCCCGGAGTCGCTTGAGTTTCTCCTCACGCTCTTCTAGCGGGCTCTCGCTGTGCAATCCGGCGCGCTTGAGCAGCTTGCGGGCTACGGCATAGCTTTCGGGGTGGATGGCGCTGGCGTCGAGCGGTTCGTCGCCGTCGCGGATGCGCAAAAAGCCCGCTGCCTGCTCAAACGCTTTTGGCCCCAACCCACTCACATCACGCAGCGCCTTACGGTTGGCAAAGGGGCCGTGGGTGTTGCGATGTTCGACGATCTTCTCCGCCAGCTTTGGCCCCACGCCGGCCACGTAGGTCAAGAGCGCCGGCGAAGCGGTGTTGAGGTCCACACCCACCTGGTTGACCACACTCTCCACCACGCCATCCAACGCATGGGCCAGCTCCTTCTGATCCACATCGTGTTGGTAGAGGCCAACGCCGATGGATTTGGGGTCGATCTTGACCAGTTCGGCCAATGGGTCTTGGACACGGCGGCCAATCGACACGGCGCTGCGCAGGCTCACATCCAGGTCGGGGAATTCGGCGCGCGCCAGTGGGCTGGCGCTGTAAACACTGGCGCCAGCTTCGTTGACCATCAAATAGTGGACTGGGACTGGCGAGCTGCGAATAAAATCGGCCACCAACTGCTCGGTCTCGCGCGAGGCAGTGCCGTTGCCAATAGCGATGAGCGTCACACCGTATTGCTGTACCAGACCGGCCAGCGTTTTGAGCGCGGCGGCGCGCTGGCGCTGTGGCTCGTGCGGATAGATCGTCTCGGTCTCCAACAGCTTGCCCGATGGATCGACCACGGCCACCTTGCAGCCGGTGCGATAGCCGGGGTCGAGCGCCAGCACCGTTTGCCCGACCAGCGGCGGTTGGGTGAGCAGCGCCCGCAAGTTGGCGCCAAAGACTTGAATGGCGTGGGCCTCGGCCTGCTCGGTCAGCGTGCGGCGCACATCCCGTTCGATGGCTGGCAGCAACAGCCGCCCGGCGGCGTCATCGATGGCTTCCTGAAGTTGACCTGCCAGTAGCGAGCGTGGCTGGGGGCGAAAATAGGCGTTGATCGCACCGCGCCAGTCGCGTTCGGGCGCGTCAATCGCCACGCGCAGCACCTTTTGGGCCTCGCCCCGGTTGATCGCCAGCACCTGGTGCGGGCGAATGCGGTCGAGACGAAAGGAGAAATCATAATAGTGGGCAAAGACACCCTTCTCATCCTCGGCGTCTTCGATCTTGCCGGCTCGCACCTGGCCGAACTTGAGCGCCTTCTCGCGTGTGATCCGGCGCACGTCGGGATGGTCGCTGATGATCTCGGCGACAATGTCGCGCGCCCCAGCCAGCGCCTCTTCTACCGAGCCCACCTCCTCGGTGAGAAAGGGGGCTGCCAGTTGTTCCGGCGTCTCCTGTGTGCGGGGCTGGGCCAGGATCTGGTCGGCCAGCGGTTGCAGACCTTTTTCGCGAGCGATGCTGGCGCGGGTGCGTCGTTTGGGGCGATAGGGCTGGTAGAGGTCTTCCAACGCGGTCATCGTCTCGGCGGCGAGCAGTTGCGCGTGGAGTTCAGGGGTCATTTTCCCCTGTTCTTCAATCGAAGCGACAATCGCAGTGCGGCGCTCGTCCAGCTTGCGGAGTGAATCGAGCGCAGTGGCGATGGCGCGCAGTTGTTCCTCATCCAGCGTGCCGGTGGCCTCTTTGCGGTAGCGGGCAATAAAAGGGATGGTGTTGCCGCTGTCGAGCAACTCAATGGTGGCGGCGACCTGTGCCTCGCGCAGGTTGAGTTGAGCGGCGATCCGGGTTGCGTAGTTCATAAGTTCGACATGGTGTGGTAAACGGCTGTTGAATGCCCCTGGCCGGAGCGCGAGCGCCAGTATACCATGTAGAACCAGGTTGGGCTAGATTGGAGTAAACAGTGGATGCACAGAAAACAAGGTTCGCCCGATAACTCTCGCCGCCCTTGAAGGGATGGTATGGGGACTTTGAAGGGCGGCAGGGAGCGCCTGCCTATTGAAATATTGAGCGATTAGAACGTCTTTACAGAGATAGAAATTTTTGCCAGCATCCGCTTTGAGAACAAGAACTGCTGCTAGGGGAAGAGATGAACAACCGGTGCGCCGACGTCGGCAAACTGCTCGGCCACGAGCGAACGGTGGCAGGCCCGTGGTTCGCACTCGACACAGAAGAACGCGATCGTCTTGACATCCGGTCCGATGCTCGCCAGGAAGTTGTGGATATCAAAGTGAGTCAGACATTCTCGACGATAGGCTTCCGCAAAGGCCGAAGAGAGATGAGTGCGCTCGCGTTTCGTATGCTTGTTGATGCGGTCGTAAATATCCTGGATCTGGCGCGTACGGTTGCTGGGGGCAAGGTCGAGCCGATGCTCGTAGCGGATGTCCAACTCCGCCAGGCGGGCTTGCAGCCGCCGGCTATTGGCAAAGGCGTAGCGAGCGCCCCGCAATGCGCGCCGGCGCCGGATGTCGACAAAGAGATCGACCTTAGCCTCACGTAACCGCTGGAAAAAACGCGCCTCATCAAAACCGTAAACCCCAATTGTGACGATCTGAGGTAGCGCCATCGTCTTCAGAGTATGGGATCTCGTCTCAGCCGCAACCATTGCCGGGATCGAGTTCGTAGTAGCCATCATCATTTTCCTTGCGATCTTCCCCTGCGGTGTGATAGCATCTCCGCGACATAAGGCTCAGATCATCGAGCAGTGAGAACTTGCCGCCAGTCATATACTGCAAGACTTCATCCAGAGTACGTAGTATCCTCAGGTGAGTAGCTGCCATAGCCAACGGTGTCGATAGGTATTGGTGCCTTGGTTCGTTGCGCCATCGCAAACTTTATCTGCTACAGTATCACAGCAGGGCGAGTGTTGCCAACCGGCTTATGGCGGATTCAGGGTGCGACATTTGTATGAGCGTACAGCTAAACACTTTATGTCCTGTTTACACAGAGCCCGCTGTAGGGCTCGCTCGGTGACTGCCAACGCTGCAACATCCGCTCATCCCTGGTGTTGTGACCGGCCCGTGGGGAAATCCTGTGCAATCAGCCCGGCCACGACCTTGGCGGATAGTGCAACCATGGGCACCCCACCGCCCGGATGGGTCGTGCCGCCGGTAAAATAGAGGCCGCGCACGTGTGGATCACGGTTGTGAGGCCGGCGAAAAGCACTCAGCGCACTGTTGGATGAGATGCCATAGAGCGCGCCCTGCCAGGCGCCGGTCTTGCCGGCCAGGTCAAGCGGCGTAATTGCCTTCGCATAGCGCAAGTGGGGCCGGATATCGAACCCAAATTGGGTGAGGGTGGTAAAGACAGCTTCACGATACGCCTCCTCCTGGGTGATCCAGTCGAAATGGGGGCCCACCGGCGGCGCATTGACCAGCACAAACCAGTTTTCACAGCCGGGTGGGGCATGGCCGGGGTCACTCTTTGCTGTCATCGCCACATAGACTGTCGGCTCACGGGGTGGAAGGCCGCGCTCAAAGAGATCATCGAATTCGCGACGATAGTCAGGTGAAAAAAAGATATTGTGGTGCGCCAACCGGGGATGCGTTTTCTCAACACCGAGCAACAAGATATAGCCAGAACAGGAAGTGGGCAGGCGCGCCAACCGGTTGGCGCGCCCGTTCGTCGCCACCTCCGACGGTAAGAGCCGTTGGTAGACCGTCGTCACATCGACATTGGCGACCACCGCCAGCGCCTCGATCACCGCGCCATCGGCCAGTTGGACTCCGCGCACCTGCCCGTTGCGCACGCAGATCTGCGCTACCGGGGTCCCTGTACGGAGTTCGACACCGAGTTCTATCGCCAGCCGGGCCAGCGCCTGAGCGATGGTATAGACGCCCCCTTGTGGATACCAGACCCCGCCGGTTAGTTCCACATGGGCGATCACGCTCAACGTGGCCGGCGCCAGATAGGGGCTGGCCCCAGCATAGGTGGCAAAGCGCCCCAACAACTGGCGCAAGTGGGGCGAATGCACGTGCCGGCGGATGGCCTGGTCCATCGTCAGCCAGGGATCGACCTTGAGGAGATCGAGCAGGGGCAGGCGCAGCAACCGGGCTGCGGTCGGCGGGTCATCGTAGATAAACGTTGGCCCGGTAATGCGGTAGAGCCGGGCAGCGTAGGCCAGGAAATTCAGGTACCCTTCCACGTCGCGCGGCTCAAGGGCCTCGATCTGGCGCGCCATGGCTGCAAGGTCGCGTGTGGCGTCAAACACCGTGCCATCGGGGTAGAAATAACGGGTCAACGGCTCCACCGGCATGAGCGTCAGATAGTCGTCCAGCCGCCGGCCAGCCATCCCAAACAGCTCTTCGAAGACGTGGCGCATCGTGATCACCGAAGGGCCGGTGTCCCACCGAAAACCGTCAGCGCACACCTCGCCCATCTTGCCGCCGACCGCTTCATTCTGCTCAAGCACGACCACCCGCCAGCCGGCCACAGCTAGACGAATCGCCGCGCTCAACCCGCCCACCCCGGCGCCAATGATGGCGATGGTTTGGTCGCTCGTTGTCACCGCCCCAATCTCCTCTCCTTCCACACCGGCCCTCCGTAGCGGAGCCGCCACCAGAGCGCCTGGCCCGCGATCCCACTCATGAGCAACACCGAAACCGGCAGCCAGAGCGCATCGGCGAGGCGTTGGCGGGTTATCCGTGCCGTGAGCGCACGGACGCCGGCGCCCAATCCCACCAGCGCCAGCGGCCAGAGCGGCCAACCGGCGCTCCTATACCCCAAGATGCCCGCCACCAACCAGAACCAGGGGCCAACAAAGATGAGCAAATGCAAGAGGGTCGAGCAGAGCAACAGGCCAGGCGAGTTCCAATGCCCGGCGAGGATGTTCTTGGCATAGCCGTTGCGCACTTCCTGCCAGCAACGGTACATACGCGCCTGGATCAACCCGGCGCCATCGGCCATGCGTAGCTGGAGACCGGCAGCCTTGACCCGTTGCGCCAGCCGCACATCTTCGATGATCTCGCTCCGCACCGCGGCATGGCCGCCACAACGCCGGTAGGCCGCCCGGCGGAAGAGCATCACCTGGCCGTTGGCCGCCGCCGCAGCAGGATAGGGCGAGTGGTGCGCCAGCCGTACTGGCAGATAGGCCAACACCGCCAGCGCCATGAGCGGAACCACCAACCGTTCGCCCCATGTGACGGTGACCTGTGTCGGCCAGACGGTGAGCAGGTCGGCCTGGCTGGCATGGAGATGGGCGACAACTGCCCGCAGCGCCCCTGGCTGCCAATAAACATCCGCATCGGTGAACAAGAGCAATTCGTGGTGCGCCGCCTGCGCCAGTTGCTGGCAGGCCCAATTCTTACCCAGCCAGCCGGGCGGCAGCGGCGCCCCGCTCTGGACGCAAAGCCGCGAGTCCCCCGGCGCGACCCGGTGGGCAACTTCTGCTGTGCCGTCCTCAGAGTGGTCGTCGAGCACGATGACTTCAAACGTGGGGTACTCCTGGGCCAACAGCGCCTGCACAGTGGGGCCAATCACAGCGACCTCGTTGCGGGCCGGAATAAGAATCGAGACGCCGGCCAGCATCTCCTCCCCTACGGTCTCTGGTCCCTGACCTCCAGCCTGCGGGTGTAGGCCAGGGAAGTTGACCATGTTGTGGACCGCAACGGCTATCATCAAAGAGAGCGCTACAGAGATAAAGAAGGCAACGAAGGTCATTGGAGAGCGGTGCCGGCCTTTCGCCTGCGCAGCGTAGGGAAGGTGGCGAGACCCGTGCGCTGTTTCCATCCCACAATCAGCAGATTGCCAATCCCCACGGCGAGGATGATCCATGCCTCCGGGCGGGCGTCGAATAGGTTCCAGGCGGGTGGCGTGACCAATAGATAGAGCAGCAACCCGGTCACCGCTGCCAGCACCGCCCAACTATCGCCGGCGATGAGCCAGTAGGCTACCCCCAGCAGGATGCCGCCCACGGTTGGCCCCTCCCAGAGGGTCAATCCACACCAGATGCCACCGGTGGTGGCGACAGCCTTGCCGCCGCGAAAACCAAGCAAGGGTGAAAAGGCGTGGCCGAGAACCGGCGCCAGCGCTATGGTGACAAGCAGCCAGCCATCCACGCCAAAGACAAGATGAGCCAGCCCCACGGGGGCGGCGCCTTTGAGAAAATCCAGCAGGAGCGCGCTGGCGGCGGCTATCCGCCCCCCGGCCCGCAAGACATTGGTAGCGCCGGGGTTGGCGTCGCCATACTGGCGGATGTCCTCGCCCAGCGCTAGCCGACCGATCCAGACAGAAAAGGGCAACGCGCCACAGCAGAATGCTACGAGCGGCCAGATCAGCGCAACCATGAGCGACGCCACGCCAGGAGGGCAAAAATCCCCATGACGATAAACCCGCTCACCGCCGGCCCTGGCATCTGCCAAAAGAACAACTGCCCGATCGATTGCAGCAGCCATGTGACAGTATAGACTACGAGCAACGGTCGCAGCGGCGGTGCGGGTGGCCGCGCCAGCAGGGTCAACAGGGCGGCGCTCAGCGCCCATCCGGCAAAGTTGCCCCAGGGGATGCCAAAGTAACCGCCCGGCTCTGCCCACACCCAGTAGCCCCACGCCACCATCTGCGGGTCTAGAAAGAGATCCCAGGCGGTCAAAGCCAGGGCGCTCACGGTCACAAAACGCCACCCGTCCCCGCCACCGGTGATGGCGTAGGCCACCGCCCAGGCCGGGGGCAACATCATCAACCAGGCCAGCGGAATCAGCAGCGGGACATGGCCGGCCTGCGGTTGCAGGGCAGGCGTATAGTCGTATGCGCCAAATGGGATACCGGTTGTACTGCCAAACCACTCCACCGCCCACGAACCCGCCACGACCAGCGCACCGACACGCAGCGTCTCTGGCGCACCCCACTGCTGCCACAGGAGCGCGACCACCCCCGCCGCCAGCAGCACAACGGTCAGGTTTACACCCCAGACAAGGACACCGTCGCCTAGCGTCCATCGCAAAATCGGGATGCTGACCATGCTCAGCACCCAGAGCGCAATCAGCAAATAGGGGAGACGGCTATGGTGGTAAGTAGCGGACAGGGACAATCTAGCCAAGTCTGACCCCATAATCGCGGCTGGCGTAATCATAGAACTCGCGCGCTGCACCGACTGCGGTGGGGGTGGTCAGCCCGCGGAACTGCGGTTTGACCTCGCTGAGCTGGATCATAAAGCGGATCGACCCGATCTGCACGTGTCCGTAGAGACTCCACCGTTCGACTCGCTCTAGCAAGGTAAAGTCGCCCAGAAATTCGGGAAAGTGGCGTTTGAGGTGGGCAGCGGCGGCCTCCAGATTGTCCACCACAAACCCTAGGTGGTGGATGCGGCTGGGCGCGGGCGGCGCCAGCGGTGCGTCGGGGTTGAAGTCGAAGAGAAAGAGCGCCGTGTTGCCACTGGTGACCACCGTCAAGTGCTCGTCGTCGCGCACCACCTGCAACCCCAGCCCCTCGGCGAAAAAGCGCCGGGCTGCGGCGCGATCCTCAAAGGCCAGCGCCAGGTGGTCAAAGCCGTAATTGGTAAAAGGCGCTGAGGTGACCATATCGAGTTCCGTGGCTGTTACGGCAAAATCAGCGTCGCCATAGTGCGCCACGATCTCAGCCAGAAACATGTCGGGGTAGATGAGCTCCTCGCCCTTGTAGACCGAAATGCGGTGATTGGTCAACAGGTGGTGTGGCAGCAGTTTGTCCAGCGCCAGATGAACGACATCGTGGGCCGGCACTGCGCCGGAGTAGACTTCGCTGCCATTAACAGTAAAGCGGACGGTAACGGTCGAAATTTCCATTGATTACGCCCCTTGCGGTTGAGCAAACAGTTTAATCACCCGTAGCACGGCTTTGGGCGCCCGCTCTTGCGTCTCGGCAGCCAGGACGAGCACCATGCCAAAGACGACCAGCAGGTTGGTCATCAAGAAAAAGAGCGCTTCCTCCAGCGGCAAGGCGCCGATGAGGATGCCGGTGGATTGGGCCGGGTCGATGGTCCATGTGCCCGCGCCGATGGCGAGCGCATCGGCCAGACCCAGGTAGAGCGTTGCCGGTGCGAGCGTCCAGAAGACCAATCTCCGGTAGCGCCAGAGAATATCGGCGCCAATCGCCAGTTGGACGATGACCGGGATCAACGCCCACGAGAGGATTAGCGTCAAATAGGTGCCTGGCGCCCAACCGGACAGCAAGACGACGGTCGAAGTCAACCAGATGATCCCGGTTATGGCTGTCGCTACCACCCGCACACCGGTGCGGCCTGGCGGCTGGGTGGGCGAATCAGCGGGCATAGGCAACCGTTTTGCCAAAACGATCAGCAACAGCCCCATAGCGAGCGTTTGTAACACGAAGAAGGTGTATTCCTCGATGGGGACCCAGCCCAGGACGACTCCCGTCACCAGGCGTGGATCATACCACCAAACGCCTGTGGCGACCAGATAATTATCCCACGGCGTAGTGTAGAGGACAGCGACAACGATATGCGCCAGGATGACAAAGCGCGCCGGCCAACTGCATAGCCGGGCAGGCAGCATGCGGCCACGGCGAACGTCCCGTTTTGTCAACGAGACCAGGAGGATCAGCGGAATTCCCAAAAAGAGGGCGAGAAAGCCAAAATAGGTCATAACGTCCTTGCCGACGAAGGTGTGCGACCTCCAACGATGTGCCGTTTACGAAGCCGTAGCGGCGGTTTCCATACTGCCGCTATGGCTCGAACCTGTGATCGATTGTGCATAGGAGCTACGCAGTTGGCTTAGCACTCCAGAGGTGCGACGCACTTCCAAAGTGCGTCCCACCTGAGCAAGTGCGTAACTTCTAGTGCATGGATAGCATGACGCAACCTGGCACAAAAGACAGTGAGAGATTTTCCGAACGGGTTCAGACTCTCCGCCGGCTCAGATCGTGCAGCAATACCTGGGCGGTGTTCCGCCCTGCTGCGCCCATGATGCCGCCACCAGGGTGGGTGCTGGCGCCGGTGAGATAGAGGCCCTTTACCGGCCCGCGGTAGTGGCTCAGGGTCAGCGCCGGGCGGAGCATAAACATCTGGTCGATGGACATCTCCAGGTGCATGACGTTGCCACGCAGGAGCCCCAGTTCGCGCTCCAGGTAGAGCGGCGTCTCCACCAGTTGCCCGATGACCGCCTTTTTGACATTGGGCGCATACTCGGCTAGCTTCGCCAACATGCGGTCGGCAACGCTCTGGCCGATCTCGTCCCAAGATAGCCCACCAACCAGCTTATACGGATAATATTGACCCCAGAGAAACAGTGTGTGTTTTCCGGGCGGCGCTAGGGTGGGGTCGGTGGCTGAGAAGGTCATGGCGATGAGCGCAGGGTCGCGCGCGGGGATGCCGCCGAGGTAGTCCCCATACGCCCGCTCCAGATAGGCCAGGTCGGGGCAGATGAATTGGAGCGCCTGATGGTGCGGCGCTGGCTTTCCATCGACGGGGCTAGGCTGGGCGGTGTAATTGGGCAGTTCGTGCATGGCGTAGCGGACGATCATGCCAAAGCCGTTGCCCACCCGTGTGCCGCGAATCAAGTTACGCGCCTGCGCTGGAACAGTTGCCCCCTCCAACAGTTGTAGCGTGGTGTGGATGTGCGTACCCGAGACGACCGCCCGTGCTGTGATACGGATGCCACCCGTCGTTTCGGCACCGGCAGCGCGGCCACCTTCCACCAGGATTCGTTGCACGGGCGCGCCGGCGATGATCTGGCCGCCGTGCGCCTGGACCATGCGCGCCAGTGCCTGTGTCAACATGCCGGAACCGCCACGCGGGCGCTTCATCCCGCTACGGTGATACATAGGGTGCCAGAGCATAAAGGGGGCGGACAGCGGTTCGCCCGGCGGCGGGCCCGACTGTGCCGCCATCCAGCCGATCACGGCCTGGACGCGCGGGTCGTGAAAGGTCTGGCGCAGCAACTGGCCGTAGCCGCGTAGGATGTCGCTCAGCCGTTCAAAGCGTTCGTGGCCCCGGCTCGTGCGCCAGACCAGGTTGCGGAGCAGATTGCCGGCGGTGGGCGGTTCGAGAAAGCTCCGCACCATGCCCTCGGCGAGCGGCTCCCAAGTTTCAATAAAGCGACGATAGTTGTCTGCATCGATGGGCGAGACGGCCGCAATGCTTGCGCAGGTGCGGTCGATATCTTTCCAGATGGTGATCTGGCTGCCGTCGGGAAAGGGGGCAAAGAAGAGCGGGTCGAGGTCGATATAATCCAGTCCGTAGGCAGCCAGTTTCAAATCGTGCAGGATCGGCGTGTGGTGGATCAGGATGTGCGCCGAACCACCCAGGTCGAACTTGAAGCCCGGGATGATCTCCTCGGTCACCACTGCACCGCCGACCGTGTGGCGCCGTTCGAGCAAGATGACTTTATAGCCGGCCTGGGCCAGGTAGCCAGCCGCAACCAACGCATTATGACCGGCGCCAACAAAGAGTACATCGCAGTCTGGCATGTGAATCCTGTCGCTTATGATCGGGTCCACCCGATTTGGAGGTTGAACAAAGATCAACCCTCGCAATCAACCATAGTATCGAGGATCGCCTGCCGGAGGTCTGTTGATATTGCTCCAGTTAGCAGAAGCGAAGCTTTTCACAAAAGCTTCGCTTTTGCGGTAGAATACTATTTTGATTTATTTGCAAGGGGTTGAGTTTGTGACTGAATTACCAGAGTGGTCGAGAGAGTTGGTCTCCTTTGCCAGTTGGCCGGAGGCGGCGCTGGCGGGAGTCTCGCTGTTGCTCGTCTTCTTGGTGAGTGTCTGGTGGCGACAGCAGACGCGCCAGTGGTTTCGCATCACTGTTGGGCTGGCGCTGATCTCGCTGGTGATGTGCATTGCTAGCTTTTACCTCTTTGAGGCACCGGCCTACCGCGCCAGTTGCCCGCAGGGCTGTCCAGGTTGGCGTGGGTATCCACGCCCCTTTGCCACCGTCGATTTTGCCGGCAACGCCGTCATCACCCCGCTGGATTTTGCCCTCAACTGGCTGGTGCTCTGGTTGCTCTGGCTCGTGGCTAGCGTAGTCTGGACCATTCTGGCAGTGGCTTTTCGCTGGCCGGAGCGACCGCGGCGGCTGCGGTTGCTTTTTGTGTTGGTTTTCGGCGTACTGCCGTGGGCGCTGTTGCCCCGTTTTATCGAGCCACCCCAGCCCAACCCGCAGGGCGAGGATTTGCGTCTGGCAACCAATGCCCGGCGTTCGGCCGAATTCACCTATCGGATCACGGGGCTGTGGGTACACCGGTTGGCGCTGGAAGATGTGCGCCACTTGGAAGCCGCAGGCGAATTTGACATCGACACTGTCAATGAGGTGGGCAGCCAGGTCTGTCTGCGTGGCTACACCTTCTTTTATATCCCGTGGCGCCGCTATCGCATCGACCTGAACCGCAGCGGCGTCACCGCGCTCAGCCTGACCCAGTTGCCGCTGGATACGCCGTGTTGGGAGGGACAATAGCCAAACACAAAGGCGCCCTCTGTAGAGGGCGCCTTTGGCCGGTACAATCACCAGACCCTATTCATACGACCGGTTCGGGTCCAACAACCAGGTAACCAGACCGCGAATCTCTTCTTCACCCACCCGGGTCTCAAAGTTATCCGGCATGATGCCGCTCGGATAGCCATCCACGATAAAGTCATTGGGATGGACAATGCTGTTATAGACGTAGGTCTCAGCATCTTGACCTGGCACGCGTGTAGCGGCCACTTCATCAAGATTGTTTAGATCGGGGCCAGTAACTCCCACGCCAATCTCACCCAACAGATGACAGCCGCCACAGCCCATCACAACAAATAGTTGGGCAGGTGTATCGGCGGCAATGGCGCCAACTGTTGGCGCTGTAGGTGTGATGATAGCGCCGGCCACCTGTTCGGGTGTCACCGCGGCTACACCAACCGTGCCGACCGTATGGGTGATCGAACCCGGCTCCGCAAGAGAGGGCGCATCCTGGAAGGGTTGCCAGGGGTCGCGGTTGTCGCTTGCCGGGTCCCAGCTTTGGCTGAGCGCATCCTCTTCCCAGTTGAGCACAAAGTTAGTGACATGCTCGACCTGGTCATCGCGCAACGGGCCGCCGTAGCGGACACCCCAGGTCGGCATCATTTGCGCCCACTGGCGGACAGCCTTGCTGGGCCGACCGGCGCCCACGGTGCCTGCGACGTAGTCGTGCAACGTGCCGGCATAGCCTACATCCTCGAGCCGTTGGATAAAGAAGTATTTGCTGTGCAGCGCCGGCGCCACGCCCGGCAGCCCTTTGCCATCAGCGCCATGACAACTAGCACAGTTGTTGGCGAAGATCTCGGCGCCCTTTTCAGTGCTACGTCCATCCCAGTTGGCGGTCTGCGCTGCCATGCGCGGCTCTTCGACAATCTGTTGTAACAAGAGCGCCCCAATCGAAATAATCACCGCGGCAATGCCATAGATGATTTTGGTAATGGGCGACTTGACAAACAGAAAAGAATACCAGGGTTTGCGCATGTGAATCCTTTTCTAACAACTGAGGTGACAGTTACCTGAGAGATAACCGTCACCTTGGTAAACAGTCACATCAATTTCGACCAAACTCGCGCAGGTAGCTGAAATCTTTCAGCCCGTACTGCTCCCAGTAGAGCGAATCTCGGTGGAGCCAGAAGTCGCGCGCAAAGTTCTCTTCGATGCCCTCGGCGCTTACCCAGTAGATCTCCCAACCGATGCGTTTGAGATTGGGCTGTTCCTGAGTGATCCGCAGGATGCCATAGGCGTTGTTGAAGTCATCAAACTCTTCATCGCGACTTGAGACGCCGTGTTGGAATTCGTGGAACAACTCCATGAAGACAGGGTCGTCGATGTGATATTCTTCGCGCGTGTCGTAGACGCCGAGCGGCAGATGTTCGTAGCCCATCTCGCGCACATGACCGGCGCCTTCTTCGGGCATCAATTCCTGCACAACCTCAACAGCGGGCGAGGCCTGTACAGCATAGTAGGGGGTGCCCATCCAGCTCAGGATGATCATCACTGTACCGGCCACGATGCCGCTGATGATCGCCACACGGCGGTCTTTGGCGCGGCGGCTCGGGTTCGGGTCCAGATAGGGGATCGCCGCCAGCAACACCAGCAGTACACCCGGCAAAATTACACCGGCGATCATCTTGTCGGCGATCTTGAGCAGCCCTTGCAACCAGTAGAAATACCACGGCGCAACGGTATGCAGCGGGGTGGACTGCGGGTTGGCAATCGACTCCAGCGGCGCCTGGAAGAAGAAGACGGTGACCACGATCATCAGGGCGGTGAAGCCGATGAGAAAGCTCGTCTCGTCGATCAGCACATCGGGCAGGTAGTAGACACGGCGGTCGGCGGGCACCTTGTTGGCCGTGTCCTGCCCCACCTCTTCCTCGTGTGCTGGCAGGCTGATGCCAAAGTGCACGACCTTGTAATAGTGAACAAAGAAGAAGAGGATCAGCACCAGCGGCAGGAAGAAGACGTGCAGCAGGTAGAAACGCAACAGCCCATTGGCGCCGATGTCGGGGGCGCCGCGCGCCAGCAGGTTGACCGTTTCACCGACGATGGCCGGCGGCACCGCCTCGGCCATGGAGGTGCCGATAGTCACAGCCCAGAAGGCTAGCTGATCCCACGGCAGCAGATAGCCCGAAAAGCTGAGGAAGAGTGTCACCACCAGCAGCACTACACCGGTGAACCAGGTAAACTGGCGTGGCGGCTTGTAGCTGCCGGTGAGATAGGTCCTCACCATGTGCAAGGTGACAATGGCCACCATCGCCTCGGCCCCCAACCGGTGAACGTCGCGCATAAACTGGCCAAAGGGAACGTTGCTGAGCAACCGGATCATGTCATCATAGGCGCGTTCCGGTGAGGGCGCATACCAGATCATGAGAAAGATGCCGGTGATGGTCTCGACAAAAAAGAGATACGTTGACAACAAACCAAGCCGGAAGGTGTGCGTAAAACGCGTCACGCTTTCGTGATAGTAGGTTGGCTTGATGTGAAGCAAAAATGCTTCAGAGTGCGGTTTCAGGCGCGGGTTGGGCCGGCCAGGCGGCTCACCGCGCAACATCTTGCGAAATTCCCCGGCGCTGATCCCCGCGGTGACGCGGGTAAAGGTATCATCGGCCAGGTCGAGTACGGTGTTGAGTAAGCTCTTCTTTTGAACTTCGGGTTGTACCGCCATGTGACTTTGCTCCAGATGTTCTAGAGATGAACAAGTGCCTATGCTGGAACTGCCCGCGCCGGTGATTCGGCAGCCGGTGCACCGTTGACCTTGCGTCCGGTGTTAACGATAACCTGATCCCCGTCTTGGGCAATCTCGAAGTAATCGAGCGAACGGGGGGCGGGACCTTCGATATAATAGCCGTCGTGGCTAAACTTCGAGCCGTGACACGGACATTCAAAGCGGTTGTTGGCTCCGACCCACTTGTACAAACAGCCCAGGTGGGTGCAGACCATATAAATGGCCTTTGGCTCCCCCTCACTCGTGGTGACCATCCAAAACTTGCCAGTTGTATCGCCAGTGGGTGCCGCGGAAGGGTCGCCAAAATCGGAGAGACTTTTTGTGAATGAGCCGCCAAATTCCCCCTCACGGAAGCGAGGGTAGAGAAAGAGGAAGGAGGCAACGCCAGACTGTAACGTCAGCAGACCCAACGCCGCCCCCCAGGAGTACATGAGAAATTCGCGGCGGTTCATCTCCCGGCGTGCTGCTGCTTCGGGGTCTTCTTCCTCTTCTACAGCGGCAACCGGGCTGGCGGTTGCGCCCGTTGGGCCACTGACTGCAGCGATAGCGCCCTGTCCATTGCTGGCAGCTGTGGTCTCAACCGGTGCGGGTGGTTCCCCACCGTCTGCGGTCGCTTGCTCGACCGTGCTGGGCTGTTCAGCCACTGCTACTGCTTCGACCGTGGCGGTGGCTGAATCTGCACTGGCAACTGCTGCGGCTGCTGGTGCCGGCTCCGCCTTAGGCGCCGTTGTGGCCGGTGGCGTGGTCTCAACCCGTGCCGGAGCGGCGGCGGCTTCTTCGCTTCGAGCAGCTTTGGCTCGTTTGGCCGCCTCCTGCATCTTGCGCTTTAACTCAGCCGCGCGCTGTTCACGTTCATCTCCGCTCAGTTCGCCAATCGTCGCCATCGTTACTTCATCTCCTTACAAAACGTGGACGCCTGATTCAGGGCCGGACCCGATCACAGCGGCACAGCGAGTGGATTACTATGTGGACTACTTTATCGTTTCTATCGTTCTATCTCGTTCTGTACTCGTTCATTTGGCCAGAACAGATGGTGGTCGCTTTGGTTTGCGACTATAGCACACGCGTCCGCGTTTGTCAAAATTATCACAAACGCCGGGGCAGAGTACAAAGTGGTGAATACGACGGGTGGGGTGAGAAATGGAGAGCGGCTGGCGACGATGCCGCACGCCGCATTCTCCATTCCTCATTTCCTCAGTTTTCTGTCTGTGCCGTAGGTTGCTCGAGCGTAGGTTGCTGGGTGGGCACCTGCACGGTGGGTACGATGCCAGGGCCAGGCATGACCAGCGTAGGTACCGTGCCGTTGGGCGTAAAGATGATCTTATCGGTTTCCTGGAGCGCGCTGGCGTTGGCCTGGGCGATGAGCAGCTGGACATAGTCCGGGTTAGCGCCGTACACTTCGGCCAGGGCGAGTTGTACGGCCACCTCGACCTTGGCCCGTTCCACAGCCGCCTGCGCCAAGACAGACTGGATCTCCAGTTCCTTTTGTGCGGCCAGCAACTCGTTCGCCTTCTCGGCTTCGATGATGGCTTTTTGGGCCTCGACCCGCGCCAATTCATTGGCCCGTTCGGCCTCGATCACAGCCTTTTGGGCAACGATCTTGGCCTGCTCGAGTTCGGCCAGCGTCTTTTGCTGGCGCGCCTCCTCCTGGATGCGGCTCTGAGCGACGCGGATCTCGCCTTCCTGCCGCGCCTGTTCGGCGGCGGCTTCGGCCCTGGCCTTGAGTTCTTCTTGCGCAGCCTGTTCGGTCTGCAAGCGGCGCTGGACGATGGCATCCAACCCAACCTGGACCTCGTGCGAGATGATTACCTCGGGCACGGCCACATTCTCCACTTCAAGACCAAAGTTGCGCGCCAGTTCGCTCACCTCAGTGTCGATGCAAGAGCGCAGATCATCGCGTGCGCTGCCGATGACCGCGGCGTCAAAGGTGCGGTCGCCCACGCAGACCTTCATGGCCTGCTTGGCGCGGTCGGAGACACGGGCGCGTACGGCTTCGTCGTCGAGATAGAGGTTGTTGTACTGGGCCCAGTGAGCCTGTAAAAGCTCTTTTTGGTTGACGGTGGGCCGGAAGATGTCGCCGGTTACAATGAGGCCGATGCGCTGTTTGTCCTTGGTGATCAGCTCTTCATCTGTGACGGTAAAGGCGACCGCCTGGCTGGAGACGCGCTTCATCTCGACAAAGAGACCGACATCGCTGTAGACGCCGGGGCCAACCACATCAGCGATCCGACCGCCCTGGAACTGGACGCCAACCTCACCCTCGTCGACCCGTTCAAAAAAGTAGAAGAATTGGCTCGAAAAATTGTAGATGAGCAAGAGCACGACAAACGCAACGATTGCAATGATGGTTGTGCCCACCGGAATACGGGGGCGCGCCAGATTGTTCATGATCGTGATTCCTTTCGTTACAGAGTACGGCGGAGATGCCAGTCCCGACTAGTTTAGAATGGTGGCAGAAAGTGACCATTATCATTGTACTATGGACACGGTTACTTTCATGTTACGACATTCTGATGATTTTTACCTGATTTTTGTCTCCTCTTTGACTCCCAACCCGCCCCCGCCCCCGAGCCAGCTAATAGCCACTAGGGCCAATTTGCCCTGCTGAAGAGCCAGGGCTACAATAAAAACGCTATGATGTGCTCCCATCTCCTGGCGCGGTTGCTTCATCGCCCGACGACGCTGTTCCTCGCTTGGGGTCTAGCCTTGTTTAGCGCGCTCGGCCTGCTTGTGTTGCCGTGGGTGGTTGGGCGAACCGCCCACGGACAGGGCCCCGAACCTAAACAGGAGATCGTCTACCTCGATGGTAACGGCTATGTCCAGGTCCTCGACCCACCGTTACCTAACGTCCCAGCCGACCCTCACCCTGTGATCTGGCACAGCCCGGCAGAAGACGGCACCTGGAGCGACCTGGCCGTAGGTGATTTCAACGGCGATGGCGATGATGAGATCGTCGCCATCCGCGAATCGGCGGACCTCGACTTCAACCTGGCGGTTTACGACCCCGTAGTGGCGCCGGGCACGGATGTGACGCCCGAACAGGTCCGCTCGGTGGCCGACAGCATAATCCCGTGGCGAACACTATACACGACCACTGTGCCGGGGCGTGTACTCCAGGTGGCAGCCGGTAATTTCGACCCTGGCACTCCAGGCGACGAAATCTGGTTTACCTACCAGGGCGAGTCGGGCTACAAGATGGAGATCATCCGGCGGTCGCCCGGCGATGTGGATGGGATGCGGTGGGAAAGCTGGGCATCGACTGACACAAGTGCCCGTTGGCGCCGGGCGACCGCCGGGAATATCGACAACCAGGGCGCCGAGGAGTTGGCGCTCACCGGCGACCAGGGTGTGCTTCATGTTTACCGGGTAGATGGCGGCATTTTTACACCCCTGTATGAGAGCGCCAGCCTGGATCGACCCTGGAGCGATGCAGCGATTGGCAAGTTTTATGGTGGCGGCACAGCAGAGGTCGCCGCCGCGCGTTCCACCAATATCGAGTTGCCGCGCTTTTTCGTTTTTGTTTATGACCCGTCGACGGAGTTTAATTTCCGCGATGGTTACAGCGAATTCTTTGCGCCCAGCCCGCGGCGAGTCTTTTTTGCCGACATCAACGGCAACGGCGACGACGAGATCTTCCTCTTGCGCGGCACCATTTCGGCGCCGCCGGCACCCACGCCCACCCCCGCTCCCCGCCCACACCTGATCATGCGCAACAGCGGTGGCGATCAACTAAACCGCTTCGAGATCATTCTAGACGCCGATGGCGGCTATCAAGCTGGGGTTGGCGCCGATGTGGATGGTGACGGCCGCGACGAAATTGTGATCGCCCGCAACAACCAGCTCCGGATCTTCTTCCAGCCCGAAATCAATCCGTCGGTGGTGGACTTTGAACGGTCAACCGATAGCAGCACCTTGCACGCCGGCAATCTGGACAGCGTGGGCTTTCTCCTCTTTCCTGTCCTCGTAGCGGCGCCAACCGGGATACCCGATGCGCAAGTTGTTCCTGGCCGGGGGGAGGTGGTTCGCTATACGATTGCGCTCTTTGTGCAAAACCCGCTCCCCAATGTTCCCGCTGATTATGAGTTTGTCGTCTCTGTGTCCGGCAATCCGTCGTGGCTCACGGTCTCACCGACCGTTGGCCGCTTACCGGCCACGCTCACGGTTGAGATCGTTGGCGATGGTCTTAGACCGCTTGACCGATTGGAGGCGACCATTGTCGTAACTGTAGTCGATGGCGACCAGTTTACCGAATCAGTGGTGTCTATCCCTGTGCAACTCCAGGTCTTGCCAGGGTTGTCGCCGCGCCCGGCCAGAGTGCTCGCCTTTGCGCCGTGCGACCCGTCGCTTACCGAGCTCGAACCCGTTGAGGCGCAAATTGTGCTCGATGGTCTGATCGGTGTGCCCTTTTCTACACAGCTTTTACCTGAAACAGTAAAATGGGTAGCGGTGAGGGCTGATTCCTCCCTCTTACCAGCAACGCTGACCCTTACCTTTTCCCCTGAAGACCGGTCGCCCGACCAGACGGTCGAAACGGCAGAGTTGGTGATCGACTCGCAAACCAATCAAGGGGAGCCACTCCAGGTGACTGTGCCGGTGCAGTTCCTCTGCGAAGAGACTCGCCTGTTGCTGCCGTTGGTGGAACGGCGACCGTAACAGAGACAAGCGCAATCTCCGGGCTCTCTGGCCGCAACCATCCTCGCCGCGCCGGGATCAATTGCCGGTCGCTGGCGCGCAGCACCTGAAGGGTCAGGTCATAGTGACCGCCCGGTAAGGTGGACGCCAGCCCAAGTTGCCGCTGATCCAACACCGGTGCCTCAGCCGGCCAGATGCCGCTGGCATAGTCCCAACCGCCTAAGGGCGCCTCCCAAGAGTCATGCGCAACGCCAGCGTGATCCCGCAGCGTCAACCGGGCAAGGTAGGTGTCAGTATAGGCGTTTGGGCGCGGAAGCCACACCAGATCGACCCCGGCCATGTCGCCAGGGGTCGTCGCCAACTGGATAGGTCTTACCGCCACCAAGTCGATGTAATCAAAGCGGGCAAGCCGGGCAGCGAGTTCAGGCGGCGCAATGGCCCGGTTGATCTGGACTTTACCCAGAACCAGCAGCGTTGCCGCGGCGTCCATGGCAGAATGCGCCAGTGGTTCGCCGCTGCTACGGTCGTAGGCAATTAATCCTAGGGTGGCCGTCAGCGGCCTTGCGGCAACGGGAACCGGCACCGAAAGCGGCGTCTGATAGCTTGCACCAGGCCGCCATGTACTGCTGGGGGGCAACGGCCCGGCGTCCTCTTGGGCGATGAGGGCGCCGTTTGGGTCATACAGGCGCAGGCTGAACGCAAGATCGCCTATCATGCCGGCGAAACCGGGTAGGGGCTGCCACGCCAGTTGGGCATAGAACCGCTGCCCGGCTGTAGCTTCAGGCGGAAAGCTGGTTTGGGTCAATTGTATGGCATCGCCAAAGATAGTACCAGCTGTGGAGGGGGCCGGCGGTGTTTCTTTATTGCGGGCAGTCTGGTAGAGCTGGAGTCGTGGAAAATCTCGTCCTTCGATGGGCTGGTCATAGAGCAATTGGGTGTTGCTTTCCAGCCAATCCCGGATCAAACCGCCGGGGTCGCTCGCCGTGTCATAGAGACGATAGTGCCAGATCCGGTCAGAATGGGCGGCCAGCTGGTCAAGCCCGGCAACTGTCCCTTCTGCCGGCATGGCGAAGAAGTCGCTTTGGGAATTGCCCCAACCCAGACGATCTGGCCCCTCGACGCTGCCTGTCCGGACGATTATTGGTGCGAGATCGGGATATTCTGCTGGGGTGTCGATCAGCCGTACGGTTGCCGCCGGGAGGGGTGGCAGGCTGCTAAACGGGCCAATCTGCTCGACCGGCCAGTAAACCTCGAGCGCCGTATAGACCCAGCCGGCATTGACCAGGATAGCGTCGCCGGGTCGCCACTGCTCGGCTAAATATGCCACCGCACTGCGGTGGTCATCGGCGCGATAGTGCGGGTCAAACCAGAAGTGGTACAAACTCCACCCGGCGATCCCTACATAGCCAACAAGCAGCGCCGCAGCCGGCCAGCGTTGCCGGCGCCCCAGGGCAATCGCCGACGCCGCGATCAACAGCATAAAGGGCGCAGCGAATGGAAAAAGATACCGCACATGATAAAGGGGTGTGACCGTCAACGAGAGCAAAACAATCAATAGAAACGGTACCAGGACGAACGTCAAGGCTACTGGCAGGCCAATAGCTCGAATCGAAGCTGTGTCCGCCCGATCTGGGTGGACTGTAGTCGCAGCGTGTGGTCGTATGCGCCGGCTAGCAAGAATGCCAAAGAGCGCTACGACGCCAGTCACGGCCAGCCAGAGCCCGATCACGCCAGTGGGAAGCGTCTGCCCAACCCACAGCGCGGCTACCCCTTCATCGATGCCCTGGACGAGATCGGCCCCTGTCGTCCAGGCCGTGCGCCAGGGGGGCACAGGCGGGTTGGTGACCTGCCGCCAGAAGATGGGGAGCCAGGGCGACCAGAGCAACAAGACAATCCCTTGCGCCAACATCCACAGGACAAGTTTGTTTGGCCTGCTTGCGGTCTGCTCAATTCGATTCCTGCCCAAAGCGGCAGCGCCTGTTTGTGTTTGCCAGATGCGCCACAGCGCAATGAGGTTGAGGGCTACCCACAGGAAGATAAAATAGTAAAGCGTATAAAGCCCCACTGCAGCAGAGACCGCATAGATGCCGAGCCAGACAACGGGTCGCTTCCCGCCCAGGGCACAGAGCAGCGCCCACAGACAGAGGAGACCACACGCGGCCGCCAGGGTGTACATCCGTACTTCCTGGCTGTACATGATCTGAAACGGGTGGACAGCAGCCAACACCAGCGCCAACACACCCACCGCTGCGCCAAAGAGCTTCCGCCCCAGGACAAAGAGAAGTGCTGTTCCCACTACCCCAAACCAGAGACTGGGAAAGGCCAACAAAAATTCCAGTCCGTGCGCCAGCGTAGGCTTGGTAAGCGCCCGCCACCCGTGAAGCAGCAGATAATAGCCGGGTGGATGAATATCGCCCGCCGTGTGGGCGATCAGTTCCGGCAACGGCTTGCTCGCCAGCACCGCGCTGACGGTCTCATCGTACCAGAGTGATTCTACGCCCAGCCGAAACAGGCGCAGCGTAAACGCAAGCAGCAGCCCGCATAGGGCCGCCAGGCGAACCCACTCTGCCTGTGGTTGGGGACGTTTTGTCATGGCGCAGATGCTATCATAGAGCGGCAACTCTTGTCACACGGGCGGGGCAGCGAGCAGCCGAGAGGCGATGCCTTCTCAAAAAGCCGCACTTCTCTACCAACTTGGCAACAAGCATCGGGTGCGCTACAATAGCCGCTATGTCTGCTCTGGCACAGAAACGGCTCGAAAATCTGCGGGGCGGGCGGGCGCTATCCGCCACTGCTATCCGTTTGAGCGCAAGCGTCCTGGGCATCCTCTTTTTGTGGGGTGGTTGGGAAGTAACCGCGCACCCGGTTGCTGTGACCGTTGACGGCGTCAGCGAGACGGTTTATACGCACCGGCGCACTGTGGGCGCCCTCTTGCTTGATTTGGGTTTGGAGGTGCAGCCCAACGACCGGATCGAACCAGGGGTAGCAGCGCCGATCAGAAATGGAATGAACCTGGTTGTCGAACGCGCTCGGCCCTTCCGGGTCCTCGCTGATGGGCGTGAAACGATGGTTGCTAGTTGGGGCGCTACCGCCGCAGCCGTGCTCGCCGATGCGGACATCGCCATCGACCGCTACGACCGCGTGCTCGTCGGTGACCGCCAGATCAGGCCAGCGGACCCGCTGCCGGTATCCGCAGTGACAATGGCCCCCATCACCTATGACCAGGGTTTTGCATGGGACCGTCTGCACACTGAACCACGTCTCTTGCGCATTCAGCGTGCAGTACCAATTGCGGTGGACGATGGCAGCCTGCCCTTTGTGATTCGTACGACAGCCACAACGGTCGGCGAGGCGTTGCGCGAGGCCGAGATTACGCTCTATCTCGGTGACCGGGTGCAACCCAGCTTAGGCAGCCAGGTTTCAACGGGGTTGCGTGTCTTTATCGAACGGAGCAAACCGGTCACCTTTCAGATGGATGGCCGTCTGTTCAGGACGCGGACACGCGCCAAAACCGTTGGCGATGCCCTGACCGAGTTGAAGGTGGGTATATCAGGCGCTGATCGTATCAATCCAAGCCTGGATACGGCGCTGTTGGATCATACATTGATCGCAATTACACGTGTGCGCGAAGAGATTGCGGTGAGCGAAGAGATCATCCCGTATGAGACCGTGTTTGAGCCAGACTCCAATCTGGCCATCGATACGCAGCAGGTAGTCAATCCTGGCGCGGTCGGCATCAACCGTCGCCGCTATCGGGTGCGTTATGAAGATGGTCAAGAAGTGGCGCGCAATCTGCTCGATTCATGGGTGGCGCAGGAGGCAACCCGCCGTGTCATTGCCTACGGCCAACTGATCGAGCCCAAGAGCGCAACCCTGGCCGACGGCACCCAGATCACTTATTGGCGCCGGCTGCGTGCGTATGCGTCGAGTTACAGCGCTGCCACCGCCGGTGTCTCGCGTGATAGCCCTACCTATGGGCGCACCTATACAGGTGAACAGATGCGCAACGGCATTGTTGCGGTTGACCCGCGGGTAATCCCGTTACGGTCAAAGGTCTATGTAACCGGGTACGGGTATGGCGATGCGCTGGACACCGGCTCGGGGATCATCGGCCGCCACGTCGACCTGGGCTATGCGGACGAGGATCTGATCCTGTGGAACCGGTGGGTCGATGTCTATTTGCTTTGGCCGCCGCCACCCCGCCACCAGATCACCTGGGTGCTGCCCGGAGGTGACCGGATGAATGCTCGACAAATCAGGTTGTCTCCGGTCACCTCCCGGAGGTCGGCCCACCTCACATGCGCCAATTTAACGTTGTCGTAATAAATAAAGCCACCCCTCTATGACCACCCGCTTTCACGCATGGGCGTGCGCGACGCTCTTGGCTGCGTTTGTCTCGGTGGCCGGCCTCTACAGCGTCGTCAATCCGCTCTTCGAGGCGCCCGATGAGATCTGGCATTACGAGTACGTACGCTGGCTGGCAGAAGGCCATGGTCTTCCCCGGCCCGCAGATGTGGGAACCGCACCCTGGCGCCAGGAAGGGAGCCAGCCACCGCTCTACTATCTGCTGGCGGCGGTGTTGACCTTGCCCTTTTCCACAGAAAACGCGGCAACGGCGATCCGTTACAATCCCCATGCTGCGGTCGGGCAGCCCGCAGCCGTCGATAATAAAAATGTGATGGTGCATGGTGCGGCCGAACGGTGGCCCTGGCATGGCGTGATCCTTGCTGCCCATGTGGCGCGCTTCTTTTCGGTCGTGTTGGGCGGTGTGACACTCTTCTGCACCTACCAGATCGCCCGTACGCTCCATCCCCGTTCCAGGTCGATTCCCCTGATGGCTGCCCTGTTGGTGGCGGCCAACCCGCAGTTTCTCTTTATCAGCGCCGCCGTGAGCAACGACAACCTGGTGACAGCCTGTTGTGCGGCGGGGCTGTGGCTGCTCGTCCATTTGTTGGGGCACACCTCACCGCCATCGCTGGCGCAACTGGCCGGGCTGGGTCTGATCAGCGGCGGGGCGGCGTTGAGCAAGGTAAGCGGGTTGGCGCTGTTGGGGCTGGCTGGGCTGGCGCTCTTCTGGCTGGCCTGGCGCAAGTGGTCGCTGCGCCAGTTTCTGTGGCAAGGCAGCGTAGTTGTCGCGGTGGCGTTGCTTGTCGCAGGCTGGTGGTACTGGCGCAACTGGCAACTCTATGGTGACCCGTTGGGGCTGGCGGCCATGTTTGCCGTGCTCCCCGGCCGCGGCGACCCGCTGACGCTGGCGCAAGCCTTGACCCTGGCGCCAGGTGTCTGGCGTTCGTATTGGGCGGTCTTTGGCTGGTTTAATGTGGTGGCGGATGAATGGCTGTATGGCCTGTACACATTCCTGGCCGGCATGGGTGTCTTTGGCTTTATCATTAGATTGTGGCGGCACCGGTCAAAATGGAAGCCAGGCCAGGCCGGACAATGGCTGCTGTTGGCAATCTGGATCGGGGTGATGGTGCTCCTGGTGGTGCGCTGGGCGCAGATCAGCTATCCACAGGGCCGGCTGCTTTTCCCTGCCATTGGCGCCGTGGCCATAATGCTGGCTACCGGTCTGGCCAACTGGTTGCCGGCCCGCGGGCAATCGATCGGGGTGTGGGCGCTTGCCGGCCTGCTGCTGCCCGCCGCGCTGATCGCACCCTGGCGCTGGATCGCACCGGCCTATCGCCCACCGCCACTCTTGCCCGCAGAGACAGTCGTGCCGAATCCGTTGGGTGTTACCTTTGCCAATGAAGTGGTACTCCGTGGCGCCCGTTGGAAAACCGGTGAACTCCGTCCTGGTGACTCGCTGGAAGTAACCCTTTTTTGGGAGGCGCTCCGCCCACAGACGGTTGATTATAGTGTTTTCGTCCATCTGCTCGATGAGAATGAGATTATACAAGTACAACGCGACAGCTACCCGGCGGGCGGCACCCGGCCCACCAGCGAGTGGCCGATCGACGCCGTAGTGCCCGACCGGCACCGGCTGGCGCTTCCTGCCGTCTTGCCCGCACCCACCCGCCTACGTATCGACGTAGGACTCTACGACTTTGCCACCGGCCAGCGCTTGCCGATCCATGACGGGATGGGCGGCCCAAACGATGCGATTACGGTTGGTTCGGCGACCGTGCTGCCCGTCCCGCCGGGGCAGAGACAGCCGATCTATATCAATTTCGGTGACCAGATCGCCCTTGTAGACTATCACTTTGACCGCTGGCTCATCACTTCCGGTGAAACACTCACGGTCACCTTACACTGGGAAGCGCTAGTTACTCCGCAGCGCGATTACGTCGTCTTTGTCCATCTGCTCTTGCCGCCGGATGCGGTCTGGGCGCAGCACGACGCCATGCCGCAGGACGGCGCCCGGCCCACTTCCACCTGGGTGCGCGGCGAGCGAGTCGAGGACCGCTATACGCTGGCTGTACCCCCAACCGCGCCGCCGGGCCTTTACGCCGTGGAAATCGGCCTCTATGACCCCGATACGGGCGCGCGGCTCACGGTCAATCTTGACGATGCGGGCGTACGGCTGGGCCAGGTGCG
>QEUW01000571.1 GCA_003577005.1 Chloroflexota bacterium | reverse complement strand
GGCCGACCTCCGGGAGGTGACCGGAGACAACCTGATTTGTCGAGCATTCATCCGGTCACCTCCCGGAGGTCTTATCGAAATGTAACGTTGTCGTACTATACACATCAAGAAATGAGCGGCGCGAGCGTGCGATTGCCGATAGTTGTCAATCCTGGGTCCAGGCTGGTAAAGACGTGTGATCTACAGTTACCTGATTATGATACAGATCCCTCAATTTGGCATAATTGTCAGGTATGAAACAAACAATGCGCTTTCTCTTTGTCTCAGCCCAACTGCCCGGCCACCTGGATTGGGGAGGCTATCTTGCGACCGCCGCTGAACTGGTGCGCCGTGGACACGAAGTGCGCTGGGCCAGCGGGCAGGCAGTAGCAGCGCTCGTTGCCCAGGCCGGCGTTCCTTTTTACCCGCTGGTAGAGACCGGCTGGCGCTGGCCTCCACCTCCGCCGCTCCAGGTGTCGCCGGAGATAGATGCGGCAACGGTGCGCCGTCTACGCGCCGAACGCGCGCTCGACCAGTGGCTGGATGTGGCGCGGGTGACGCCGGCCGCCACCGAATTGAACGCCTTGGGGCAGGCGTTTCGGCCTGATGTTTTGGTGAGTGAGATGTTTGTCAGCGCCGCCGGCATTGCCGCCGAGGCGTTAGGGATTCCGCTGGCCGTAGCAGGCTGGCCGGCCATGCAACCCAGGGTCGCCGATGGCAGCGATAACCTGGTGGCCGAGGCACGCGATCGTTTACGCCAGTTGTTAATGCACTTCGCCATTCAAGGGGTATACTGGACCACCGAAGGGGCGCCCGCGCTGTTTTCACCCCATCTCCACCTGACCTACTGGAGCCTCCGCTGGTACAGCGGGCTTGCGCTCCTGCCACAGACGGCGCATGTGGGCGGGCAGGCCCCGCCACCCGCCGCACCACCGCCGTGGCCCGACCGCGACCCCTGGGTCTTGATCACACTGGGCACCAGTTTTGGCAACGACCCCAACTTCTTTATCAACGCCTCCCATGCCACCGTTCAGCTGGGCTGTCTGCCCATCCTGGCGCTGGGGGGGCAATTCCCATCGGCGGCGGTGCAGGCGATGCGAGCGCGCTTGCCGGCGCAGGCGATCCTCACAGAACGGGTTGATTTTGCCGCCGTGCTTCCTAATGTGGCCGCGGCCATCCACCACGGCGGGGCGGGCACGACCCATGCGCTGGTGACACACGCCGTGCCGCAGATCCTCGTTCCTCACGCCGCCGACCAGATGCACCAGACGCAGGGCATCGTGCGCAGCGGCGTGGGATTCCATGTCCCTGCACGAGAGGCCACCATCGACCGGCTGGCCGCCGCGCTGGCGCAAGTGCTGCCCGATCTGTCGCAGTACCGGACCAACGCCCAAACGCTGCGCGACGAATTCGCTGCGCTGGGTGGTGTACCGCGCGCAGCAGACCTGCTAGAGCAGATGGCCGGCTATCCGCCTCGTTCCACCGGGTAGCCCTCCTTCTCGGCCCAGTATTCGATCCCGCCGATCATCTCTTTCACCCGGAAGCCCAACGCGCTCAGCTTGATGGCTGACTTGGTGGCGCCATTGCAGCCTGGCCCCCAACAGTAGACAACCAAAAGCGTCTCCCGATCCAGACCGGCGGTGGTGGTCGCATCGATGGTGGCGTGTGGCAGGTTGCGCGCACCGGGCACGTGAGATTGGGCGTACGCCTCTGGGCTGCGCACGTCGAGCACGATAAAGCCGTCCACACCGTTTGCCAGGTCCGTATGCACATCCGATGGGTCGGTTTCGTAGCTCAACTTGCGGCTGAAGAAGGTGTGAGCATCGGCCGGGGCGGCGGCGGGGCGGACAAAGACACGTGAGTCTACCATTGCTGTTTGGATAGATGCAGTCGGTTGCATGGGTTGTTCCTTTCTCAAAGATCAGGTGAGTGAATGAGAACCACGGATTGACAGAACGACGCGGATCTTTTCCCGAGCAGCAAGAATCCGCGTCGTTCTGTCAATCCGCGGTTCTTTGATGCACTCTTGAGTAGCCTTCTTCCTTTCCTGACAAAAACTTGGCTTTGAAGATGAGTACACTTTATAATGGCGACTCTAAAATGTAAATGTGTTCTTTCCGAAGAGTGCCTTCGGGAAAGCTGAACGCAGACCGGCATGGAACTCTACCAGTTGCGCACCTTTGTGGCCGTGGCCGAAACCGAAAGCGTCACTCGCGCCGCCGAACGGCTTTATACGACACCCCCCTCGGTGAGCGCCCACATCAAGGCGCTGGAGAGCGAGCTTCGGGTCGAACTCTTTACGCGCACGCCGCGCGGCATGAGGCTCACCCGGCACGGTGAATTGTTACGCCAAAAGGCCGAACAGGCGTTGCGGGCAGCCGAGGCTGTGGTGGCCGAGGCGGCCACGTTGCAGACCGAGATCGTGGGCGAACTCAGCCTGGGGGTCAACGCGGCGCCGGGGGTGCTCAAGTTGCCCCAACTGGTAGCCGCGGTGCAAGCACACTATCCTCGCCTGCGGCTCAACCTGGTGGCAAGCGTATCGGGCCGGGTGAGCGAACAACTGCGCATCGGGGCGCTCGACGCCGGTTTTATCTTTGGCGCAGCGGCGGGCGACGGCATCGTCGCCGAGCCATTGAGCGAGGTGGAACTGGTGGTCGCTGCACCCAGCGCCTGGGAACCAGCCATCCGTACTGGTCGTTGGGATGATATCGCCGCCTTGCCGTGGATCGCCTCCACGGTTGATTGCCCCTTTGAGGCAATCAGCGATGAGCTCTTTGCCCAACGGGGCCTGACGCCGACCAAGATAGCCCTGGTGGACGACGGCGCGACAAAAGTAGATCTCATCCGCGCCGGTGTGGGCGCAGCGTTGGTCGAGCAGGACGAGGCCGAGGCAGCAGCGGCGCAGGGTGGAATCGTGCTGTGGACGCCGCAGCCGCTCTACTGCCCGCTGGCCTTTGTCTGGCCGGCGCACCGGCGGGGCGAACCAGCCCTCACGGCGCTGCGCACAGCGGTTCTACGAGTTTGGGGTATCTCACAGTAAATCATGAATCGACTGGATCGTCACGACCACATCCTGATCGCACGGCGCAAACGTTACCGCGCTGAAACCAACCGTCCGCGTCCCTGGCTTTGGGTCGGGCAGAGCATTGGTGTTGTCTTGCTGGTGATTGTCGCTAGCGTTGGCCTGGTAACTACTCTGGGTGTTATGACCGTGGCCGGCATCTACCGTACCTATGCGGCGCAACTACCCGATGCCAATGTGATCGAGACCCAGCAGGAAGAGTTTGAGACAGTGCGTATTTTTGACCGCACCGGCCAACACCTGCTCTACGAAAGCGTGGACCCGCGTCCCTTCCGCGGCGACCGGCGCTACAAACCACTGCGCGAACTGCCTGCCCACGTCTACCAGGCCTCCATCGCGCTGGAAGACCGTAATTTCTGGGACAACCCAGGGATCAATGTCCGTGGGCTTTTGCGCGCCTTTTTCTCGAACCTTCAAGGCGGCGCGGTTCAGGGCGGTTCATCGATCACCCAGCAGTTGATCAAGAATATCATCATCGATCCCGAGGACCGGGCGCAACAGAGCTACGCGCGCAAGATCAAAGAAGTGATCCTCGCTATGGAGGTGACCCGGCGTTACTCAAAAGAGCGGATCCTGGAATGGTATCTCAACTATAATTTCTACGGCAATCTCGCCTATGGCATCGAGGCAGCCAGCCAGGTCTACTTTGGCAAGAGCGTTACCGAATTGACGCTGGCTGAGGCCGCCATGTTGGCTCCCATCCCGCAGTTTCCGGCGCTCAACCCCATCGACAATTTCGAGGATGCCAAACAGCGCCAGGGCGTCACGCTGCAGGCGATGGTCGAAGCCGGCTACATCACCCAGTCCCAGGCTGACGAGGCCTTTCGCCAGGAGTTGACAACCCTGCGCAAGTCGGTGTCCGAACGGTTTGACATTCTCACGGCGCCCCATTTTGCGCTCTACGCCCTCGACCAGGTGAAGCGCCAGTACAACACGGTGGAAGACCCGTACTTTATCTGGCGCAAAGGGTTGACCGT
>QEUW01000570.1 GCA_003577005.1 Chloroflexota bacterium | reverse complement strand
TGTTCGGGCAACGGCTGGTGGCCCACAAGCTCGATCCCGTTCACCCAGGTGGCGCCCATCGGAACAGCCGGCGGCCCAGGCGACGCCCCCACCCAGAACCAGTCCAAGGCCAGCGGCTGTTCAGCCTGTAGTCTGTCTGCGCCTACGGTGTAGGCGATCACGTCCAGCCGGTACCGGTCTGGCGGCAGATCATCCGGCAAGATCAGGCGCTTGGGGTCGGGCAGCGATAGTTCGGATGCGGGCAGTAGGGGCAGCACGCCGCGCGCGATGGGGCCGTCGTCCTGCTCCAGCGGCAGACCTGTGCGCGGCGTGACTTGGACTGAGGTCGCCAACTGGTCTGGCAGACGCTGCTCCGTCCGCCAGAAGAGCGTGACATCGAGCGGGCGTCCGGGCGTTGCTGCCGAGCGCTGCCAGGCTGTCAACAACAACGGGCCGTGCGCTACCGGCGGGTCGAAGCGAACCTCGGCAACGACCGGTAGCGTCGTCTGCCGGGCTGCCGTACGTAGCACAAGACCCCGGCGTTCCTCAAAGACCAGGTCAAAGTGTCTGATGACGGTTGCCAGATAGGTGGCGCCGTAGCGGGTGCTGAAGAGGCTGTCGCGATCTACGACAAACCAGACGACCGGCCCCCTCTCCAACAGCGTAGTAAGCCGTTCCACTGTATTGAGCAGCGGCAAGCCTGCATAGCGATCCACAATGACGCCATCCTGTTCGATAACGTAGGGCTCGAAGCCCGCTTGACGGGCGTAGTAGGTGCAGTCACTTACGACAAAGGCGCAGGCCGACGGCTGCGAGGTGAGCACTATCTCACCAGGCCGGCGATGTTCGGCAACATACGCCAGGGCCGCGGCGAGGCCATTTCCTCGCTCACGCACGGTTCTCTGAACGGGTGACCAACTGGCGCCGACCAGCAAAATGACAAGGGCGCAAAGCAGGGCGCCCCTGATAGCTGCGGGCGGAGCGAGCGCCCGTACAGCCGGTCTCTCCGGCAGAGAACGGATCAGCGCCACCGCGCCTGCCGCGCCGACCAACAGCCACAGCGGCTGGATGGCGAGAAAGAAGCGCGCTTCACGCCACTCGCCCCCGGCAACCGTCAGAAACATCCCCAGGGTAAACAGGGCAGGCAGGGCAAAAAAGAGCGTCGCCTGCTGGGTGAGCGGCATCCGCTGTGGTGTTCCACGCACTCGCACCAGTTGAAACGCTACGATGAACAGTGCGATGCCAGCCCCCACGGTCAAAGGCAGACGCTCCGGTCCCAGCAACAATGGTCCATAGACGGCCCACGCCCCCGGCAGATCGAGCAAGAGGCTAACATACGGGCGGTTGTTCTGGAATGCTGCCAACTGGCCGGGCTGGCCGGCCAGATCGAACACAAAGCGAGCGCCAATGGCGGCAACACAAAGCAAGTGCGCAGCCAACACCCAGGGCTGCAACAGGAAACGCCACCCTCGCCACCAAATCGTTGCCACCCACAAGGGAGGGTAAAGAAAGACCGTCACTTCCTGCGAGAGCAGGGCAAGCACAAACGCCAGCGCAAAAAACAGATTACACCGGCGGAATTGCCGCGAGCCAGTAGGTGTGCCATCTTTGGTGGACACCACACAGAAGGCCGCCGCAACCGTGAGCAGCGCAAAGAACTGCATGGGCGCATAGAAGCGTGCGCTGCCGCTCCACTGCACAGCCTCTGGCGCCAGGGCGAGGCTCACGGCGGCCAGCAGACCGACCGCAAAGCGCCAGGATTGCCAGCCCACCACCAGCGTCAGCCCTACCGCCGCCACGCCAAAGAAAATATTGAGGAGCCGCCCCATCATCAACGTAACGCCAGCGCCAGCCCCTAGCGCAGCGACGAGATAAGAGACCACCAGCCCACGCGGATAGATGACGCCGCTTGGCATCCGTGGAATTCCCTGCTCCAGCGTCTGTTGCGCAGCCCACAGCGTGATGTATTCATCCACATGGGGCATCGCAGTTCTGGCATACAGCCAGCGCAGCCAGGCCGCAACAAAGACCAGCGCCAGCAAGGACGCAACGGCCAATGTTCGTTTGACCTCAGGCGCCAGCGCGTCGACTTTTTTCATCAGTTCGGCCACCTATTGGCTACCCACCGTGATGGAGGTGAGCAGCCAAGCGTCTGATCGGGTGGGTGACGGCTGTTCGGCGTCAGCCTGGAACAGCCGCTCACCGACTGTGGTCAGCAGCCGGCGCCGCTCGGTAGTCGGAAAGACAGACAAACGGGCGCCGGAGTCAAGCTCATAAAACCCCACGTACAAGCTATAAGTCCCCGGGGGCAGCGTTGTGGCTGGCGTCAACTCAAAGTCGTCTGCAAACGGTTGTGTCGTTTGCCAACGAGTGGTCGGGTAGAATCCATCCAGGGGCTGCTTGTCGTGCTGGGCCACCAACTCCCCGGCAGGGCTGACCAGGTGGACAAAGGTGGTATAATTGCGCGCCAGGCTCCCCAGAGGCCGCCAGTGCAGGCGCACATGGATCGTCTCATCGCCCTGGGCAAGGGCCGGGGGCGCCAGGTCAAAGCCGGCCAGGATGGCAAGGTTCTCAAATTGTGGGGGCGGCTCAAGCACCTGGCCGGGCGGCGGTGGACGTTCGCCCACAAGAAAGTAATCGGCCACGTAAGGTGTCTCCTGCGGCGCAGGGGTGCCCAGAGCGGTCACGGGCAGGATCTGCTCTTGCGCCGCGCTGTAGAATTCAACCTCGATACGATAGAGACCCGGCTGTGTGTCTGCCGGCAGGTGCAGCGTGTGGCCATCGTACCAGATTTCGTGAAGTTGCCATGTGGAGGTGGGCCGGCCCCACGGCCATCCTTCACTCTGTACCACGGTCTTGCCTTGTTGACCGACGGCTCGCACGGTGACGTTGAGATTTTCGTCCAGCCGGGCTATGTTTTCCAGCAAGAGCACGGGCGTGATGGTCGCGCCCGCCATCACCTGTTTAGGGACCCCAGTCACCGTGACGAGCCGGATAGCATCATCCCATTGGGCGCGGCCGGGCAACCATAGCGTCTCGTCCTCCAGGCTAAGCGGTGTATAGCCATGCTGTTGCGCATAGGCCACTAACGGCTCTTCATCGATGGCGTGGCCCCGGTAGGAGCCTGTCACAATCGCGTGCGGAGGTTGGTCCGCCAACCAGCTTTCCAACCGGGCGGGATCAACCAGATGGAGGGGCTGGCCTGCCGTTTCGGAGATAAAACTGCCTGCCCGCAGCGCAAAGGGGCCGGTCGCCAGTTCAGGGTAGATCATTGCCCCTCCTTCCAAGGGCAGCGCCGAGGCCAGGGTCAAGATGCGTGCGTCCGGCCCGGCCAGCGCCGCGACCTGTTGGCCGGTTGTATGAAATTGAATCGGGGTCCACTGATTAGGTTGCACAAGATTGGACAAATGCTGGTATTCGCGACCGGTCAAAGCGAGCCCCAGGAGCAGCGCGGCGACGCCTGTCCACTGAAACCAGCGTCGATCCAACAGCGTGGGATGCGCATGCCTCAGGCCGTACAGTGCGCCCAATCCCAAAAAGGGAAAGAGCACATAATAGTATTGCGGCCAGGCTGGCGTTGGCGCCAGCGCACCGACCGCCAGCGCCAGGAGGACACCCGCCAACAACACCTGCCAGGCGCGCACGGGGGGGCTCAGGCGCCGGCACGGTAGGCCCAGCCCGACATAGGCCACGACGATCAGCAAGTTGCCCGGTTCGAGGATCAGGTTGTTCCACCCGAAGGCTGCGAGCTTGGTGGGGATCGTCATACGTTGGTCGTATCCGATGGCTTCGCGGTAGCGTGTGTTGAGGCGGGCATATTCAAAATTGCCAAAGAGAAAGGCGACGGGGTCATCCCACAAAAAAACGAGCGCAGGCAGCCCACCGACTACAGCCGCTGCACAAAAGACAACGAGTGCGCGCAGGCCACCACCAGCGGCAAAAACAGGGGCGCCAGCGAAAGACGGGTGGCGCTCGCCAGCCCAACCAACAGCCCGCTCAGCCCGATCCAACGCAGGCTGCGAACGGACGCCAGACCCCGCACATGCGCCAGCAAAGCCAGCACAGCCAAAAGGATCGGCAGATCATGATTCCAGGCGCGGCCGCTAGTGTAGATAAAGATAGGCGCCGTGGCAACCAACAACGTGGCAGATCCGGCAACAATGAGCGCACGTTTTAAGCTGTGACCGGCAAAGAGACGGTAGCCAAAGAGAAAGAGCGAGACCAGCAGCAACCCGCTACAGAGCGCCGAAAAGCTGCGCGCCGCAAGCAGATAGTAGCTCGTCTCCTGAAAAAGG
>QEUW01000569.1 GCA_003577005.1 Chloroflexota bacterium | reverse complement strand
GATTGGCGCACGCACGGCTGTCCAAAATCTAAAATCCAAAATCGCTCAGTTCTGCCACCGATACTGGCTCAAATCATCATCATCCATGTGGACGCCGCGGTTGGTGACATTCATGCGGCGGCGCACCTTTTGCAGGTCGCTCTCGTGTTTGAGTAGGACGCTCATGGTGGTTTCGAGTGTCCTGGCGTCGAGGTTCTTGGCGTTGAGCGCCACGAGCGACTTGGCCCAGTCGAGCGTTTCGCTGATGCTGGGCAGCTTGCGCAGGTCGAGGTCGCGCAGCTTTTGCACCAGTTCTACCGCCTGTTGGGCGAGCTTGGGGTTGAGTTCGGGCACCTTGAGCCGCACGACAGCGAGTTCCTGCTCGAGATCGGGGTAGCCGATGAAGAGATAAAGACAACGGCGTTTGAGCGCCTCGCTCAGTTCGCGGGTGTTGTTGCTGGTGAGCAATACAATGGGGCGGTGGACGGCGCTGAGCGTGCCGATCTCCGGCACGCTGACCTGAAAGTCGCTCAGCACTTCGAGCAGAAAGGCCTCGAACTCGGCATCGGCGCGGTCGATCTCGTCGATGAGCAGGACAACGGGTTGCTCGCTCAGAATGGCCTTGAGCAGCGGGCGTTGGAGCAGAAAACGCATAGAGAAGAAGACATCCTCTTCTTGCGCCAGCCGGTCGGCCGCTTCAGCCAGCCCAGTTGTGCCGGCTAGCGTTTCTTGTAGCCTGTCGCGCAAGAGTTGCGTGTAGAGCAACTGCTTGGCGTACTCCCACTCGTAGAGCGCCTTGGTTTCATCCAGCCCTTCATAGCACTGGAGGCGGATCAACTCCCGCCCTGTAGCGCCGGCGATGGCTTTAGCCAGTTCGGTCTTGCCCACACCGGCGGGACCTTCACAGAGCAACGGCTTGCCCAACTGCTGCATGAGATAGACAGTCGTCGCAATTTCGTCGCCGGCAATATACTGCTGCCCGCCAAGACAGTCTTTGACCTCGGCGGGGGATGGAAAGGATCGGGTGATTGACACAAATGTCTCCTCTATGAAACAGACGCACCTCATCTGGCACGCTGCGCCAGATACCTTGAAGTGTACACCAACATCGTCCCCTTTGTAAACCTGCCTAAAATAGGAAGGTGCGCGACCGTAGGCAAGACGTCATCTTGGCCTACCTCTCTCACTTTGTTGGCTGACTCTACCACGTCTTACGCGGTGCGTCAGTAATCAATCTGCTGAATCCCTCTCGCCTACAGTTGTACATCTACAGTTATACATATCGTTTTAATTGCTGCTCCATCAGCATCGTTGGACGTATGTGACGAATTTTGGACGTGAAGAACAACAGAATCGTAGTGGACGCGCTGATGGACGCGATAAGAGCCGCACAGATGACGCTTTGTGCGACGTGGCGTGTACACGTCTTCGCTATCCTGCGGATTGACACCGGTCGGTTATGGCAATCCGGTCCAAAAAGGAGAAACGCAATCTATGAAGATCGTACATCTGTTGTTAGCAATTGTTCTCACGATAACCACTATGACGCCATTGGGTATATCCGTACAGATGGCCCGCGCCGAGGGACTTGCGCCGGCTGCTGTCACCGGGCCAGCCGGCGTCGACGCTACTTATCTGGCCGAGGAACTGGCCAAGTACGGCAGTGTCTCGCTCATTGTCGGGCTGGACATGCCCGGCTATGACCCGGCGCTGTTCGACCAGGTTCACGCCGCCGGAGTACAGGAGGCCTCCATTGCCAATGCCCAACAGGCGCTGTTGGATCAGCTCGCAGTGTATGGGGTTACCAATATCCAAACCTACGAGTACATGCCATTTGTGGCCCTCACCGTCACTTCGCCGGAAGCGCTCACGGCGCTCTACGCCGACCCGGCCGTGACCTCCATCGAGGAAGATGCGCCGTTACCGCCGCTGCTGAGCGAGAGTCTACCCTTGATCAAGGCGGATCAGGCTCATAACCTCTTCTACACTGGCGCCGGTAAGACAGTCGTCATCTTGGACACCGGCACCGAGAAGAACCACCCGGCGCTGGCCGGCAAAGTTGTCTCCGAAGCCTGCTACTCGACCAACGACAGTAGCCGCGGTGTCTCTTCGCTCTGTCCCGGCGGTGTGACCAGTTCGGTCGCTTCCAATTCGGCGTTGCCTTGCCCCAGCAATATCTCCGGCTGCGACCACGGCACCCACGTTGCGGCCATCGCCGCGGGGGTGGCGCCGGGCGCAAGTATCATCGCCATGCAGGTCTTTTCACGTCATACGGATGGGTCGGGGCGCAAACCCTGCGCCGACTACGGGGACACCAGTCCATGCACACGGGCGAATCCTTCGGATTACGTGGCCGCGCTCAACCGCGTCTATGCCTTGCGCAACACCTTTGATATCGCTGCCGTCAACATGAGCATTGGCGGTGGGAAATATACCAGCACCTGCGATAGCTCCGAACCGGCAACCAAGACGGCAGTGGATCTGTTGCGCTCGGCTGGGATCGCAACCATCGTCGCCACGGGGAACAATGGGTACGTCAACGCGATCGCCAAACCGGCCTGTCTGTCGAACGTGATCAGTGTGGGTTCCATCAACAGCGCGACCTTTATCGCACCGGCCGACCTGATGACGAACCACACCAATATCTCATCGTTTACGACGCTCCTGGCGCCCGGCGTCGCGATCGAGGCAGCCATTCCGGCCAGCTTTGCCACTGACCCCGCCAACCCGTATGGGCGCCGCAGCGGCACCTCGATGGCGGCGCCACACGTGGCCGGGGCGGTTGCGGTGTTGAAACAGGTGCAACCTGGTAACAACAGCAACAACGTCACCAGCATTGCCAGCATCCTGGCCGCCTCTGGCCCACCGATTGCCGACTGGCGCGAGGGTGGCTCGATCACCAAACGACGGCTCGATCTGTACGCTGCCATCTGCCGTATCGTCGTCTGCGATAGCGATGACTTCCGCACGCTCTCGCTCAACCAAACGCTCAATGGCAGCATCAGTTGGTTTGGGGACCGCGACCACTATTCGGTCTACGGTACGGCCGGCCAGCGGGTTACCTTTCGCATGGAGGCCCGTAGCAGCACAGTCGATCCCTATCTGGAATTGTACGACCCCCAGGGCAAGCTGGTCGCAAAGAACGACAATGGCGGCGGTGATCTCAACGCGCTGATCAACGGCTATTTGCTCAACCAGAGTGGCCGCTACCAGGTGGTGACCTATTCAAAGACCAACGTCTCCTCCGGCGCATACACGATTTCGATGTCGAGCCGGGTGGAAGCGGTGAATCCGGAGCCTACCATCAGCGGATTCGCTCCATCGTCGGCTACGGCCACCAAAACGGGTCAAGATTTCTGGGTGATGATCGGTGGCAACAACTTTATGCCCACCTCCCAAGTCTATTGGAATGGGCAACGACGTAGCTCGCTCTACTACAGCCCCACCCTGCTCTACGTGCGGATCTTGGGCAGCGATCTCAACGTCCCGCTGGTTTTTACCTCGATCAACGCCCTGATCAGCGTGACCAATCCGGCGCCGGGTGGCGGCACTACGTTTGGATTTTTCCGCATCCAACCTGCCTTTTTAGGCGAGAGCGAACTAGTATCGCCCGAATCAGGCAGCGTCGTCACCACCGGCATCAAGCAGAGCTTTGTCATCAGTTGGACGCACCCGACCGACTCGTGGCGCACCATGCAGAACATGGACCTGCGTCTGCGCAGCCCAGAGGGAAGTACCCTGGCCTCGATCCGCGTGGTCGAACGCGAAGGGACCAACAGCGTCTACCGGTTGCTCAATGGGGCAGGTGAACAACTGACCGAAGAAGATGGCGAGACGCCAGCCGAAGGGCTGGGCGGCGAAGACCGTGACCTGGAGATCCCCGGCGTGCTGACGCTGCACCTGGCCGGGCGGTGGGGGTCTACAACCTCGAGTTCCGCGTCGATGGCCCCGAGGGCGAGGTGCAGGACGATGACGTGTTGGGGCAGTTCACCATCACCGCCGCCGAATGCCCCTACCCGGTGACCGGACTCACGCTGAGTGGGTCGGAGACGGGCGTGGCCGGGGTAGACTACACCTACACGGCCAACCTGGAGCCGCTCAACGCATCGCAGCCGCTGACCCTCACCTGGTCGCCGGAACCGGCGAGCGGGCAGGGGACGAGCACCGCGGTCTACAACTGGAGCACGGCAGGCGAACAGTTCGTCTTCGTCAGTGCTGAGAACTGCGGCGGCTTTGGCGCAGACGTGAAGGCGGTGCGCATCCGCACGAGCGAGACACCGGACCTGGCCATCCGCAAGAGCGGGCCGGCGGTGGCAGTGGCTAGGGAGGTGATCACCTACACCTTGACCATCAGCAACAGTGGGGCCGAGACGGCCACCAACCTGGTGGTGCTCGACGAGTTGCCCGCCGGCGCCACCCATGTCAGCGGCGGCGCGCTGGTGGGCAACAGCGTGCGCTGGGACCTGCCTGAACTGGCCGGGTATGGCACCATCACCGAGACCACCGTGTCTGTGATCGCCATCGCCACCTTGACCAACACGAGCTACAGCGTGAGCGCCCAGGGCGGCTACGCCGCCAGCGGCCAGCAGCCGGTGACCACCCGCCTGGTGGCGGCCAAGGCCAGCAGCGGACCGCTCAGCGACGCCACCCTCTACACCAGCGACAGCAGCGGGCGGCGAGTCATCGACCTCACCATCCCGGCCGGTGCGGTCTTCGACCAGACGACCTTCACCCTGGATGAACTGGCTGAGCCGGGCTATGCCCTGCCCGAAGGGTTGAGCTACGCCGGTGTCGCCTTCCGCCTGGGGGCCTATCAGCAGAACCGTTCGGCCGCTGACCTGGAACTGGGCGAGGCTATCTCGCTGACCGTCGCCTACGATACAGCCGATGCCGCCGCAGTTGCCAACGGCGTACTCGGTCTCTACCACTGGGACGGCAACGAGTGGACGCAGGAAGGACTGGAGTGCATCACCCAGAGCGAGCAACAACACCTCGCCTGTCGCTACAGCGGCCAACGCCTGACCCAGTTCGCCCTGGCCACCAGCAGCTCCACCGAGACGGTGGTCGGTGTCGCCCTTAGCGCCGTCACCTCCTCGGCCACGACGGTGGCGGGCACAGCGGTCGAGTACCGGCTCACCCTCACCAACACCGGCACTGTCACCGACAGCTTTGTCGTGAGTGTGAACAGCGGCTGGGGCGCCTCTCTCTCGACCGGCAGCATCGGTCCGCTGGCGCCGGGGGCGAGCAGCGAGTTCAGCGTCACCGTGACCGTGCCGGCGGAGGCAGCGGACGGCGAGAGCAACGTCGCCACCGTCAGCGCCGTCTCGCAGGCAGATGGCAGTGTGCAGGCGCAGGTGGCCCTCACCACCACCGCTCAGCGTGCGCCGGTCGACGACGACCCGGCGGACCAGCCCAACCGGCTCTTCCTGCCGGCCATCCTCAGCCAGGGGAGCAGCGGCGGTAGCCTGAGCGCCCAGATCACCAGCATCGGCGTCGAGGACGGACGCTACGTCATCCGCTTCACGACTGCAGGCTACACGCCAGCGCTGCCCGGCCAGCATGTCCACTTCTTC
>QEUW01000568.1 GCA_003577005.1 Chloroflexota bacterium | reverse complement strand
ATCGCCTACGCCTTTGTCAGCCAGACCGACAGCTTCATCCATGAGCAGACGGCCACGCCGGTGCAACTGCGCCAGACTTTTGCCCAAGATGATTATGGCAACCAGACCCAGCATTTCAACTTCGGCAAGGTCTGTGGCGAAGATGTAACGTGTGACAACGATGAAGTGCTCAAGTACACCGAGTACATCTACAACGAAGCGCGTTGGCTGCTCAATCGACCCCAACGGGTCTATCAGACCGATGCGGCGGGCAACTTTGTCAGCGAGACCCGCATGTATTACGACGGTGAGCCCTTTGTCGGCCTGCCGCGCGGCCAACTGACGCGCGGCGATCTCGTGCGCGAGGAGAGCAACCTGGGGCCAAAACAGAACAATCGCTTTATCGCCACCAAGCGCTACCAGATCGACGAATTTGGCAACCAGGTCGTGATCATGGACGGCAACGGCAACCGCATCACCGTGGACTACGACCCCATCGCCCATACCTTCCCGGTGGTCGAGCGCCGCCACTTTGCCGATGGACACACATTGACCTATGCCGCCTCTTATCATCCGGGCTTTGGCCAGGCGAGCGCGGCTACAGACTACAACGGCCATCCGCACATCTTTACCTTTGATGCCTTCGGGCGACTGGCAAAGATGGTCAAGCCGGGCGACACGTTGGAGAAGCCAACCGAGCAATACACGTACAATATCGGCAGTCCGCGCAGTTTTATCATGACGCAAAAACGCATCCGCTCTGGTGAAGATGTGGTCATCACACGGATCGTCTACTTGGATGGCCTGGGCCGCAAGCTGCAAATCCGCACGGATGCTGGCGACGGCAGGGTGGTGGTGACCGAAGCTACGACCTTCAACGCCCGCCAAAGCGAGCGTGACAAATATCTGCCCTATTTCAGCACCGGTCTCGACTACGCCCCACCCGACCCGGCGCGGCCCAAGACGACCATGCACTACGACCCGCTGGGGCGCACCGTGCGCACGGTCAACCCGGATGGCACATTCGCTTCAGTGATTCACAAACCGCTCGTCCAGGAACTCTACGACGAGGAAGATAACCGAGTGCCCTCTGGGCGCAGTTCGCCCCATGCCCAAACGCCGCAGGTGATGAGCTATGACGGGCTGGAACGGCTGATCAGCATGGAGGAGATCAACATTGTCAACGGGCAGCAAGAGCGTTACACCACTCGCTATGCCTACGACCGCCTGGGCAACCTGACCCAGATCATTGATGCGCAGAACAATGTCAAGACAATGGAGTACGATGCGCTCTCACGGCGGCTGCGCATGGTTGATCCCGACAAGGGCGAAACGCTCTATACCTATGACGACAACGGCAACTTGGTCAAAACACGCGACGCCAAAGGCCAGGAGGTGCATTACACCTACGATGCCGCCAATCGCCCGCTGATCGAGCGCTGGGTCTTCAACAACGGGCAAGCAGATGTGATCAACACCGTCTATCATTACGACGCCGACGTGGCGCCGCTGGCCGCAGGTGCGCTCAACACGCTGGGTCAGATCGCCTATGTTGAGGATCAGGCGGGCACGGTTCACTTCTCCTATAATCCGCGCGGCCAGGTGATCGGCAGCATCCGCCACTACAAGGACGAAGGGCTGACCTTTGTCACGCGCAAGGAGTACGACGCCCTGGAGCACTTGACCAAGACCATCTTCCCCGACGGCTCGGCGGTGAGTTACGAATATGATGGCCGTGGCCTGCTCAAACGCATCTCAGGCTTTGTCGATGACATAGCCTACACCGCATCGGGTCAGCGGATGTCAATCACCTATGCCAATGGCGTGCAGACAAAGTATACCTATGACGCTCGCCAACGCATTGAACAGTTGCAAACGAGCCGCGGGCAGACCGTGCTGCAAGACCTGACCTACGGCCTCGACGATGTGGACAATATCGTCTCCATCACCGACGGGCGCAACAGCAAGCGCACCGAGAATGACCAGAGCCAGACTTTCAGCTACGACAGCCTCTACCGGCTGACGCAATCCAGCGGTGCCTACGGCCAGATCGACTTTGCCTACGACGCCATCGGCAACATTGTGCGCAAGAGCAGCACGGTGGACGACCCACGGCTCAACCTGGGCGAGATGCGCTATGGGGCAAACGAGGCCGGTCCGCACGCGCTAACCTCGGCGGGCGGCGTGGCCTACACCTACGACGCCAATGGCAACCTGGCGCGCAAGGGCGACACAACCTACCTTTGGAACCCGCGCGACCTGCTCGTGGCTGTGGACGATGGCGCAACCCACTCGACCTATGTCTACGATTCCGGCAGCCAGCGCATCAAGCAGACGGTGCGCCAGGGTGAGGTCGTGACGACCACGCTCTATCCAGATGGCTCCTCCGAACTGCGTGGCGATCAGCTGGTCTTCTACATCTTCGACGATGAGACACGGATGGCGGATGTCATTACCTCGTTTGATCCCGCCCGCTTGGTCAAGGGTTTCAACGACCCGGCGCCAGCCGCTCCACCGGCCGCCGTCGAAAAACGCTGGTACATCGCCGACCACCTGGGCAGCAACAGCTTGATCTTGGATAGCGCTGGTGAGGTCGTCGCCGAACGCGTCTATTACCCCTTTGGCCTGACCCGGTTTGAGCAAAATGGCAACGCCATGCCCTATAGCTATACCGGCAAAGAATTGGACGCCAGCGGTCTGCACTACTATGAGGCGCGCTACTACGACAGCGTGACCGGGCGCTTTATCAGCCCCGACCCGTTCTACCTGGATCAGCCACAGGAGGGGTTGCAAGACCCACAATCGCTCAATCTCTATGCCTATACCTTGAACAACCCGCTCAAGTACATTGACCCGGACGGCGCCCGGCCTACGCACCAGCAGTTCATCATTCCGGTGCGTGCGAATGTTCACCAGCATCCGCGCGAGTACCGGATCTTTACCATGAAAATCGAGGACTATGGACGCTATGGAACGCCGAGAACCGTCAACTACATCAGGGCACAGATGACCACGATCACCGATCGCGGCGGTCAGTGGGTGGTTGAGGGGACGAAGCAAGTCTTACTGAAATTCACGGCGCTGCCCAACAGCAAAGTCTACTCCGTCCCTGGCACCAAATACGGCGTGGCCTATACACCCCATACGGTCAAATCCGTCGCCAGTTGTGTTGGCAATATGTGCGCAGTCAGCCATCGCGCCAGCGGCGGCAAGGTGCTCGGTATGGAGATGCAAGTGATGCAGGGCAAGTACGAGCTTTGGTCAGCGGATGGCAAGAGCACCACCAAGCTAGATGCGCTGAGCGGTAGCGATGAAGGCTCTCTACCCTATGCTTCCTACAGTGGCATTGGCCTCAGCGACATGCCCACCCAACGGGGCATCAGTGCTGGCGTCGGCGTCAACCTGGGTGGCAAGAAGGCGGACGACCCGACCCATATTATCAGCGGTCCCAGCATCGGAAGCTATCAGCAGGGGCCAACGCTGCAAAAAGCGGAGAAGCCGCCACACTAAGTAACTGTCCGAGAATAAGCTCCTTTAGTTTCCTCAGTTTCCTCAGTTCCCAGGGAACTGAGGAAACTGAGGAACTCAAAACGGGAAGTTATTTCTGGACACACCCTAAGGGTTGGTTCAGAGATAAAGGAGATTGGGTGGTGGGACGGACAGTCGAATCTCCAATACGCAATCTCCTAACCCGTTGTGGTGTTTCACGGCCATATAAGGACGACACAAAATGGCATCAAAATCAATCGACCAAACAAAAAATCAAACTGCTCGCCTCCGGCTCTATCTAGGTTTCCTCTGCTTTGCCCTAACAGCAGGGATCCTGGCCCTGACCCCCACATCGGCCCACGCCCAAGACAAATCGGGGGTCAAGCCACAGGTGATCTCCCTGCCCTCCGGCCCCGGCTCGCTGGAGGGCTTAGGCGAAACCTTCGAGCCGAATCTGAGCACCGGCACGTCGAGCTACCCGGTCAAGTTCACCGCGGCGCCGGGGCGGGTGGGCTTCCAGCCGGAGATCTCGCTCAACTACGATGGGGGCAACGCCAACGGGCCGTGGGGCATGGGCTGGAAGCTCAGCATCCCCTCCATCCAA
>QEUW01000567.1 GCA_003577005.1 Chloroflexota bacterium | reverse complement strand
GCGCTGCGACGGACACAAACATCGAACTGGCGTCGATCAAGGCGGTGCTCTATGCACTCAATCGCGCCATCCAGGTGCATCGGTAGCCCGACCATTGGGGGGCGCTGATCGTGACAACAAGCAAAAGATACCGCCAGTCTCTGGGTCTGATGGTATAATGGCGGTATGACGAAACAAGTGCAGTTATCCCTCTTTCAAGATTTCGCTCCGATACCAGCAGACCTGAAGGCGGCGCGGTCAGGCTCGTTTGTCGACAATATGGCGCTGCCGATCCATCGGTGGTTCAGATACTCGGCCGGCTTTTCTGCTGAGTGGGTGGAACAGCTACTGGAAGAGTGGCAGATCAGCCCTGAACACCTGGTTTTGGATCCTTTTGCCGGTTCGGGGACTGTTCCGCTTGCATGTGAAAAACTGGGGCTGAAGAGCATCGGCATCGAAGCTCATCCGGTTGTTGCCCGTATTTGTAAGGCGAAGCTGTTTTGGCCCACACCGGTTCAACAGTTTGCCGACTTTGCAGAACAAATCCAAACCGATGCACGGCGTCTTCAGGGAAAGGCGTCTGAATACCCGCCCTTGATTCAACGAAGTTTCGAGCCAGAACTACTGGCTTATCTGGATGCGCTAAAGGCCGCATGGCTTTTTCACGATGATCACTCACCGGCATCGGAGCTCGTATGGCTAGTCATCACTGCCATTCTGCGGGTATGTTCCAGTGCAGGCACAGCCCAGTGGCAGTATATTCTTCCAAAGAAAACGAAGAAAAAGGTGGTCCATCCAGCCACTGCATTTCGCCAACAGGTAGAGATGATGCAGTTCGATATGCACTGGATGCAGTCTCGAGTTAGCCACTCTCATGCTTCGTTGATTGTGGGCGATGCTCGGGATTGTGCAGACAATATCAAATCAAAAGTCGATGCTGTCGTCACTTCTCCACCGTATGCCAATAACTATGACTATGCAGACGCGCTCCGTTTCGAAATGACCTTTTGGGGCGAGGTGAACGGATGGGGTGATATCCATGATAAGGTTCGCAAATATCTGATCGTCTCTTCTTCTCAACATTCCTCAAAAGAGCGGCTAGCTGTTGATGATTTACTGTCATCGCCAGCGGTTGAACCGATCCGTTCAGAATTGGCGGAAGTAGTTGATCAACTAGCCGCCATCCGTGAAAATCATGGTGGCAAAAAGCATTACCATACCATGGTGGCTGCTTATTGCCGGGATATTGCAATGGTGTCGCGAGGACTACGCGCGGTTTGCCGGCGAGGCGCGCATATGTGTTGGGTCATCGGAGATTCAGCCCCATACGGTGTTTATTGTCCCATCGACCGGTGGATTGGAGAATTGGCGCTTGCCGAGGGTTTTGTCTCCTACGAGTTTGAGAAATTGCGAGATCGAAACACCAGGTGGAAAAACCGAAAACACCAGGTTCCACTCAAAGAGGGACTACTTTGGATTGAGGGGTGAAGATGGCTGAATCACCTGCACACAAATTTGGCCAGGTCATTGGCGGACTACTTGAGTCGGTGGTGCAACCCGCCCTTGAACAGTTTTGTGACAAACAAGGCCTTTATCTGGATCACCAAAAGAGAAATCGACCGGCGCGGCGGCGTCGGAAAGTGAGTTGGGAAGACCCATACGGGAACTTCCACGACTTGAACTTTGTGATTGAGCGAAATGGGAATGACCGGGAGATTGGTCAACCTGTGGCATTTATCGAAGTCGCCGGGCGACGATACACAAAGCACTCCCGAAACAAGGCTCAGGAAATCCAAGGGGCCATTCTGCCTTTGGCCGAAAAGTACAAGTGGAATAATCCGTTTCTAGGCGCCGTATTAGCCGGCGTATTTACCACCGGCTCCCTGGAACAGCTTCGTTCTCTTGGTTTTCAAGTCCTTTATTTCCCTTATGAAACGTTGATCGCTGCGTTTGCTTCTGAAGGGATAGATATTCGTTTCGACGAGGCTACACCCGATGAAGAGTTTCGCAGGTGTGCAGACCAGATAATGGGTGCGACGGACGATGTTATGCAACGCATCAAGGAGCACTTAATTCAAGCCAATTCAACTCAGATTGATCAATTCTTCACTGCCCTTGATGCACGACTAGGGCGCTTGATTCGTCGCGTCCTGATCATACCACTCTATGGGCGGGTCAATGAGTTTGTATCCGTAGCAGAAGCACTAGAGTTTCTTGAGATTCATCCGATCTATGAAGGTTCTGGCGAGTTTCGGAAGTATGAGATCCTCGTCGAGTTTACTAACTGGTTCTCTCGCTAAGTTAAGAAACTCGGTTTCTACTCAATCTAGGGCTATTCTCTGGAAAAAGAAACCGAGTTTCTTAGCGAGAAGACCACTAACTACGCGGGTAAATAACCCATAATTACCTGTCAGGTCTTGATGAGCAACCTACTCTTCCCGGTCGCGCAGGTGGGGGAACAGCAACACCTCGCGCAGCGTCCGGCTATCGGTCAGTAACATGGCCAACCGGTCGACGCCTACGCCGAAGCCGCCGTTGGGCGGCATCCCATATCGCATCGCCCGCAAGTAATCCTCGTCGATAGGATTACGCTCCTCGTCGTCCTTGCCGAAAATCTCTTGCAAGGCCTCGAACCGCCGCCGCTGCTCGACAGGGTCGTTCAACTCGGTAAAAGCGTTACCCATCTCCATGCCGCCGATGAAAAACTCGAACCGCTCGACATGCAACGGGTCGCCGGGCACGCCCTTGGCCAGCGGCGAAATATCGCGCGGGTAGTCCATGATTATCGTCGGCTGAATTAGGCGTGGCTCCACAAAGTCGCCCAGCAAGCCATCGACCAGCTTGCCCCACGGCGCGTCGGGCGGCGCCTGGCCGCCGATCTGCTTGATAGCTGCCGCCAGCGCCGGCGCGTCGGGATACTCCATGTAGTCGAGTTCGGCGAACTGCTTGATGGCGTCGCGCATGGTCAGGCGCTGCCACGGCGCGGCCAGTTGGATGGCGTGGCCCTGGAAATCGATCTCGGTCGTGCCCAGCACAGCCTTGGCGGCGTAGGCCACCATGCGCTCGGTAAACGCCATCACGTCGCGATAGTCCCAATAGGCGGCGTAGAACTCCAGTTGGGTGAATTCCGGGTTGTGTTTGAAGCTGACGCCCTCATTGCGAAAGTCGCGGCCGATCTCGTAAACCCGCTCCAACCCGCCCACGAGCAGCCGTTTCAAATACAACTCGAACGAGATGCGCAGAAACAGTTCCTGCTTGAGCTGATTGTGATAGGTTGTGAAGGGCCGCGCCGCCGCGCCGCCATAGAGCGGCTGCAAAATGGGCGTCTCCACCTCCAGAAAGCCGTTGTCATCCATGAAGCGGCGCAACGCGCTGATCAGACGCGCCCGCTTGCGAAACACATCGCGCACCTCCGGGTTCACGGCCAGATCGGCGTAGCGCTGGCGATAGCGCTCTTCTACGTCGGCGAAGGCGCTATAGCGCACTACGCGACCGTCCACTTCCTGCTCCTTGGCCACCGGTAGCGGGCTGATCGCCTTGCTCAATAGCCGCCAGTCGCGCACGTGGAGGCTGATTTCGCCGGCCTTGGTGCGGAACATCTCGCCGCCGGCCTGCACAAAATCGCCCAGGTCGAGCAACTTCTTGAAGGCTACGTGCGCTTCTTCGCCCACGTCGTCGCGGCGCAGGAATAGTTGCAGCCGGCCGGATTCGTCGGCCAGGTGGGCAAAGATAACCTTGCCCATGTCGCGCAGGCTGACCAACCGGCCGCAGACTATAGCTTTTACCGGTTCGTCGTCCGTGCTCTCAAATGCAGCGATAGCCTCGGCCGTGGCATGCGTTCGCTCAGCGCGCAGAGGATAGGGATCGATACCCGCGGCCCGCAACTGGGCCACTTTCTCCAGACGTTGCTCTTCAAGGGGATTAGGCTGCCAGCTCATGTGCATCTCCCAAAAAAAAGCCCGTGAGCGCGGCCTTCAGCGCGTCACGGGCGATGTTACTTGATTACGCGGCTACTCGTCTACTCGACCCGAACCACCCGGAATTCGGTGATGCCTCGTGGGGCGTTGACGCGAACAACTTCGCCCACCTTGACCCC
>QEUW01000566.1 GCA_003577005.1 Chloroflexota bacterium | reverse complement strand
AGTGTGCCAGATGGCGCCGTTGATAAAGACGGCGTCTCCCGGCTGGGCATAAACTGCCACTTCACCGGGTAGCGGTTGGTTGCGTAACGCCGGCGGCGGGAGCTGCATCCCCAGGTGCGTTCCTGGTACGACTCGTGTGGGCCCCCGTTCCTCGGTCATCTCATTGAGCATGATGATGGTGTTGATCGTCAGTGGCCGGTCGCCCGGAAAGACAAAGTCCCGGTGCCAGGCGCGCGGCGGACGGTCGCTGTGCGGCCCCTGGCGCAGGAGATCGTATTGAAGCAACTGCACCTGCTGCCCAAAGATGGCCTGCTGGCGATCAAGGATCGGCGGGTGCTCGATCAGGTCGATAAAAGCCTGGTGTTTGAGGAGCCGGTGTTGGTTCACCTTGGGCTTTTCCATCTCCCACACCCGGTCGAACTCGTCCTGAATCAGCGTCAAATGGTCGCCGCTCAGGATACCAGGTACATGGAGATAGCCGTGTTCGAGAAAGAAGTCTCGTTCCTCAGGTGTGATCATCGTATTTGACCCGTCACTTTGTCTGAAATCGCAGATTGCACAGAGCGAAGATCGTTTCAAGCTGGCTTGCCCAATGGGGAGGTGCGCAGGCAATGCAACTTATAACGTATCAGCTTCGGGGGGCGCCGGCTGGCCAGCAGTGCTGAGCGAGATGACCGCCTGCCACAGTTCTGTGGCAAAGCGTAGATGGCGCCGCATGGCGTCGGCGGCCGCTTCGGGAGCACGCTGCTGGATGGCGGCCAAGACTTCCTGGTGAGTGCCGTTGCCCTCGGCCGTCATTGCCAGCGCATCGGTGTTTGCCTCGCGCAGTACCTCTTCCAACAGGTCAACTAGATGGGCAACAATACTGGCGACAACAGTGTTATGGGTTGCCTGTGCCACTAGACGGTGGAAGCGCATGTCAGCCTCCAGATACTCGAAGAAGGTCGTTGCCACGGCCATGCGGGCTATATCCCGAGCCAGGGCAGCTTGTTCTTCCTCCGTCGCTTGTTCAGCCGCTGTGCGCGCCGCCTCGGTCTCGATCATGCGCCGCGCTTCCAACAACTCTACGATAGTGCCGCCCCAGGTCATCAGGCTGAGGCCAATGGTGCGGCCAATGCTGGCGCCGACCTGGTCGGTGATGAAGGTGCCGTCGCCAATACGCGACTCTACCAGCCCAATAGCTTCCAACACTTTGAGCGCCTCACGCACGCTGGGTCGACCAATGCCCAGCCGTTCGGCCAACTCACGCTCAGAAGGCAGTTTCTGGCCTGGTTGCAACACGCCAGACGCGATATAGCGTCTCAGCTGCCGTAGCACTTGGTCTTTAACGCTCACGCGCTCGATACGCTTAAAAACGGCTGGTTGGGCATCCATCGCTGTTGGACTAGGTTAAAGGTAAGTGGTCTTACCAATCATAGCAAACCATCCCTCAACTGTCAAGCTGTATTTGCAGAAGACCCAGGAATACCCGATATCGCGCCGGCCGCGCCTGGAGCGATCCTGCGCTCGGCCCCCTCTCGCTGGCACAGACGGTCCAGGATCTTCACACGCGGTTGGCCGTAGCCAGCGCGGGGACAAACCAACCTCCTATGTGGGCGGGTCTGCAAGAGGAGCTGGCTACCCTCTCCACCAACACTGCCATATCACGGTCGCGCACGCCAGCCATGAGTCGCTGACCTTCAACCGGCAGGATGCCGGAGTGACTACTGCGGCGATTCTTCAGAACCTGTTTGAAAAGTGGGGTGACAACCGGTGCGATGCACCCGCAGGGTGCGTTGTACCTTTCAACGAAGCCAACCCCCCAGGTGCATCGCACGCTTTGCGTGCAACGCACCAAGGCGACAATTCCCCTTTTCAAACAGCTTCTCAGGTATTGGAGAGAGCGCGTGTGGATTAGACGGTGGGCGATAGACGATGGTCCATCATCCACCGTCAGCAGATTCTGTAGTCCCAGAACCTCGAGTTACTGATTTTGACATTCCAACCAGGATCACGTATGATTCAACAAGGTTGAATTATACGCAACCCTGTTGCATTCCTGATTGATACTCCTTTTTGCAAAAGCCAAATACTTTTTCATTGGTGCCGGGTTGAAATCCCCGGTCGATCTATTTGCTGATGAACAAGGCGCAAGGGCCGCTACGGTTGGCGGGAACGAGTCCTTCTTAGCGCCTTTGCGTCTCTGGAACTGGTAACGGAGTTTGCATCCTGGATATTGGCATCCGTATTCGCAGCATCCGCACGCAGCAGGGGCGAACCCTGGAGGAAGTGGCGCGCGCCTGTGAGTGCTCCAAGAGCCTGCTTTCTAAGATCGAGACCGGAAAGACGATCCCCGCGCTGGCGACGCTCTCGAAGATCGCCAATGCGCTGGGCGTGCGTGTATCGGCTTTGATGGAGGACGGGGAAAATGGGCAGCCGGCGATCACTCCCAATCTGACAGGTCGCCCGGAGGCCTTTGTTGCCACCGACAAAGGCTACACCATCTATGCGGTCGCTCCCCAATTTCTCAATAAAAAGATGCAGCCCGTCCTTGTCTACGGGCGCAAAGGCCAGGTGAAACCACACTCGGTCTCCCACGCCGGTGAGGAGTTTATCCTCGTCTTGGAAGGTGAAGTCAAAGCGCACATTGGCAATACAGAATACCATCTCAAACAAGGCGAAAGCATCTATTTCCAGTCGGCTTCTCAACATGGATTTATGCCGACGACAGAGTATGCTGTGTATCTCGATGTGCTGGTCGAGTAAGGAGTAAGGGGTGATCTGTGAAGCACCGAGATCCGTCGCTCCTTACTCTTCACTTATCAGTTCCGTATCCCCGACATCCGCTGACATTGTACGTTCATAAGGAGGAACCAATGAGGCGAATCGTGTTGCATCTCGTCCCGCTGTTGTTGCTCGTGGCGCTGGTGGCGGCGTGTGGGTCGCCCGCTCCGGCGGCAGAAGCTCCCGCGCCAGCGGCAGAGGCTCCCGCTGCGCCAGCGGCAGACGCCCCGGCCGCCCCGCCCGGCCAGTACAACGAAGCGCCGCAACTGGCCGAACTGGTCGCCGCCGGCCAGTTGCCCCCGGTTGACCAGCGTCTGCCTGCCGAACCGTTGGTCGTGACGCCCCGCGATGAGATCGGCAAGTATGGCGGCGAGCAGCGCGGCGCCGCCTTTGGCCCGCGCACCGGCCAGCTCGACACCGAGGCGTTGCGCATGCAAAGTCTGCTCTTTATCGAGCCGGACCTGCAATCGCTCTCCCCCAACATCCTCAAGGCGTATGAAGCCTCGGAAGATTACAAGACGTGGACACTCACGCTGCGGGCGGGTATGAAGTGGTCCGACGGCGAGCCCTTCACCGCCGATGACTTTGTCTTCTGGTACGAAGACATTCTGCTCAACTCGGATTTGACGCCCTCTGTGCCGGTAGTCTACCAGTCTGGCGGCGAGCCGATGGCGCTCACCAAGATCGACGACGTGACGATCCAGGTCGAGTTTGCCGAGTCCAACCCCAACTTCGACCTGACCATGTCCAAGAGCCACTGGAACGACCGCATGTACGCCCCCAAGCATTATCTGCAACAGTGGCACATCAAGTACAACGACCAGGCCAATGAACTCGCCCAGTCTGAGAATTTTGAAACGTGGATTCTGGCCTTCCAGTATCACGACGACCACTCCCAGGGGCAGCAGGATACCAACCTGCCGGACATCACGCCGTGGGTGCTGAACCAGATCGACGAGTTGGGCAACAAGTATTTCGAGCGCAATCCCTACTACTGGGCGGTGGACACGGCGGGCAACCAACTGCCGTACATCGACCGCCAGATCGCCGTGCTGGTGCAAGATGCCCAGGTGCGCACCCTCAAGTTTATCTCGCGCGAGCTGGACAACGCCGGTGAGAATCCGCTGCCGGTGAGCGATTACCCGCTCTATGTCGAGAACGAAGAGGCAGGCGACTACAAGGTCTACCTCTTTGACAACAGCCGTGGTAACGATGTGGGCATCACCTTCAACCAGACGCACAAAGACCCGGTGCTGCGGGAGATCTTCAACGATGTGCGCTTCCGGCAGGCGATGTCGCTGGCGATCAACCGCC
>QEUW01000565.1 GCA_003577005.1 Chloroflexota bacterium | reverse complement strand
CGCAGCGCTTCATAGAAGAGCGCACCCTTGCCATAGACGATGGTTTCGTATTGCAGACCGTCGGCAAAGCTGTCGACCGTCTGGTTGACGAGGGTATCCGCCCCGCGGTCTTTGAGCCCGTTCCAGGGGACGTGCCAGCGGGTAAAGACCAGGCCGTCGGCGTCTCGCTTCCCGCGTAACTCCTCCATGTAGATCTTCATCGAGTACTCGGCCAGCGCTTCATCGAGCCACGGCTCATTGACCGGGTCATTATGCACTACCAGATACCACCACTGGTGCGCCACCTCGTGGGCGATGAGCACCTCCAGGTTCTCGCGAAACCGGTTATAGAGCTCCGTCCCCAACAAGAGCACTTGGGGATATTCCATGCCCCGATAGGCCAGCGGCGCCGGCGCGACACGCAGATCGCGGTACGGATAGGGTCCAAACCGGTCACTATAGATGCGCAGCGCGGCCACGGCATAGGTCAATGCTTCACGACCCGCAGCTTCATTGCCCGGCAGCCAGTACGTGGTGACCCGCGTGCCGTATGTCTCTGTGTAGGTGGATTGGAAGAGCGGGCTCATCTGCAAGAAAAACTCGCGTACCGGCCCGGTCACCCAAACATGGCGTGCCAAGCCATCGCCAAGCAGAGTCGAAGTAACCAGAGTGCCACTCGTCACGGGGATCTGGTCGGCGGGCAGCGTGGCGGTGACGACAAAGAGCGAGGCGTAGTTGAACGCCGCGTCCCCGCGCACTGTGCCGGTGTCGGTCCACCAGCGCCCGGCGCCCAGGGTTGGCCCCGGCTGGTAGACGGCGAGGGAGGGGTAGAAGAGCGGCAGGCTGGTCATCTGCTGGCTGGCGCCAAAGAGCGCGTAGACGGAGGAGCTGTCAGCCCATTGCGGCACGTTTGTCTGCCAGGCCAGGCGTACATCCGCCCGCTGCCCCTTTTCGAGCGGTTGCGCAAGGCTGATCCGCACAACGGTGTTGCCCATCTCATAGGCAAAAGGCGCCGGGTGACCATTGACCACAGCACCCTGGATGGTGATCGAGCCGCCGTATTGGTTTAGCGCCGGGTAGAGGCGAAAGACCAGAAAGCGCCAGGGGTCCGGTGTGGTATTGAAAAGGGCGATGGTAGCCGTTCCGCGCAGGTTTTTTTCAACCGGATCGTACGCAAGGTCAATATCATAGCGAGGAGCCAACTCCAATACGTCGAGCTGGCTTTCAAAACCCGGCTTCATCGCGACTCGATAGCGGGCAAAGGGGTCATAGGTCGCAGCCGGACGCGGCACACAGGCGCTCAAGAGCGCCATGACAGCAACGAGGGCAAACAAAGCGAGGCCGACAACAGAGACCGACCCCCAGATCCGGACAGGCAATCCACTCACCTTTGGAGAATCGTGTGGCTGCAACAGGATGAATCCGTTGCGCCAGTATAGCACGATTGGCGCATTGGGGCAATGAGCGCGAGCCAGGAACCAATATACCAGGTACGGTCCAAATCTCCTGTACGAAACTTGACAGCCGGCATGAGATAGCTATACTTCCTCTGAGTAATACGAATTACTAACCGGACACCTGTCCCGTGAGCCAGCCAACGAACCAGCCAGTTCTCAAAAAAAGGCGACCCACCCAGGCCGATGTGGCGCAGCTTGCCGGCGTGTCGCAGACCGCTGTTTCGTTGATTTTGAACAAGGCGGTCCCGGCCATACCGGACGAGACGCGCCAACGCGTCCTCGCCGCCGCCCAGGCCCTGGGCTATGTGCCAGATCGGGCGGCGCGCGGTCTGCGCACCAATAAATCATACACGATTGCCAGCATCATCCCCAGCATTACCAACCCGTTCTATCCGGCATTTGAACGCGGTATTCAGGATGTGGCCGAAGCGCATGAGTACAATCTGGTCATCTACAACAGCGATGGCAACGCAGACAAAGAGGCGCGCGCACTGCTCTCGGCCCAACAGAGCCGGGTGGATGGGCTGATCGTGGTCTTGTTTCAACAAAGCGCACGCTCGCTCTTACCGCTGGTAGAACAGAATATGGCAGTGGTACGGCTGGAGTCGCAGTACAAGAAGCCGGGGGAGGCCCCGCTGGACAATATCTACATCGACAACATTGCCGCCGCCCAGGAGGCAGTCACCTATCTGCTCACCCGCGGCCATCGCAGAATTGGCGTGCTGGCGCGTAATGAAGGCCCCGGTAATGTACGTGTGCTTGGTTACCAGCAGGCGCTGGCCGCTCAGGACATTCCGCTGGACGAGACGCTGGTGCAGTTCGGCGCCTTTACCGAAGAGGGTGGGTATGAGGGAATGCAACGTCTGCTCGCTCTGCACAAACGCCCCACCGCCGTCTTTGCCGCCAACGATATGATGGCCCTGGGTGCGATGTTGACGATTCAGGACGCGGGGCTGAATGTGCCAGCGGATATTGCGGTAGTGGGCTTTGATGATATTCCCGCTGCCCGCCTGGTCAACCCGCCGTTGACCACGGTGGCGCAGTTTCAAGTCGATCTAGGGCGGCGGGCGGCGGAGTTGCTCTTTGAACGGTTGAATGGAACTGCGCCACCCCACGGGCGCACGGTTGAAATGCCTTACCAGTTGGTGATCCGGAAATCGGCTTAGAATCTATCCGAATAATGGTTGCGGGTCCGAGAACTACACCTGCGAAAGGGCTTGGTCGCAGAGTTATTCGGATAGGCGCTTAGGAGGAGACCATGCAGGCGAACCCGGTGATGCGTCGTTCGGGTATCTTTGGCTTTTGGCGCGGGATGAGCCGGAATGCACGGCGCGAGGCGATCGAGGGCTATATCTGTATTCTGCCCTGGTTGATCGGCTTTGTGACTTTTGTCTTTGGGCCGATCGTTGCCTCGTTTGTGCTCAGCTTTACGGCCTGGGACATCATCAGCCCGCCACGTTGGGTGGGGCTGCAAAATTACACACAGATTTTCACCGACGATGCCGATTTTACCCAGGCGCTCAAGGTAACGCTGACCTACGCCGTCTTTTCGCTGCCGCTCCAGTTGATCCTCGGTCTGGCCCTATCACTCTTGTTGAACCTGCGACTCGCGGGTATGAACTTCTACCGCACACTTTTTTACATTCCCGCGGTGTTGCCGGCGGTGGCGGTGACGCTGCTCTGGGTCTGGATCTTCAACCCCGAATTTGGCATCATCAACTATCTGCTTTCGCTGGTTGGGGTCGAGGGGCCGCGTTGGTTCTACAGCCCGCGCTGGGCGCTGCCAGGATTGATCCTGCTGGGGCTGTGGGGTGTGGGCGGCGGGGCGGTCATCTATCTGGCCGGGCTGCAAAATATCCCGCCCCATCTGTATGAGGCCGCGGCCATCGACGGGGCCAATGCCTGGCGCCGCTTCTGGCGGATCACGCTGCCGCTGCTGACGCCCACGCTCTTCTTCCAGTTGGTGCTCAATTTGATCGGCACCTTTCAGGTCTTCACCCAGTCGTATATTGCCACCAACGGGGGGCCGTTGAAGTCCACCTTTTTCTATATGCTCTATATCTACAACAAGGCGTTTCGCTCGTTTCAGATGGGGTACGGGTCGGCGCTGGCGTGGATCTTGACGGTGATCATCCTGGTGATCACGCTGCTGGTCTTCCGCAGCTCGCCCCACTGGGTCTATTACGAAGCCGAACGACGAGGAGGGAGAGCCGATGGCGCAGCGTAGCGAAATAGGTCCCGCCCAGGCGCGTCCGCTCTCGGCGCCCTGGACGGAGAAGATCCGCTGGAATCGCCGGGTCCAGCGTGTGGTGGGGCAGACGATTGCCCACCTCTTGATGATTGGCTTTTCGCTTGTCTTTCTGATCCCCCTGTTGTGGATGGTCTCCACTGCGCTCAAAACCCGCGCCCAGACCTGGCTCTTCCCGCCGGAGTGGATTCCCAACCCGGTGGCCTGGGAGAATTTTCCACGGGTGTTCGAAGTAGTGCCTTTTGTCAACTATGTGCAGAACACGCTTATCATCGTCGGCTGGAACATTGTCGGTGCGGTCTTTTCCACGGCGCTGGTGGCCTATGGCTTTGCCCGGCTCCGCTTTCCAGGGCGTGATTTTCTCTTTATTTTGCTCATCGCCACGCTGATGATCCCCTA
>QEUW01000564.1 GCA_003577005.1 Chloroflexota bacterium | reverse complement strand
GAGTGAACCGGTGGCGCGGCTGATGGTGACGATGCGGTCTTCGAGCGGTTGGCGCAATGTTTCCAGGTTGCGCGTCCCAAATTCGGGCAATTCGTCCAAAAAGAGCACCCCCCGATGTGCCATGCTGATCTCTCCTGGCCGCGGCCAGCGCCCGCCCCCTACCAGCCCTGCATGGCTGATCGTGTGGTGTGGTGCTCGAAAAGGCCGGCTGCGGATCAGCGGCTGGCCGTCGGTGAGCGCATCGGCCACCGAGTAAATGCGGGTAATATCGAGTGACTCGCTCAAGGTCAATCGTGGCAGAATAGAGGGCAACGCTCGCGCCAGCAGCGTCTTCCCCGCGCCGGGCGGCCCTTTGAGCAGACAATTGTGACCGCCGGCGCATGCTACCTCCAGCGCTCGTTTGGTGATTTCCTGCCCTTTGATGTCGGCAAAATCAACTGGATAGACAATCTCGGCCTGTTCGTCAAACCGTAACGCATTCTCATAACGAGACAGAGGATGCCGGCCATTCAAGTGGTTGACCAGCGCGGCCAGCGAGTCGATTGGGTAGACATCGATGTCTTCCACCAGTGCCGCCTCCGGCGCATCCACCTGCGGCACAAAGAGGCGCCGATAGCCGCGCTGGCGCGCCAGCGCGGCCATGGGCAATACGCCGTTGACATGGCGCACGCTGCCGTCCAGGCTCAACTCGCCCAGGATCAGCGCATCGTCCAGTTCGGCGGGCGCCTGGTTGGTGGCGGCCAGGATGCCCACAGCGATGGGCAGGTCGTAAGCTGGCCCTTCCTTGCGCAGGTCGGCCGGGGCCAGGTTGATGGTGAGGCGATGTTGGGGATAGACAAAACCGCTGTTGGTGACCGCGGCGCGCACCCGCTCGCTGCTCTCACGCACAGCGGTATCCGGCAGCCCGACGAGCGTCACCCGTTCCAGCCCGCTGGCAATATCGACCTCAACATGGATCGGTTCGGCATCTAAACCGACAACGGCACAACTGTGGATTTTGGCAAGCATATCGACCTACAGGGAATCGTCTCCAGATTTTGGTCAAGTATCCAAGATATACCTTACAGAGGGGTACCATCCCGCATCATTCTACAGCGCGCATCGCTGCCGTGTCTTCGGTCAAATGGCTGATCTTCTCTGGTTTCCCTGGCAGTAAAGCGATGAGGTGTGAGCCTCGCAGCAGCGCAACAACAATGAAGAGGAGAGCAAGAGGCGTTGGGTTCTATCGAGATTTTGATCGACAGAGCGGTGTGATGCACTCGATAAGCGCATTGCATCTGGTACGTGCATCGCACCCTTTAGGTGCAACGCACGTTTTTGTCCTGGCTGGATCGCTCACTGCCAGGCAAATGTCAACAGAACCTGGCACGGTTCGTTCATAATTTACCAAAGGCGACACCCTTAGAAACTATCTCAAAATCGGTTGTGGCTCTGGAACGCTTGCGAACAGCACAGGTGTGACACAGAGATTTTGAGATAATCTCTCATTGGTCCACCCGCAGCTGGTGACCGCATCCTGGATCGGCTGCTTGAGTTCGCGCGTGTCAAAGTAGCTGTAGCTCACGCGGTGAACCATTCCATCCTTCTGGCGCTGCCATTCGGTATGAGGCAATTGGAAACACTGCCTAAAAGCGGCCAACAGGACGAAACAACTCGGCATAGGCCGCTTGCCCTTGTTGCTGAAGCTCCTGGCTCTCTTCTCGGCCAAATGCCAATATCTCACCCTTCCGCCACATGCCGCCGACCGGTTCCAGGACGATCTCGCTCATCTGGTGTGACAACGCGGCTTTTTCTTTCAGACTGGTTGTGGCGTAAAACGTTTCAATCAGGTTGTACAGCTCTTCATCATGCGCCTGCAAATAGGAGAGCGCTTGTTTTGCGCCGCGAAACGGCAGGTAGCGCAGACGGAAATAGTTCTCCAACAGCCAGTAGATGTTCGTATGGAGCAACAGTTGGCACAGTGTCGGCATGGAGTGCAATCGATCTTGCACCTTATCCAACAGATGCCGGTGACCATGACGGATAAATGCGATGGTGTGCTCGGACCACGGCCTGATCGGTCGGGCTACCAGCGCCTGCTGCAACCGCTCTTGCTGTTTGCGAAGCTCGCCGGTCGGGTCGTAGAGCGCTCTTCCTGTGACGATGATCTGCGCCTCGAAAGAATCATCCGGCGCTAACTGTCTCAATTCTTGCAACGAAAGCAGGTTGAGGTCAACGGGCACATCTCCCACGTCGAAATGTAAACTGGTCACCGCCGGGTTGCGATCCTGTTGAATGACCACAAGGTCGTAATCTCCGCTGGCCGGGGCGTCGCCGGCCGCACCCCCGCCATATTCCAGCAGACCGGCGACATTCGGATTCTGTTTGAGTGTTCGGAGCATTTCTTCAATGTGGTTCATTCCCTTACTATTTGCATACATAGCCGTGCTACCTGGAAACGAAAGCGCATTGATCTACGCATCGCTTTCAATAGACTGTACTCGACACAGGTTGCGCCGAGTAAACACTGGCCCATCAGATTCTACCAGTATGCAAAGAGACCAGACTCTCCACGATATAGCGGAAATCGCGGAGTTTGCCCGTCCACGTGCGAGCGGTTCGCACGTGGACGGGCAAACTCCGCGGGCCCCAAAAACCGGTGAGGCCAGAGACCGCAATAGTAAGCTCACGTCGCATAAATGCCAAGCGCCTTCTCTACCGCTTGCTTTGGATGATAGGCAACCTGTTGAACGGCCTCAGCCGTAAACCAGCGGGGTACTTTCTGGCCATAGATTGAATGGTTCTCAGGCGTCACCTGGCCATCGATGATGCTGCCGGTATACGTGATCGTGATGCTGTGCCACGGTCTCTCCGGCAGGATCACCTCGCTGACGGTTAAGAGACCCGTGATCCGGGCTTGCAAACCCGTCTCTTCCTCAAATTCGCGCAGGGCGGCTGCCTCGACCCCCTCGCCAAATTCGACCCGACCGCCCGGAAGGTTCCATTGTACAGCGCCCGCATCGGTTTGGTAGTGCGGAACCAACAGGAGCCGGTCATGGTGAACCACGGCCAGGCAGGCACGTACTCGAATTATAGCCGTCATCGATTCTTCGCCTGCTGCAACTCGGCGAGCAATGTTTCGAGGCTGGTTCTGCGCTTGACCAACAGTTCACGCTGTTCCAGCGACAGCTCGCTCGTACAAGGCAACGACCTCTGCTATGCTCAAGACTTCGGCGGGATCAATGATGGTTGGCTCCACCAGTTCAACCTGAAGTTCACACCTCGTCAACCACTCTTGACCGGCAGCCATCGTACTCGCTGGATGCGGCTCAATGTCCGCCGGACCAATCGGCTCCACCAGCCGATAGAGATAGCCGGGTTGTGTGCCATTGTGTTTGAGGATGAGCTTTCCTGCTCCATCCACATCTTGACTTACCAGACCTGGCTTATGAGAAAAGATTCGCGCCAGTTCGCGGTCCTGCGTGATCGTACTGCCCGTGCGCAGGCTTGTGAGTTTGGTGGGCGAGCCATGATACCACGGCGTGCTAACATCCCACTCCATCTGTGCTCCTTTAGTGACCTGTTGCCCCTGCGTCCAAACATTTACACAGAAGTTTCAAGCGGTTTGGCTCGACAGCCTATCAACCGTGCCCCACGACCGCTACAAGCCCAATCGCTCTCGTGAAACAACCGATTTTTCGGTGCGCACCATTTCACCCGTCAAGCCGGGTGTATGAATGACAAAGTGGAAGTAATCCGGTGAACTTTCTAAAAACGTATGGGCTTCGCCGGGTCCGACCACAATCATGTCGCCAGCGGATAGGGCGACTGTTTCTTGCTCAACGCGCAGGAGCGATGTGCCGCGTGCAACCAGATAGATTTCGCTGATCTGCGTGTGCATGTGTGGTTCATCGATGCCGGCGTGGGCGTATCCTACCGAAATGGATAGCGACGAATTCCAGGGGCCGGCATACCAGCCTTTGTCCAGCGAGCGATTGGCTCGTTCAATTCGCATCGTTTTGTCTCCTTGCCCGGGATCGACCGTTGCAAGATTGGGAGCAAGGGTGGCGTAGTTAGAAACTCAGATAAAGGCCTTCAGTTTTTGGCTCATCTGCTCAT
>QEUW01000563.1 GCA_003577005.1 Chloroflexota bacterium | reverse complement strand
CGGTCGAGGCCAAGGACAACGACGCCCCTGTCTCGACCATCACGCTCGACCCCGCCACAGCACAGGGGCAGAACGGCTGGTACACCGTTCCCGTGCGGGTCACGGTGACGGCGAGTGATGGCGATGACCCCAAAGCCTCCGGCGTGGCTGAAACCCGCTGCACGCTCGACCCGGCCGGTGCACCGGCTGCCTTCGCCGACCTGCCTGCTGAATGCCCCTACACGGGCGCTGGCGCCGAGGTGACGGCGGATGGCGTTCACACCCTCTACGCCGCCAGCCGGGACAACCGCAACAACAGCGAGACACCGGTCAGCCTGAGCTTCCAACTCGACCGCACCCCCCCGCTGGTGAGCGTGACCGGTGTCAGCGGCGGCGCTACCTATCGGCTGGGGAGCGTGCCCAGCCCTGGCTGCGCCAGCAGCGACGCCACTGCTGGCGTGGCGAGTGAGGCGACGGTGCAGGTGAGCGGCGGCAACGCCCACGGCGTGGGCAGCTTCACCGCCACCTGCGGCGTGGCGACCGACCAGGCAGGCAACGCCAGCACACCAGTCACAGCCGCCTACACCGTCGGCTACGACCTGAACAAGTTCGTCCTGCTGGGGCAAGAGGGTGTGGCGCTGGGGCTGCTCAGCGAGGTCAACAATGGCGATGTCGGCGCTCGTGCAGCGGGCAACGGCCCCTTCCTCGCCGACAACGCCGAGGTCAGCATCGGCCAGCAGGCCAAGATGCTCGACCCCACCAGCCGCGTGCTGGGCAACCGCCTCGCCGTCAAGCTCCAGGCCAGGGTCTACAACCCCAGCTACAACCACCTGACCAACAACGGCCAGGTACTGGGCACAACCGCCACCCCGCTCGACCTGGCGCTGCTGCCGGCGTTACCCGCTCTGCCCACCATCACGCCCGGCACGCAGAACCTGAGCGTCGCCCAGTTTGGCAGCCTGACCGTCAACCCCGGCAGCTATGGCGCCTTGACCGTCAACCAGTATGCTACCGTCACCTTCAGCGGCGGCGTCTACCACTTCCAGAGTTGGTCGGTCAACCAGTATGCCAAGCTCTACTTTGCTGCCCCCACCGAGATCCGTGTGGCCGGGCGCGTCAACGTCGTCCAGTACAGCACGTTGGCTCCCGCTCCCACGGCCACAAACGTGCAACCGGGCGACATCGTCCTCTATGTCGCCGGGCAGAACGGCAACAATGGCGCCATCAACGCCTCGCCCAAAGCCGCCGTCTTTGGGCAGGGCAGCACGCTCAAGCTCAACGTGGTCGCCCCCAACGGCACGATCCAGGTCGACCAACTGGCGAATGTCACCGGCGCCCTGCTCGGTCGCTGGGTCAGCGTCAGCCAGCAGGTCAAGCTCTCCCTCGCCAGCGCCTTTGGTCGCACCAGCACCGGCAACCCTGCCTCACCAGCCGAAGAGATCACGGATCCCCCTGTGGACGAGGAGCAAGAGGACGGCGACGATAACGAAACGATCCCCCCTGTCGAGCCACCGGTCGACGAGGATCCGCTCCCCAGCGCATGGACGCACGCCCTCTTCCTGCCCCTGGTGACGGCCGCCGCTGACGACGCTGCCGGTGTGGCCAGCATCGAAACAGAGGTATTCGAGGAGCCGACAGCCATGAACGAGACGAGATTGCGGGAAGCGATGCCGGCTGAACCTGTCGAACCGGACAGCGATACAGCCACTCGGATCTTCCTCCCCGTGGTGACCCAATAGGAGAACGCAGAACGTAGAACGCTGAACACCGAGCGTTCTACGTTCTGCGTTCTCCCTTCCATCGCTTTGGCCTTTACGCTACCTGGCGGTATGATCTCATGGAAGGTCTGGCTCGATTGTCTTGCGGCCTGACCGGGTCTATCCCTATCCTTCTTGAGCATCATCTTGAGGACTCCACAAAACCATGAAGATCACCGACATCAAACCCTATCCGGTCTGGGTAGGGGCGCGTAACCAAATGCTGGTCAAAGTCGAGACCGACGAGGGCATCTACGGCTGGGGCGAGTCCGGGCTGTCGGGCCGGGAGTTGGCCGTGGCCGGCGCCGTGCAACACTACCGCGAGTTTCTCATCGGGCGTGACCCTATGCGCATGGGGGCGCTCTGGCAGGAGATGTATCGCAGCCAATATTTCGAAGGGGGCCGCGTGCTCACTGCCGCCATCGCCGCCATCGACATCGCGCTCTATGACATCGCTGGCAAGGCGTTGGGCGTGCCAGTCTATCAACTGCTGGGTGGCAAACAGCGCGACTATGTCCCTTGCTTTGCCACCATGTGGGGCGGCTCGGCGGAGCAGTTGATCGAGAATGCCCAACTGCTGCTCGACAACGGCTGGACTGTGATCCGCACCGTGCCGGGCTACACCTCAACCACGGGGTACAAATCCGGCGGCGAGGCCGAGGGGATTTGGGAGCCGTGGGAGTCCATCGGCGTCACGGCGCAATGGCTCACCCGATTGCGCGAAGCGATTGGCCCCGAACCGGTGTTGGGGATCGACTATCACCACCGGCTGAGCGTGGCCGAGGCGGCCTCGTTCTGCCAGCGCATGCCCAAAGGGACGCTCGACTTTCTCGAAGAGCCGATCCGTGACGAGACGCCCGAAGCATACGAGGCGCTACGCAAGCTAACCGATGTGCCCTTTGCCATTGGCGAAGAGATTGCCAGCAAGTGGCACTTTCTCCCCTACATCGAGCGGGGCATCACTCAGTATGCGCGTATCGATGTCTGCAACTGCGGCGGGCTGACCGAATCGATGAAGGTGGCGGGCATGGCCGAGGCGCACTACATCGACCTCATGCCGCACAACCCGCTCGGCCCCATCTGCACGGCGGCGACGGCGCATCTGGCCGCGGCCGCGCCCAACTTTGCCTGGCTAGAAGTGCGCGTCTCGCCCACTGAGCCGGGGCGCTTTACCGACCCAGACATCTTCCCGACCCAGCTGACCCAAGAGGGCCCGCGGCTCCTCATCCCCGACACGCCGGGGTTGGGCGTCGACGTGGATGAAGCGTACATCCGCAAACAGGAGTTCAAATTCTGGGAAGCGCCCCACCTGCGCCGCCGGGATGGGTCATATACCAATTGGTAGTACGTCAGAATTGATCTCTTTCTTGACAGGGCCTTATTTTATGCACTAAGATAAGGACCCAATTGTGGGTCGTATAATCCACCAGGGGCGAACTATGCAACAGGCGAAGTTTTCACTCGATCCTCAGCAGATCGAATTTCTAAACCAGCATCGCGCCTATGGCTATCGAGATAAGAGCGCCATGGTGCGGGCGGCATTGACGCGGCTTCAGCGTCTATTGGAGGAAGAGAGCCTGCGCGAATCGGCCGATCTCTATGCCGAGCTTTTTGAAGAAGATACAGAACTTCAGGAACTGACCGAAAGCGCAACGGTGGGATGGCCCGAGTGAATGGTGAGAGAACACGTCTCAGACGAGGCATGGTGATCGACGTCAATCTGGATCCAACCCAAGGCTCCGAGATGAGTAAAGTGCGCCCGTGTGTCATTGTGACCAACGATGTCTATAATGAGCGCGTGCCGGTGATTCAGGTTGTCCCCATTACCGGCTGGACGGAGAAGAAGGGGCGGATCAAAACCAACGTGGTGCTCTTACCTTCCGCCACGAATGGCCTGAGCAAACAATCTGTCGCCGATTGTTTGCAAACACGACCCATCGATCACCGTTTGCGGCTTGTGCGGGTCCGTGGTGTGCTGGCAAAGCCGGATCTCGACCAGATCGACCAGGCATTGCGGATTGTCTTCGCGCTAACCCAGATTGGAGACCGCTCATGATCATCGACAGTCATTGCCACGCCTGGACCTACTGGCCATACCAACCCCCGGTGCCCGACCCAGAATCACGCGGGCGGGTGGAACAATTGCTGCATGAGATGTCGCGTTCCCCGACGTAGACTGTTCGTGGTCCGCCACCTACCACACGCCGGGTGCGGCGGACCGGCTGCGCGCGATCGCCGAACGGTGGCCGATCAAAGGCTTTACCCATTACCTGAAACAGGAAGACGACGGCTGGCTCACCTCGGATGAGGGGGCGGCTTTCTTCCAGGTGGCGGCGGACCTTGGGCTGATCGCCAGCATTGCGGGTGGGCCACAGCACGAGCCGGCCCTCCGCCAGGTGGCTGAGCGCTTTCCGTCGGTGCCGATCCTGCGCCATCATCTGGCCGGGGTGAGGGCCTACGAGCCGCCGCCGCACGAAGGGCTGCGACAGGTGTTGGCTTCAGTCAAAGTGCCCAACATCTATATCAAATTTTCCGGCTTTCACTACTGTTCGAGCGTGCCGTGGGGCTTTCCCTATTCCGATACCCATTGGGTGCTGCAAGCGCTCTACGAAACCTATGGCCCCTATCGCATGTGTTGGGGGTCGGACTATCCGGTGGTGCGCAAGGCCATGACCTATCAGCACGCGCTGGAAGCCTTCCGCACCCACTGCACCTTTGTGCCCGAACAGGACAAGACGTGGATCTTAGGCAGGACACTGGGCGGATTGTTGGAGAAAGCTCGCCCAATCGCATAGCAGATCCGATTGTTTCTCACTGTTTCTCTTGTGCCGGTGGCCCTTGCTCTGTTGTGTCCTGAAACAGGC
>QEUW01000562.1 GCA_003577005.1 Chloroflexota bacterium | reverse complement strand
CAGGGGGCAGCTTCATGCCGATTACGGGGCGACGGCGCGCAACGTTAACGTCCAGCCGGGGGAATATTTCCCCTTCCGCACCAACCAGATCTACAACGGTTTTGTCGTCGTGACCTGGAATCTAGCCGATGCCGGGCCCGACTATGGCGGATTCTGTTGTATCCCCGGCAGCCACAAGAGCCACTACAAGCTGCCCCAATCGATCGCTGAGCATCCCGAAGAGATGCCCTGCGTGATCATCCCGGAGGCGCCGGCTGGCTCCATCGTGCTCTTTACCGAGGCGCTGACCCACGGCACAGCCGCCTGGCGAGGTCAACATGAGCGCCGCGCCCTGCTCTACAAATATTGTGTCTCTCATGTGGCGTGGACGGCAAAACGCGTTGCGCCGCCGACCACGACGGCGCTGACCCCGCGGCAGCAAATTCTCTTCCGCGAGCCTGGTGATCCACATCTCCACTTCCCATCCTTATTTGAGGGAGTTGATGCCGCATAGGCAAAGGTCAATTGCGCAAAGGAGACCACCATGGCGCTCAAATTTCTGAATATCCCAGAGCAAGACGCAGTCCGGGTCGCTGCCGACGCGATGCAGCGTCAGGTCGTGGCAATCCTGCAGGCGGTCAACGTACCGGAGCGTCACGCCCAAATCACCGCCGAGATTCTGACCGCGGCCAGCCTGCGCGGGGTGGATACCCACGGCGTCGGGAACGTGACCGGCTATGTGCAGGCCATCGAGAAGGGGGTGTACACCATTCCCCAATCGGTTGAAATCGTGGCCGAGTCGGCGACGACCGCGCTGTTGGATTGCGGCAATGGTCTAGGCTTTGTGGCTGCGCACCGCGCCATGGAACTCTCGATTGCCAAGGCAAAGCAACAGGGCGTGGGCATGGCCACCGTGCGCAATGGCCACCACATTGGCATGGTCGGGTACTATCCGCTGATGGCCGTGGCGCAGGATATGATCGGCATGGCGGTGACGAACGCGTCGCGCTCGATGCGTCCCCTTCATGGCGCGCATCCCCGGCTGGGCACGAATCCCATCGCGTTTGGCGCGCCGGCCGGCAAAGAACGCCCTTTTCTGCTCGATATGGCCACGACCACCGTCGCCAGCGGCAAGTTGGGGCTGGCCCGGCGCTTGGGGGTCCCCATTCCAGAAGGCTGGGCCGTAGACTCGGAGGGCGTCCCCATCACCGAACCGCCCGCCCAGCGCAGCGAAGCGTGGGCACAGACCCCGCTGGGCAACACGCTGGAGCAGGGCGGCCACAAGGGGTATGGCCTGGCGGTCATGGTCGATATTCTGGCCGGGGTGCTCTCCGGCGGTGGCTTTGGCGCCCAACTGGCCGGCGGGGAAAACATGACGTGGACCATGGCCGTTGACATTGCTGCCTTCCGCCCGGTCGCCGAATTCAAAGCCATGATGGATGAGATGATCCAGACGTTGCACGCCACCCCACCCGAACCCGGCGCTGATCGGGTGCTGGTGGCCGGCGATCCGGAATTTGAGACCGAAGCAGAACGGCGGGAACGCGGGATTCCGTTACACATGACCCAATACGAGGCCATCGTCGCCACGGCCCGCCGCGTCGGCGCACAGGTTATGATTTGAAACAGGCGCCAAGCAAACAATTTTGACAGGAGAAACCATCTTGCAACACAAGACATTTGGCAAAACCGGCTGGCAGGTCTCGGTGATTGGGCTGGGAACCTGGAATATTGGCAATCAATGGGGCGAGATCGACGATGTCACCGCCTATGCCACCATCCACGCCGCCATTGACGCAGGGATGAACCTGATCGATACAGCCGACGCGTATGGCATTCCCTATGGACTTTCCGAGAAGCGGTTGGGGCGGGCGTTGGGCGGCATCCGCCATCAGCTTTTTGTAGTGAGCAAGGTCGGCAATTGGGGGCGACGGCTGGGGCAGCAACTGGCCTACACCCATCCTGACCACGTGCGGCTCTGTGTCCATGCTTCGCTGGGCAGGCTGCGCACCGATTATCTGGATGTGAGTCTCTGTCACGAAGGCAATCTGGCTGATCCCACGGTCTATCTGGAAGGCTTTGAGCAGCTTGTCCAGGAGGGCTGTATCCGCGCCTATGGCATCTCGACCAACAGCCTGGATGTGCTCAAACGATTTAACGTCCATAATACCTGTAGCGTCGTCCAGGTTGACTATTCGCTGCTCAATCGCGCGGCGGAGAGCAATCTTCTGCCCTATTGCCAGGAGCACAACATCGGTGTGATGGTGCGCGGCCCGCTGGCAAAAGGCTTGCTCTCTGGGCGATACGATGCGGCCTCGGTCTTTGATGATACCGTGCGTCAGGGCTGGAACGAAGAAGGCGCGGCGCGGGCCAAATTCCTCGAACAGGTGCAACAGGTCGAGCGACTCAAAGCCCTTGTCCAACCAGGCGAGCCGATGGTGACGGCGGCGCTGCGGTATGTCATCTCCCATCCGGCGGTGTCACTGGCAATTCCCGGCGCCAAGTCACCAGCCCAAGCCAGGATGAACGCCGCTGCCGGACAGAGATTGCTGAGCCAGGCCGAACGTGCGCAGTTGGTGGATAGCCTATGAGCCACGCTTGCACTGTCATGGCAGGTCGTGGGCACATGCGTTTACCGTGATCACGACATTGCCCTTTTTGCGCCCGGTGTCCACATAGCGGTGGGCTTCCACCATTTGTGCCAGCGGATAGCTGCGGTCAATCACTGGTTTTAGCTGCCCGGTCACAACAAGGTCCTGGAGGAAGACGAGGTCTTCCGATTTCGGCGGCGGCCCCCCACCAACCATACGTTTGTGGCCAGTCAGCGCCGCCCATTGCATGCGTAGACTAATGCCCGGCGCGGAAACAGCCTGAAGATAGGTTCCATCCTGCTTGAGTGAGCGAAGACAATCTGAAAACGAAGCCTTGCCGACAGTGTCAAAAATAACGTCATAGCGCACACCGTTTTTGGCAAAATCCTCTTGGATGTAATCTATCACCTTAGCGGCGCCCAACGATCTTACCAATGCCATGTTGGCGGTGCTGCACACGCCGGTGACTTCGGCGCCAAAGTACCTGGCAAGCTGTACGGCAAAGGTACCGACACTGCCGGAAGCGCCGTAGATCAGCACTTTTTGTCCCGGCTGGATGTTGGCTGCCCTCAGAAAATACAAAGCCGTGCGCCCCCCAATCGGCAGGGTGGCCGCTTCCTCACAGGTCAAACTGGCCGGCTTGATAGCCAATAAGCCATCTTCAGGCAGACATTTGTACTCGGCGTATGCGCCACAACCGTGTTCGAACGTAGAGGCAAAAACCTGGTCACCTGGCTGAAACCGCTTGACATCTTTGCCGACGGCTTCGATTTCACCAGCCAGCTCCATCCCCAAAATGGTGTTCTTGGGTTTTCTAAAACCCAGCGCGATGCGAGCGGGGAGCCAGTAAGAGAGCGGAACGGTAAAACTGCGCATCCTGATGTCCCCCGCTGTGACGGTGGTTGCGGACACTTTGACAAGCACTTCATTGGCTTTGGGCGTAGGTTTTGCAACTTCCACAAGTTTCAGTACCGTGGGTGGACCGTATGCTTCGTAGACGACCGCTTTCATGTTCTTGCTCCTTTTTCTCGCTGAACGGACACCTTGATCCATCATGCGCTGCCTATCTGCCCGGTTGAATTCCGCCGAAAACGGAGCATCTGCTTGGGTACAGCTTTGATAGCCACAGCCGTCGTCATCACCTGGCGACCGTCAAGTCACTGATAGCGGTGGTTGGTCTGCCTCATCCACTGCTCCCAAGGCTTTGAGCGCGGCTTTCTGCGCCTCGGTGATACCGGTCACGCCCGTGATATTCATGCCAGCGTAGGGGCCAGGGGCCTGGAGCGTATGGCGGCATTCACCGGCGTGCGTATCCCACACTTTGACGGTTCTATCCTTGCTCGCGCTGGCGAGCAAGAGGCCGTCGCTGCTAAAGGCAAGCCCCTGGATGACATCAACGTGCCCCTGCAATTTGTACACGAGGGGCAACGGACGCGTCGGATCAACCGTGAGTGTCCGCGCATCCCACAAATAGAGCGTTGCGTCCCCAGCACCGACAGCCAGCAACGTGCCGTCCCGGTTGAACGCCAAGACCTGAACC
>QEUW01000561.1 GCA_003577005.1 Chloroflexota bacterium | reverse complement strand
GTCAGACTATGCGGCCATGTGGCTCGTGATCCTGGCTTTTGGCTGGACATTGCCCTTTTGGGCAGCGGTGACCGTAGGCGTTTTTGTCGCGGCAGGCACATCGCTGCCATCCGCACCGGGCTATGTGGGCGTCTACCAAGCGGCCTGCATGCTGGCATTAGGAATCTATGGGATCGACGGGGCCTCTGCGGTCGCCTATGCCGCCGTCCTGCAATTACTCAATCTGGTGGTCATTGCACTGCTCAGCACTGCCTCCATGCTCGATCAACATATGCTCACCATCCGCAAGGCGCAAGGGTCGCCTATGTCCAACGTCGGGTGTGGATGAGGCTGGGTGTGGATGAGGCTCGAAACGTTGGCGGAGACGCACTGTCTTGACCACTGAGCGATTACCAGACCGCGTCGGGAACGCCCTGTTCTGGCGCGCGACTCAATTCGGCGGTATCAAGCTAGTTTTCTTGGCGCGCCTGCTGATCCTAGCCAAGCTCCTCACCCCGGACAGCTTTGGCTTGGTGGCGATTGCCGTCACCGCAGTCGGCGTTTTGGTGAGCATCACCGATTTCGGGATGCTCTCGGCCCTTGTGCAGCGCAAGGAACTGGACAAAGACCAGTACGACGCGGCTTGGACGGTAGAAGTGTCACGCGCCCTGGCGATTTCGACGGTCGTGATGGCAACCGCTCCCTGGATCGCCCATCTCTTTGCAGAGCCGCGGGCGACTGCGATCATCCAAGCGTTGGCATTTCGCCCCTTCCTAGAGTCGTTAAGCAGTATTCGTATGGCCGAGATGAACCGCGCCCTGCGGTTCCGGCCTGCGACGATCATGGCGCTTGCCGAGGCAGTGGCAAACGCCGTGATCTCGATCGTCCTAGCTCCGTTCCTGGGCGTATGGGCGCTGGTTGCCGGCACGCTGAGCGGGGCAGCCGTCCGTACCATCGTATCGTATGTTCTGGTCCCTCATCGGCCACGGCTGCTGTTCGATCAACGTGCCGTACTGCCGCTGGTTCAGTTTGGCCGCTGGGTTTTTATGACAAGTCTAATCGCGCTGGTCGCCAGTTCGGTGTTGCGACTCGTGATCGCGCGCCAACTGGGCGTCACTGAACTAGGTCTCTATTTTCTCGGCGCGCAGCTGGCCTTCTTGCCCGCCTCCACCGCCAGTGAGATTGTCGGATCAGTTGCATTTCCGCTCTTTGCCCGTCTGCAGACAGACCTGCGCGCCGGCGCCGAGGCCTTTCGCACCATCTTGGTTGGGATGTCGCTCTTTCTCTATCCGATCTGTACGCTGTTGCTCGTCTTGGCGCCAGGGCTGGTCCAGGAAGTCTTGGGAGCCAAGTGGGACGGCACCGTGCCGGTGATCCGCATCTTGGCATTCGGCACCTTGCTTGGCATTTTTGGCGAGGCTGTGACCCCTCTGCTCAACGGATATGGACAGCCGCATAAAGTTACGTTTGTGGAACTGGCGCAATCGCTGGTCTTGATCGGCTGTGTCTGGGGTTTCTCGCGCGCCTACGGGCTTGCCGGCGCGGCGCTGGCCTCACTACCTGCGGTGACGACCGCGCAGCTTGTCAACGCCCTCCTTTTGCGCCGTCTCCTCCCAAACCCATGGGAAGGCATGGTGGGCCTCTGGGCCATTGCCGGCGCCTCGACCCTGGGCGCCTTGGTCGCCTGGGGCGCCCAGCAAGCCGTAGCCGGGATGGCGGGCTTGCTGCTGGCAAGCCTGTTGGCGATCTTGACCACCTACATGCTCATCTGGGCTGCAGACCAGGCCCTTGGCCTGGGTCTATTAGACCGTATCCAGAAGGTCTTTCCAGGTCTGCCGCTGCGCCGGTTGCCCTCCTTTGTGAAAACGGAAAGCAGGCCATGAGAGCCGGGGGTGAAGCATGACGAATTCACTGCGCGTGATCGGCAGGCGGCTGTTACCGATCCACGTTCGGCGGGCGCTTGTCCGCTGGACATGCTGGCCGCCCGTCGGTTGGGTGAGACTCGGCAGCCTGCGCCGTCTGCGCCCGATCAGCAGCCAGTGGGGGAGTGAACGCGGCCAGCCTATCGACCGCTACTATATTGAACGCTTTCTGGAACGGCAGGCGGGCGATATCCACGGCCATGTCCTAGAGATCGGAACAGATAGCTATACGCGGCAGTTTGGCGGTTGCCAAGTGCATAGGAGCGAAGTTCTGCATGTGGCCGAAGCCCGCCCCCCCGTGACGATCTTAGGCGACCTGACTCGCGCCGAGCATATCGCCTCCAATATCTTTGACTGTGTGATCCTGACCCAAACGCTGCAAGCGATCTACGATCTCCCGGCTGCGATCAGCACAGTGCACCGCATTCTCAAACCAGGCGGGGTTGTCCTGGTCACCGTGCCAGGCATCAGCAAGGTCTCCCGCTATGATATGGATCGGTGGGGATATTATTGGAGCTTCACATCATGCTCGCTGCGCCGGCTATTTGAAGCTCTCTTCCCGCCGGCGGCCATCCAGCTAGAAGCGCACGGCAATGTGCTGGCCGCCACTGCCTTCCTATATGGGCTGGCTTCACAAGAGTTACACCAGCGGGAGCTTGATACGGTTGACCCGGATTACGAAGTGCTGATCACGCTGAGAGCTAGGAAACCCCAGCCGCCGCTATGAGGATGCCTGGGTATAAGCACGCGCGCCTGTCGGCCCGCTGGCTGCGCAGCCGCTTTGTCGATCGGGCTGTCATCTTGGGCTATCACCGGATTGCCGACGTCGCCTGGGACCCGTTTGGCGTATGTGTCAGCCCGCAGCACTTCGTCGAGCAGGTCAGGTTTTTGCGCGAGCAGGCCAATCCGATCAGCCTGAAAGGGTTGGCGCAAGGTCTGCGCCGAAAAAAGCTGCCCAAGCGCGCCGTCGTCGTCACCTTCGACGACGGCTATTTAGATACCCTGGTTCACGCCAAATCGCTGCTGGAGCAGTATCGAATTCCGGCCACTGTCTTTGTCACGACCGGCTATCTAGGGCGGGAATTTTGGTGGGATGAGCTTGTGCGGCTCCTGATCGCAGCCGGCGAGACCACCGCGCCGCTTCACATCACGCTTGGCGATCGATCGTATACCTGGGAAGTGGCCGAGAAAAACGGCCTGCCAACGGGCGAAATGGATTTTGCGCCCAAGCGCGAGCTTATCGGCCCGTTGTCCCGGCTGCTCCTGCCGCTGGACACCCCGGCTCGCGAGCAGGTTCTATGCCAAATGCGCCTTTGGAGCGGCGCGCCCTCCGCAGCGCCGCCAGCCGGCCGCAGCATGACGCCGGACGAGCTGGTCGAGTTGGCGACAAGCGACCTGATCGAGATCGGCGCCCATACCGTTACACACCCCTTGCTGGCTGCCCTGCCGCCGGCAGCGCAGCAGGCGGAAATGCAGCGGAGCCGAGCCTATTTGGAAACGCTGTTGGACTGTCCGGTCAACGGTTTCTCGTATCCGAACGGCAGTGCCGACGCAGCGACTATCGCCCACACACGCGCTGCCGGGTTCGCCTATGCATGCGCCAGCCATACGGACGTCGCCTGGCGCGGCAGCAATCGCTTTTGCCTACCCAGACTGTGGGCCCCCGACAGACCAGGGGCCGCCTTTGCCGCTTGGCTCAATCGCTGGTTATAACCCGAGAGTTCAGTGATGCGCGAACCCCTGGTATCGGCAGTTATCATTTTTCTAAACGCAGCGCCATTCATCGAAGAGGCCATCCAGAGCGTCCTCGGCCAGACCTACCGCCGCTGGGAGCTGTTGCTGGTCGACGACGGCTCCACAGATGCCAGTACGCAGATCGCCCGGCGCTATGCGCGACAACTCCCGGAGCAGGTGCGTTATTTCGAGCATGAGGGGCATCGCAACCTGGGCAAGGGCGCTTCGCGCAACCTGGGGATCCGGCAGGCGCTCGGCGACTATGTTGCCTTTCTCGACGCAGATGATGTCTGGCTGCCGGCCAAGCTGGAGCAGCAGGTCCGCGTGCTCGACGCGCATCCGGATGCCGGTATGCTATACGGTAACACGAAATACTGGTATAGCTGGGCTAAGGGGGCTGAGGGGGAGCAAGCCGACTTTCTCCCGGCGCTTGGCGTGAAACCTGGCTCGATCGTCGAGCCGCCGCGATTGCTCCCGCTCTT
>QEUW01000560.1 GCA_003577005.1 Chloroflexota bacterium | reverse complement strand
GCACATCGGCTCCTACACCGATATTCGGGGCGGGCATGTCTACCCTTCGCGCATCCGCAAGGAGACGCCCCGCCCGCTGCGTGTCTTTCTGCAAGATGGCGAGGCCGATCTGGACAATATACACGGCAACTGGTGGCTGGCGAACTTGCAGATGGCTGCTGCCCTCAAGTATCGGGGCTATGACTACCGCTTTGTCGGCGGGAGCGGCGCCCACGACGGCAAGCACGGGGGCGCGATCCTGCCTGATTCGCTGCGCTGGCTGTGGCGCGCCAGTCCATAGTCGACAAGGTGTTCAATCATGCAAGACCCATCCGTAGAACGTCTGTTGCGCACTGACCTGCGCACCCCACTGGAGCAGGCCGTCTCCACTTATTTGGGCCGGACGTGGGAGGTGACCAGGGCAGAGGGCAAAACAGATGAGGCTTCGCACCCGGCAGCGATTGCCGGGCTGCGCCTGCTGACCGAACGTTCCGGTGTGCTGACACCAGGAATCATCGGCGTCATCCCAGTTGACGGTGGTGCGCTCATGGTAATGGTGGCGGTGCAGGTCATCGACCGGGAGCCAATCCACTGGCGACAAATGGGGCGGGCGCTGGCGCAGATCCACAGCGTAAAGGGGAAGCGATTCGGGCTGGAGACGCACTGCTATTGGGGCAGCTACTACCAGGACAATCGACCGCTGCCTGATTGGCTGGACTTCTTCTGGACGCGGCGTATCGAGCCGTGGTTACGGGCGGCCACCGATTCGGGGAAGTTGCCCGCCGAGTTGGCGAGGCAAGTTGAGATGATCGGCGGCAGACTCGCCGAGCTGTGCGGCCCACCGGTTCAACCCACACTGCTGCACGGGGATGCACACCAGAACAATTTTCTCAGCACCGCCCACGGACCGGTGCTGATCGACCCGGCGGTCTACTACGGCCACCCGGAGATCGACCTGGCCTATGTCGATTTCTTTGCGCCGGTGCCGGACGCGCTATTTGCCGGATACCGGGAGCTGACGCCCATCGATCCAGGTTTTGTCGAGCGCCGCGACTTGTGGCGCATCCCGGCCTGGCTGGCAATGGTGGAGGTGGACGGCCCGCAGCACGTGGATTCGCTGAACTCTGCTCTTTGTAACTATGTTTAGCAGCGCCACTCGCAGTTCAAACCAATGAGGAAACTCTCGTGGACCAACTGCTTCAGACCGCACGCGAACGGGTGCAGCAATTTATCAGCGTCTATGACGAGCTACGGCTGTGGGACGACGCACCGATCCAAAGCGCCACCAACCGGGTGCTCTATGGCGAGCGCGCTGGCAAGCCGGTCGTCTTCAAATTCTTTTTCCGCAAGACTCGTAAATGGCAAGAAGAACGGGCGCTCCAATCGCTGGCGGCCAGCGGCGTCGTTCCAAAGCTCTATCCCTATCCATCAGAAGAAATCTTAGTGATGGAGCGGCTGCCGGGGCAGATGCTTTGGCAGGCACAGAAAGACCTATCTGCCGCTGCCCTGCGAAACGTCTATCGCCAGGTAGGTGCAGGGCTGGCGCGGCTGATGAAATATGCAGATAGACCTGCCGAGAACGCCGACTGGCAGAATCCCTACGCCCCTACAGATCGCTTCTGGAGCACGAGCTTTGAGCACTATTTTGATGAGACACTGGCGACCTGCCGGGATGCGCTCGCTCGCCATGAGATCGACGAGCCTGCGCTGCATGAATCTGTTCGCAACCTCCAGGCGATCCGCAGCGAGGTGCTGGCGCAGCCCGTCTTCATGCATGTGGACGACATCCACGGGGCCAACATGATAGTGGATGGGGACAGATTCCAGGGCTTTCTCGACTTCGAGATGAGCCGCCTGGGCAACGAACTCTATCTGCTGGGAGCGACGCTCCAGTGGGCCTGTCTAGACAATTCTGCGCAATGGCCGCCCATGCGCGCCGGCTATGAAGAAGAACAGGGTGCGCCGCTCTCTGCTCACACAGTGGAGCTAGTGAAGATCTTCGCCCCGTTCCAGAACTGGTGCCGCTTTGCCTGGTATTGGGGCAGCGACGACCAGCCGGATTGGGTGCGGCAGGGCAATGTGCGCGAAAGGACCCTGGAGCAATTGGTACAGACGCTGGACGCAGTTGAGTCGGTGATCCCCAGGTGAACGGGCCGAAGGGACAGGATAAAAAGCGCCGGGGCAACCCGTTAGTGTTTGAGCAAGGAAAGAAAGGGGGCCAAATGAAACAGCAAGCACAGGCATGGTGGAAGCAGGCAGGGCAAATGGCACGCACGGCAGCGGAGCAGACGGATGGATTCGCAGCATTGGTCAGACAGTTATCCGTCCGCGACCCCCACATTTCCGTGCCTGCCATCTGGGCTTTACAACAGGCCGGTCCCGGCGCGATCCCTGCATTGCTGGCTGGGTTGGTTGCTGCTCACCCCAGGGTGCGTCGGAACTGTGTAGACATCATCGACCACGGCGGCTACGGGGGAGATGCCCGGTGCGTCGAGGCGTTGTTGCCACTGCTGTATGACCCTGTGCCCCACATCCGTCGCGCCGTGTGGCATACACTCTTTTGCGAACGTTGTGTCGATGCGTCGAAATGCGCGGTCCCTACGCGCACAGAACTCGATCAGGTTGCACTCCTTATTGAGATCGGTTTGAACGACCCGAACCCGAAATTGAGAGGGCAGCTCATCGATGAACTGCGCCAGCGGGCATCTGACCCGCGTGCCAGCCTTGCCCTGGAGAAGTTGGCACAAGAGGAAAAATTGCCGCTGTGATGTGTCGCTGCTGAAGGGAAAAGAGACAATGCCCAATCAAGTGATCACCAGCCTGGACCAGGTCAGCGCCGAGTGGCTGACAACGGTCCTCACACGCAGCGGCGCACTGGCTCAGGGCGCGGTCGAATCATATACCGTGGAGACGCGGCACCGCGAGCTATCCGCCAATGCCAAGATGAGTGTGCGATACACGCCAGGGTCCCAGGGCGATCTGCCACAGCGATTGTTCTTAAAGCTGGTCAACATCGACCAGGAAGACGAGTTCTTCGGTCCGTCTGAGGTCAACTATTACACACGCGATTATGCCGGGCTTGAAGGTGCGCCGATCCTGCGTTGCTATGACGCGGCCTTTTCGGCAGAGGCACAGCGTTATCACATCCTGATGGATGACATCTCTGCCACGCACGTCGAGGCTGCAACCAAGACGCCGACGCTCGGCTATGGTTTGGCGTTGGCAGAAGCGTTGGCCAGGCTGCACGCCCACTGGTGGGGGGTGGACCGGTTGACAGCAGGCGGCGAGTCGATTCACAGTGCCGCGCAGATCAACCGCTTTGTCGAGATCGCCAGGCCCGGGGCGGACCATATTCTTGCCAACTGTGTGGACCAGTTAGCCCCGCACTGGCCACAGGCGATCCGCGACCTCTTTGAGTGGCATCCGCAAGCGATGGTCGAGCGAACTGCCGACGGCAACGGCTTTACGCTGATCCACGGCGATGTCAACGCCGGCAACGTCTTTGTGCCGCTTGAGGGCGACCGCCCGCTCTATATCGTGGATCGGCAGCCGTTTGACTGGAGCCTGACGACCTGGCTGGGAGTTTACGATCTTGCCTATGCGACCATACGCCGGTGGCCCGTGGAAATGCGCCGGAAGTTTGAACGGCCAATCCTGGCCCATTATCACGCACAACTGCTGGCAAATGGGGTGACCGGCTATTCATTTGAACGGTTGTGGGAAGATTATCGGTTATGTGCAGTGATCAACGTCTACGTCGCCGTCGAGTGGTGCAGGGGTGGCCTCAACGAAGAGACGAGACACATCTGGCTGCCGATGCTCCAAAACGTAATGACGGCGTTTGATGATCTCGGCTGTGGGTGGCCAGCGCCACGCTCAAACAACCCAACGCAAAGGGAGGCATCCGAACAATGACAGACACTTCACTCGCTGCACCAACCTTGATCGACGACCTCAGCGACGGCCTCGTCCGCCGCTGGTCTACGGCTGCGGATGTGGTCAAGATCGGCCAGCTCATCGGCGCGGTCTTTCGGGATCGCCCCGACGGCCCCTTCAATGAGCGCGCAGCCGATGTAGCGCGGATCGTCCTCAGTGAAACGTTGCCCTTTCCCTTTATGACGCCCGGCGACTTTGCGTTGGTCGAAGACACGAGCCAACCCGAGCGCCCGACCGTGGCCTGCGCCTGTTTCTGGCGGCACGAATGGAGCTATGGCGGGGTCAAGCTTGGCGTCGGCCAGCCAGAGATGGTTGCCACCGATCCCAATTATCGCAACCGCGGATTGGTACGGGCGCTCTTTGAGATGGTTCACGCCCGTAGCGCCGCCGAAGGGCATCTCGTGCAGGCGATCACCGGTATTCCCTATTTTTATCGGCAATTTGGCTACGAATATGTGCTCGATCTCGGTGGCAGCCGGGTCATGCCAGTGACGGCGGTCCCTGATCAAGCGGGAGACAAGCCGGAACCCTATCACCTGCGCCCGGCCACCCTGGCGGATGGGCCGCAGATGCTGGCGCTCTACAACCAGCGCCGCCGCGCCAGCCTGGTCTGGCACGAGACCGATGAAACCTATTGGCGGCATCTGGTC
>QEUW01000559.1 GCA_003577005.1 Chloroflexota bacterium | reverse complement strand
ATCTGTGTACGATCATTCACCTTGATTCTGTTCCCAGGCAAGAAAGGAGACCCGTGCGTATGTATCGCTCGACCCCTCATCGTTTTCACCCCGGCCTCTGGCTGACGTTCCTTGCCGTCTTTGCCATTCTGGCCGGCTGTGCCGCCCCCGCTGCTGGGCCGGCCCCGGCGCAACAGGAGGCGGCGCCCGCAGAGGAGGCTGCCGCCCCTGCCGCAGAAGAAGCCGCCGCCCCCGCCGACGAGATGACCACCATCTTTGGCGAAAGGCTGCCCGACGACGCTCGTCCTTACGATGAACAAGTCTATGTCGAAGGATGCAGCAATACCGCCAACCAGACCACACCCGATTTTATGGTCTCTGTCTATACTCGCTATTGCACGGGTGACAGCACGTTTTCGCTGGCCTTGGTCGACCTGGACAAAGACTTCAATGTCATTCCCATGGCCGCCGAAAGCTGGGAAGTCGCCGACGACGGTGTGACGTGGACCTTCCACATTCGCCCTGGCATGGTCTGGTCGGACGACACCCCTGTCACGGCGCATGACTGGGTTGCTACGTACCGCTATGCGGCAGACCCTGAACATGCCTGGGATTTCGCCTGGTTTTATTCGGGTGTCATCCAAAACTGGGATGAAGCTATTGCCGGCGAAGTGCCGCTCGAAGAACTGGGCGTCGTTGCGGTCGATGATCTGACGTTGCAGATTACCACCTACGAACCCTTCCCACCACTGCCGGGCATGATGCACTTCGCCTGGCCGCTGCAGGCGAAGGCGCTCGAGGAGCACGGCCCGTACTACAACAACGACCCGGCCACCTCCGTCTCCATGGGCCGCTTTGTCCTGGAGACACTGGAGCCCGGCAACCGGATCACGCTGGTCGCCAATGAGAAGTACAAAGGACCGAACCCGCCGCGCCTCAAGCGCCGCGAGATTATCTACATGGACCCCAGCACCTTCTTTGCCGCGTTCCAGAATGGTGAAATCCATACAGTAGGGTATGAGGCGCTCACCCCAGCCGATTTTGACCTGGTTCTGAGTGACCCGGTGCTGAGCGCAAACTATCTCCGCCACTTTGGCGATTTCCGCACCGACTATCTGCTCTTTGATACCTACACCGAGCCATTTAGCGACCTGAACGTGCGCAAGGCCTTTGCGCACGCTGTTGACCGCGAAGCCATTGTTACGAACGTCTACGGTGAAATCAAGGCCATGCCGGCCTACTCCATGCTCATGCCTGGTTTCCCCTCGTCTGATGTGGAAGGCGCGCTGAAAGAATATCAGATGTACGACTGCGACCAGGCCAAACAGTACCTGGCAGACGCTGGCTATCCCGATGGACAGGGTTTCCCGCCGCAGGAACTGTGGCTACGCAACGAATCGCCGGCCTTGCAGGCGGTCTTCCAGGCAGTTGCAGCTTCCATCTCTGAGTGTCTGGGTGTGCAGATTGAGGTTTCCAACAAAGATGCCAAAGTCTATATGGATGCGCTCAACGCCAAGCCCACGGATCTGACCTTTGGCGCTGTCTCATACGGCATGGACTATCTCGACCCCTCCAACCTGCTGGGCATCTGGGTTTCCACCGGGCGCCATTCGTGGAAAAACGACGAATTCGACCGGCTGATCCGCGAGGCGACGCCGCTGGTCGGCGACCCGGAGCGGCGTGACCAACTGTTCCGCGAGGCAGAGCGGATCCTCGTGGACGATGTCGGCGGCATCTTTATCGACCATCGCTGGCAGGGTACGCTCTACCAGCCCTATATCCAGGGCGAAGGCTTCCGCGAACCCGATTCCAACGGCATCGCTGCCTGGCACTGGGGCAACGACTGGGTCTACGGTGATCTCTATTTGAGCAGGTGATCGTTTACTTGTACCTATTGACAGGGTGATACGGTTGCTTCATCGCCTGTATCACCCTGTCTATTGATCATCATAACCACGGCTCGGACAGCCCGATTCAGCATCACGTTTGAACATGCCCGCCGGCGCGCCGACATCGCTAGCTTTACGTTCCAGCAGGTTGCAGCGCCCACACCCGCCTAAACCTGCCTGTCGAGGAGAATTCAATGTCATGACCCGGTATATTTTGGGTCGCTTAGTCTCTTTGCTCTTTGTGATCTGGGTGGTCTCGATGATCACTTTTTCGCTGATGCTTGCTGTGCCCGGTGGGCCGTTCGATGAGACCAATCAGCCGTTGCCGCCGGCTGCCAAGGCAAACATCATGCGCAAGTACGGGCTGGATCAGCCCGTCTGGCGTCAATATTTGAACTACATGGGCAATGCCGTTCGGTTTGACTTTGGCATCCCCTATCAGCAGCCCACCACGACGGTTTCGGCGCTTATCTCCAGCACGTGGAAGGTGACGGCGCAGGTAGGGTTGGTCACGGTGACAGTTGCCTTTACTCTGGGTGTCATCCTTGGCATTATTGCCGCCCGCTATCAAAACTCGTGGATCGACAATGCAGTCACCTTTCTTGCCATGTTGGGCATTACCTTGCCCAGCTTTGTGATCGGCACTTTTGCGATCTTGTTTTTTGCCGTCTATCTCGACTGGCTGCCCATGGGGGGCTGGGGTGACACGGGCTGTCTGGTCGGCCGCGCCTTCTGCGCCGACTGGATCATGCCGGTGGCCGCCTATTCGCTTGGTCCCATGGCGATCATCGCTCGTTATACACGGGCGAGCATCGTGGAGGTCATCCGCGCCGACTATGTGCGCACCGCCCGCGCCAAGGGGTTAGGAGAGCGGCTGGTGATGACTCGCCACGTCTTTCGCAACGCCCTCATCCCCATGGTAACCGTAATGGGACCGATTATCCCCGACCTGATGACCGGCAGCATCTTTATCGAGTCGATCTTTCGCATCCCCGGCCTGGGCAAGTATTTTGTCACCAGCACCTTCAACCGCGATTACCCTATGGTGATGGCGACCGTGCTGCTCATTGCCGTGTTGTGGGGATTCACCTATTTGATCACCGACATTATCTACACGCGGGTGGACCCGCGTGTGCGTCTCGGTGCGGAAGGGGGACGCTAGTGGCCGAGGCAAAGACCGGCAACCTCGCCGTTGCCCTCAAACCCGCGGCCGACCGCTCAGCCGGCGAACGCCGCTACCGCACGCTCTGGCAAGATGCCGCCCGTCGCTTTATGCGCAACCGCCTGGCTGTCTTTGGGCTGGTCATCGTCGTTTTCTTTCTCTTTCTCGCCATCTTTGCTGATCTGATTGCGCCCTTCCCCTATGATAAGGCCGACTTCTCCAAGGTGCGCCTCTTGCCCATGCGCGACCCTGCTCACCCGCTGGGGACGGACGAGGTCGGGCGCGACTACCTCAGCCGTCTGATCTATGGCGCGCGCACCTCGATGACTGTTGGCATCACCATCCAGTTGGTGGCCGTGTTGGTCGGCGTGCCATTGGGGGGGCTGGCCGGCTACCTGGGCGGCAAGTTTGACTTTTTGGTCACGCGCCTCATCGAGATCATGACTGCCTTTCCGGGTCTGATCTTCTCGATTCTGATCATTACCCTCTTTGGCGGCGGCATGTGGAAGGTGATCTTTGCCCTCAGCATCACGAGTTGGATCGGCATTGCCCGCTTGACGCGCGGCCAGATGCTCTCGTTGCGCGAAAAAGAGTATGTGGAGGCGGCGAGAGCATCGGGCGTGACGACGGGTGGCATCCTGTATCGCCACCTGGTGCCCAATGCGCTCTCACCGATCCTGGTGGCGGTGAGCTTTGGCATTCCAGCCGCTATCTTTGGCGAGGCCGGTCTGAGCTTTCTGGGCATCGGCATCAACGACCCGATCCCCAGTTGGGGCAAGATGGTGGGTGTGGCCGGCTCCTATGCGCGCACCTCCTGGCATATGGCCTTCTTTCCTACGCTGGCGATTGCGCTTTCTATGTTGGGCTTTTCGTTTGTCGGTGACGGGCTGCGCGACGCCCTCGACCCCAAGCTGATCGAGTAAGAAACTATCTCAAAATCGGTTGTGGCCCCTGAGTGCTTTTGGATCAGTACAGGTACGATACAGAGATTTTGAGATAATTTCTAAACTGTAGAACAAGAAAAGACCGGAGGGGTATGCGCCACGACAGAATCTTACTTTGCTCTATCTCGCTGTTGCTCGGCACAGCGGCGATGGTGATCCT
>QEUW01000056.1 GCA_003577005.1 Chloroflexota bacterium | reverse complement strand
AACATAAACGTGATCACCGGCCTCGAGGCGCCCGACATAGCGGATGTTCGGATATTCGGGCGTCCACCCGTTCGGCATCGTTACGGCGAACATGGCCAGTCCTCCTTTCGAGACGCTTGTGATGAAGAAACCACCGGTGCCGCTATTATTCGCGCCAACCACCGCGTTGGCGCTGATGTCGTAGTAACCTGTTTCCTGCACCACAAATTCGCCCACTACATTGTCGAGAGCGCCGCTGGGGTTGTAGACATCGCCGTTATACGCCGGTACTTTAATGCTGCCGTTATTGCCAGTGTAGAACGTCTGAGTGCTCTCAGCGACGAACAGGAGAGATGGGATCTGGAAAGCCGGCAGAAACTCTTCTTTCGGGGCAGCTTTCCATTGCGAGGTGGTTGCATCATAGAGCAACACATCCTTGTCGCTGGCATTCACGTCGGTGTGACCCACGGGGCTGGCCATCGATGCCCAGGCGGCGCCGTTCCAGTAATAGAAACCCGGCGTGATGTTGCCGGCCGTGGCCGTGTTGTAGACCACCAGGCTGGTGGCAGGGTCGGGGACGGTGGTTGTGTCGCCGGCGCCGGTGAGGGCGACGCGAGGAAAGAGCATACCCTGGTTGCTGGCTTGCAGGTCGAGAATGGCCGAGGGGTCCGGGTTGGTCGTGCCGATGCCGACCTGGGCCGCCGCCGGGATGGTGGCGGCGGTGAGCAGGGTTAGAATGAGGAGGAGCGTATTGAGCTTCCGGGTGAAGACGATGCCCAGCCGGTTGCGCAGTAGTTGGGTGAAACGCGTGTCCATGTGTGAATCCTTTCGTTGGTTGTGCTGGCGCTGTGCGCCCACTTGGTACTGATCAAAGGTCTGTGTTGAATGATCGATTGGCGGTTGGTTCATCGGTTGGTCCTTCGGAAAGAAAAGAGCCGGTGCGTTGCACTCGAAGAGTGCGATGCACCTGGGCCGCCTGGGCCGCCGGGCATTCCTGAGGTGCAACGCACCTTGCAGGTGCATCGCACCAGGGAACGGATGGGCGGTTGGCGGCTGCCGGATGCGGCAGCGGGTGGGTTTGGTCATGCTGTGCTCCTGTTACTGGTCACTAGTCATTGGTCATTGGTTACGGGTGTGTCCGAAATTTGGGGCGAGTAGGACAAGATGCCATCTTGCCCGCTGGAACCCGCATTCCGGGAAAGGGCCAGAGATGCGCCGGTCAGACAAGCTGGCTCCGGCCCTTTCCCGGAATGCTTGGGCCGCTCAATTTTCGCCCCAAATTCTGGACGCACCCATTGGTTACTCCTCACTTGTCGCCGGGCCGATTGGGTGTGGTATACTCTTCCTGATGAGTCCGTCCGGTCGATTGACGGTTTGCAGCAAAGGAAGTAAGCAATGAATGGGACAATGATGGTGGTTGGTACGGTCGAAGCTGACCATACAGTCAAAGTGCCGGCGGATCTGCCGGTGGGAGAGCAGGTGATGATTGTGCGGCTCCCTTCGATTCCCGCCCTCTTGCGTGATCCACAGCGGCGTGCTCGCTTTGCGGCCACGCGGGCGGCGATCCAGCAGGCAATCCAGGCTGGGTTTCCCAAGCGAACACTCTCGAATGACGAGATCGTGGCGTTGGTAAAGCGCGCCCGCCAGGCGACCCGTACGGAGTGAGCGGAGATGCGCATCGTGCTCGATACGAATCAACTGGTGGCGGCGTTGGTGCGCCCCCCTGAGTTGGCGACGTTGATCATGGCCTGGGAGGCGGCGCGCTTTACCGTGGTCGCTTCACCAGCGATGCTCGATGAGTACCAGCGTGTGTTGGCCTACCCCGCTGTTGCCGCCTTGATTGCTCCCGAATTGCTGCGCGCCTTGCACAGCCATTTGCTGGAGGATATCGAACGGGTCGAACCGCCCGAGACGCCGCGTGTCTGCCGTGACCCGGATGATGACAAGGTGGTGGCAGCCGCGATCTATGGGCTGGTGGATTACCTTGTCACGGTTGATCAGGATTTGTTGACCGCTGACATCGTCGCCCAATTGAAGCAATTGGGGATTGAGGTCATCGACGGCGGTACGTTGGTACGCTTGTTGGATGAAGCCCACAGCTGAACTCCTCTGCTTTGCCTTCCCACCGAAAAGGACGACCGGAAAAAACGAGCCACGCCCCATGGCGCCAGCGAGCCAGTCAATGGATTTTGGGAACGCATGGTGGCTCCCAGTTGCGGCTGTGCAGGGCGGTGATAGGGAACGGATGGCTGGTTGGTGGCTGCCGGATGCGGCAGCGGGTGGGTTTGAATCTGATTGTTGTGGGTGGAGAGTGGGTGGTGGAAGGGGTACGTACATCAGGGCCGGGGTGTCTGCGGGCTGGCGTGGGGCAAGCTGCCATCTTGCTCTACTTGCCCAACCTTGACAGCCGGTGGTGCTTCCGGTTATGATGTACGTGGACAGAAAATTGAGATCGGATGACCCTCACATTTTGTCCACCCATGAGGTGATCTGTTGGCGCAGATCACCTCATTCTATTCTCCGTGTACCTCCTTTCCAGTGTGACCCACTCCGGCGCCGCTGGCAACTGCACCCGGGGCGGATGGGATATGGACACCTGTACGTTAAGGATTTCGTAAGTTGACATCCTGACAACACTGTGTTACGTTTCTGCGCCAGGTTGTCATGACCTACTGAAGGGCTCTTCTACCCGGTTCGTCTACACTCTGATGCTTCCAACTGACTGATGTTGCACATTCTCCCGCAAGCGGGACGATCTGGCAAGCGACATTTGTCGCATCAGCGTATGCGTAACCGAAACGAAACGACACTCAAATCGAAACGCTTTTGAAACATAGCTGAAAAGGCGACTGAATCGCCCCCATCGATTCGAGGAGGTCGCCTTCTTCACCGAGACGGATGTCTCTCTAGCAAGGAAGGCGCGATGGCAAAAATCAAGCTCTTCGTACTTGGTACATTTACCCTCATGGTGGATGGGCAGTTCCAAGACGAGTTTCGTTCGGCCAGGGTGCGGGCGCTGCTGGCGTACCTGGCGTTAGAGAGCCGGCGACCGATCCTCCGCACCCAACTAACGGAGGTGATCTGGGGTGGCTACCAGCACGGCTCGGCGCTGGCCAGCCTGCGGGTGGGTCTGGCCAACCTGCGCCAGGCGCTCGACCCGTTGCAGATGATCGTGACCACCCGGCAGTCGGTGAAGCTCAATATCCATCATCCAGACTTTTGGTGTGACGCCCTGGCGCTCGATGCGCTGGCAAAGGGGGAGAGAGACGCGGCCAGCCTGACCCGGTTGAACGAGTTGAGCGACGCCAGCCATCTGGAGTTGCTGCCGGGCTTTGAGTACATCGACAGCCCCGGCTTTCAAGCCTGGTTGCAGGAGCGGCGCGCCTATTATCAACCCCTGCTGGCAGGGTTGAAACGGCCAACGGCGCAACGCCTGCTCGCCGGCGACCTTGTTGGCAACCTGGTGGCGGCGCAGGGAAAACCGCCGGCGCCCGTCGCCGACCCGGTTGAGCTGGCGGAGGGTGTGAACAGCGCCTTTCCGATACCCGCGCTGGCAGGTGATGGGCTGGACACCGTCCCGGATATGGCGGCGTTCTATGGGCGCCAGGCGGAACTGGAGCAACTGACGACCTGGGTTGTCGACCAGCCTGGCGCCGCCAGGGCGCGTCTGGTCGCTATTTTAGGGATGGGGGGTCAGGGTAAAAGCGCCCTGGCGGCGCACTGGATCCGGTCGTTCCTACCTCCTCCCCAGCCTGGGGAAAGGGCCGGGGAACGAGCGTTCGCCCATACCCTCTGGAGTTCGCTGTTGAATGCGCCACCGCTGCACGAGATTCTCCAGCACTGGATTCAGGTGCTCTCTCACCAGCAGGTGAGCCAGTTGCCGCCCAGCCTCGACCAACAATTGGATCTGTTGTTGGGCTATCTGCGGCACCAGCGTTGCCTGTTGGTGCTCGATAACGTCGAGAGCATTCTGGCCACCGGCGAGCGCGCCGGCCAGTACCGGCCAGGCTACGAAGGGTATGGGCAGTTGCTGCAACGGGTGGGCGAGTTCGACCACCAGAGCTGTCTGCTGCTCACCAGCCGCGAAGAGCCCTACGGCTGGACGCGGCTGGCGTTGGGGGCGACCGCCATCCGCTCGCTGCGGTTGGGCGGGCTGGTGGTGGCGGCCGGCCAGACGATGCTACACGAACTGGGCCTCAGCGGGGACGGGACGGCCAGCGCCGAGGTGGTGCGCCGCTATTCGGGCAATCCGCTGGCGCTCAAGCTGGTCGCTGCCGTGATCCAGGAACTCTTTGCCGGCCATGTGCGCACCTTCCTGGCCGACGAGACCCTGGTCTTTGACGACATCCGCGACGTGCTCGACCAGCACTTTGCCCGCCTCTCGCCCCTGGAACGGGAGGTCATCAACTGGCTGGCCATCGAGCGCGAGCCAGTCGGGTTATCGACGCTGTTCGACGATCTGGTGCATTCCCCCTCGCGCCGGGTGGTGTTGGAGACGCTCCGCTCGTTACACCGGCGCTCCTTACTGGAGCGGGACGGCGAACGTCTCAGCTTGCAGAACGTGGTGCTCGAATACACCACCGACCGGCTGGTCGAGGATTTTGGATTTTGGATGGACAGAGGGGCAACCGAAAATCCAAAATCCGCAATCATCAACCGCTTTGCCCTGGTCAAGGCGCAGGCGAAAGAGTATGTGCGCGCGAGCCAGCGGCGGATGCTGCTCCAGCCGGCGGCCGATCAGCTGGCAGCGCGGCTAGGCGTTCCGGGCGCCGTGCAACAACTGCAACGGCTGCTCGCCCATTTGCGCCAGGCCGCGCCGCGCGCGCCCGGCTACGCCGGTGCCAACCTCTTGCACCTGTTGTTGCAGCTGGGCGTAGACCTGCGTGGCTATGATTTTTCGCACCTCAGCCTGCGCCAGGCCGATCTCAGTGGCGTGCGCCTGCCCCAGGTCAACTTAGTGGGCGCCGATCTGACCGGCGCTCGCTTTACCGAAACGCTGGGGCTGGTGCGCGGGCTAGCGTTTAGCCCCAATGGCAAATTTCTCGTTGTGGGCACGCGCGGCGGCGAAATCACCACCTGGCGCCTGGCCGACCATCAACTCTGTCAGGTGATCCAGGCCCATACGCAAACCGTGAATCACCTGGCCTTTTGTCCCAAACCGGCGGACACTTCATTCACTGGCGCCAGCGAGGGCGAGCTGCTGGCCAGCGTTGCGGACGACCAGACGGCAGCGTTGTGGGCGTTTGAGCCAGGGGAGGGCGGAATTCGTCTGCTGCGCCGGTTGCGCGGCCATACGGGGCCGGTCAGCGGGGCCGCCTTTCATCCTGATGGCAAGCTGCTGGCCAGCGCCGGTGACGATGGCGCGATCCGCCTCTGGTCAGTGGCCGCCGCTGGACACGGCCAACCTGAGCAGGCCGTACTGCATTCAGAGCGGTTGTGGAAGATTGCCTTCAGCCCGCGCCCAGAGGGCCCCCGCCAGGCGCTGGCCAGCGCCAGCCAGCAGACGGTGCGGTTGTGGGATACGGCGGCTTGGACAGACCTTGGGGTGCTGGCCGGCCACAGCGATGTCGTGACTGCCTTTGCCTTCAGCCCGCGCCCAGAGGGCCCCCGCCAGCTGCTGGCCAGCGCCAGCCTGGACGGGACGGTCTGTCTGTGGGATTGGGCGCAGCGTAAGCTGCTGTACCGGCTCGAACATCCCGGCGCCAAAGTCTACGCGGTGGCCTTTCGCCCGGATGGGAAGTTGCTGGCCAGCGCCAGCGACGAGCCGCTGGTGCGTCTGTGGGATGCCCGCACGGGCGAACTGCGCCAAAGTCTGCCGGGCCACACTCACATCATCTGGCAGCTTGCCTTTCACCCGGATGGGAAACTGCTGGCCAGCGCCGGTTCGGATCAGACGGTGCATCTGTGGGCAGTGGAAAACCAGGCAGGCACAGAGGTGCATTTACAGGCCGTGTTGCGCGGGCATCGCCAGGTGTTGTCGGCGCTGGCGCTCAGCGCCGACGGGAAGCTGCTGGCCGCGGTGGGCTGGGACCCTGTCATCCACCTGTGGCGGTTGCACAATGGGGAGCCGGTAGCGACGGAAGAAATGTTGCACGGCCATCATGGCCAACTCCATGCGCTGGCCTTTACGCCCGATGGGCGCACACTGGCCACCGCCGGCAGGGACCAGGCCATCCACGTCTGGGCACTGGACGATGGGCGCCTGCGCTACACCCTGCGCGGCCATCGGGCGCCGGTCAACGCGCTGGCTGTACACCCAAACGGGCAACTGCTGGCCAGCGCCGGCAGCGACTCTAGCGTGTGCTTGTGGGACCTGGCGACGGGTCAGTTGCGCCAGCAGATCCATGGCCATACGGGGGGAGTCAATAGCATCGCCTTTCACCCCAGCGGGCGCTGGCTGGCCAGCGGCGGCGATGATCAGACGATCCGCCTATGGGCATTGGAGGGCGGCGAAGCGCAGGAGGTCGTCGCTGCGCGCAAGAGCGTGCAGGACCTGGGCGAACATGAGGTGTTGGCCGTCGCCTTCAGCCCGGATGGCAGCAGACTGGCGTCGAGCGGCACCCGCCGGGTCTGTCTATGGGATTTCCAGAGCGGCGAGCGCCTGCACGTCTCCCAACCCATCCTCTGGACGCCGAGTCTGGCCTTTAGCCCAGACGGCAAAACGCTGGCCAGCGGCAGCCATGATTTCACGATCCGCCTGTGGGACACGCAGAAAGGTCAACTCATATGCACGCTGCACGGGCATACGGGCGGCATCAACAGCCTGGTCTTTGTCGCCGACGGCGTTCATTTGTGGAGCACCAGTGACGATGGCACGCTCAAGCTGTGGGATACGCAGCGCGGCGAGTGCATCTACACGTTGCGGCCGGATGGCCCCTACGCCGGCATGAACATCACCGGCGTCACCGGCATCAGCGAGGCGCAGAAGGCGGCGCTCATTGCATTGGGGGCGGTGGAGAATGAAAATTGTTTTAAACCTGTACTAGTCGTAAAAGGTTGATGATCTGCCTTTTCTTCCAACTCTGAGGATTGTCACAATCCCGTTGGCGTCGTCAACCCGGTAGTAAATGCGCCAGCTATCGATCCGGATCTGGTATCGTTCTGGCTTCCCTCGCATCAGTTTAGCCGTCTCCGGGCGGGGATCCGCACTCAAACCAGCAATAGCCCTCCTGATGATAAGGCGAAGGTGGCCGGGTGCCCTGTCTATGTGTTTGTCTACATTGTCAGGAACATCAAGCCAATACCCGCTCACCGCTCCACTCTGCAATTTCCTCTGGACTGAGACGGCGCATCTTCTGTTGGCCGGTGGCAATGTCTAGCTCTGCCTGCAAAACCTGGATTAGATCATCTTGTTCGTCCAGGTCCGTGACAATCTTGTCCCAGTATTCAGGGCTAAGAACTACTGCGACGATTTTGCCCCGGCTGGTGATGACAACAGGGCCATTCTCAAGACGGGCAACCACACTGAGATGATTGTTTCTCAAGTCGGCAACGGTAGCGGTCTGTGGTAACTTGTTCATTCGCAATGCTCTCCTATAGCATAAAAATGTTATTTGTATGCCATTATAGATTGTGGGGTCTTGTATGTCAACCATCAATTTGCGATGGGGTGCATTTCAGTTTAAGGGCGAACTTTACCGGCAGGGATGAATCCCGCTCTGACAGCGAAAAATCGCCGCAGCGATTGCGCAGGCCCTGCCCGTAGCGCCTGCGGGCGCTTCTCGTTGTCAGCACCGGTTTTAACCGTTGCCCCAAAAGTGAAATGCGCCCTTTGCAATGGTAAAATTGCGCGCAACTAAATAAGGGCCAGGTAAGCAGGGTCAAGGGTGAGCGTCACCCAACTGCCGGGCGCCGGGGGTGTAGATGGCCGGTTAGGCGCCATCGGCAACTCGAAAACCAGGTGTTGATCCCCGTTGGCGCCTTCCACGGCCAGTTCGATGCGATAGTGGCTGCCACGAAACAAGAAGCTTTCAAGCCGGCCCACAATTTGGTTGACCGCTGGCCCGTCATCGTTAACTGCTCTGAATGCTCGGACGGCCTGCGGGCGAATCAGCAGGGTCTGCCCTTGCGCCGGCTCACCCTCCAACACAAACTGCCCGACCGGTGTATGCAACAGGCCAGGCTGCGCCGGGTCCACGGTTGCCGGTACCAAATTTTGAAAGCCCAAGAAACGAGCCACAAACTCGTTAGCCGGGTGACCGTAGACCGCTTGTGGCGTCCCCACCTGTTCGAGCCGGCCGCGGTTCATGACTACCAGGCGGTCGGCCACAGCGTAGGCTTCTTCCTGGTCGTGGGTGACATAGAGGGCTGTCACCCCCACCTGTTTTAGGATCGTGCGCAGTTCGACCATCAATTCCTCGCGCAGCGCCCGGTCGAGGCTGCCCAATGGCTCGTCGAGCATGAGCAGGCGCGGGTGGGGCGCCAGGCTGCGGGCGAGCGCCACGCGCTGGCGTTCGCCGCCGCTCAAGGCAAAGACCGAGCGCCCTCCGTACCCGGCTAGATCGACCAGCGCCAACATCTGTTCGACCCGTTGCGCAATCGCAGCGGGCGTCCACTGCTTTCCCGCCACACCCATGCGCAGCCCAAAGGCGATATTTTCACCCACCGACCGGTGCGGAAAGAGGGCAAATTCCTGAAACATCAGCCCAAAGTTGCGCCGATGCACCGGCACTTGCGCCAGGTCTTCGCCATGGAGCAGGACCTGCCCGGCGTTGGGCTGTTCCAGCCCGGCCACGGCGCGCAACAGCGTGGTTTTGCCGCACCCGCTGGGGCCCAATAGACAGACGATCTCCCCCTCGGCAACGGTGAGGTTGACGGAGATCAGGGCCGGCGTACCGTTATAGTGCTTGGTCACATCGATCAGTTGGAGCATAGCGTAGTCGAATTGTTGGGAGCTACAGCTTTCTTTCTATCATTTATGGTGTGCAGAGGCGTATCTGCCAACGGATTCGGTCCGCTCAATTCGTTCCCAGAGTCCGTTGACAGCTTGCCGCTACCATCCGCAGCAAACGTGAGTTCCTTCATCAGGGTGTACGGAGCCGCGTGCGCCAGTCCCCAGTAGATATCCGCGGCAGCCGGCTGGCGTACGCTCTTTCGCCGATAAAGACCCAGACCTCGATTGGCGCTTCGCCTGCCTCATCCGTATACACCATTTGGCGGACGCGCCGGTATTCCGGCCCTTCGTACAATTCTAGTTCTTTGAGCAGTGCGACATAGCCCACCGGGCGCAACCAGTGAATTTCGCCGTACACCGTACCTTCGCCCGGCGCAGCCAGCGGATAGCGCCCCACATCATAGAGCGCCAGCCCCGGTAGCCGCGCCTGGGCGGAACGTTCCACGGCCCTAGCGATTAGATCAAAGGCAGGCTGTCCTGTCATGAGCGTGCCATAGACAAAGAGGGGAAGGTAGGCGTAGTCGTTCATCCTGCCCATTCTATCAGTCTGCCTGGGCGGTGGTAAAATGGGACACTCGTTTCGAACCAAATGGCAGCCACGGAAGGTGGTTGTCACTGGATGTAGACCAACACTACAGCCACTTTGTGACTCTGTCAGAAAGGCACATGCCATGTCTACCCTCACCAATTCCTCGGCCTGGCAGGCGCTGGCAGCGCATCGCCAGGAGATGGAAAACGTCCACCTGCGTGACCTCTTTGCTGCTGACACCGCCCGCTTTGACCGCTTTTCGCTTGAGCTGGGTGACCTCTTGTTCGATTATTCCAAAAACCGCATCACCACGCGCACCATGAACCTGCTGGTGGCGCTGGCGCACCAGGCCCGGCTGGCCGAACAGATCGAAGCCATGTTCAACGGGGAAAAGATCAACACGACGGAAAAGCGCGCCGTGCTACACGTGGCGCTACGGGGCGCCCCTTGGGCCACCGGCGACCGGCCTCTCCTGGTCGATGGTCAAGATGTAGTGCAGGATGTCAACCGCGTGCTCGACAAGATGCGCACCTTTACCGACTGGGTGCGCGGGGGCGCCTGGTTGGGGTACACGGGCCGCCGTATCACCGACATCGTCAACATTGGCATCGGCGGGTCGGACTTAGGGCCAAAGATGGCGACGCTGGCGCTCACCCCGTATCACCAGCCGGGTCTGCGCGCCCACTTTGTTTCCAACGTAGATGGCACCGACATTACCGAAACGCTCAAACAGATCGACCCGGAGAGCTCGCTCTTTCTCATTGCCTCCAAGACCTTTACCACCCAGGAGACGATGACCAACGCCCGCACTGCCCGCGCCTGGTTTCTAGATCACGCCAAAGACGAGGCGGCGATTGCCCGCCACTTTGTCGCCATCTCCACCAACCGGGAGGCGGTGACCGCCTTTGGTATCGACCCGGAAAACATGTTCGAGTTTTGGGACTGGGTAGGTGGGCGCTATTCGCTCTGGTCGGCCATTGGGCTCCCCATCGCCTTGATGGTTGGGATGGACCACTTCCTGGAGATGTTGGAGGGCGGGCATCAGGTGGACGAGCACTTCCGCACCGCGCCCTTCGACCGCAATATCCCGGTGATCATGGGGCTGCTCGGCATCTGGTACAACAATTTTTGGGATGCCCAGAGCCATGCGATCTTGCCCTACGACCACTATCTGGCCCGCTTCCCCGCCTATTTACAACAGGCCGACATGGAGAGCAACGGCAAGAGTGTAACCAAAGAAGGGGAACACGTCGACTACACCACCGGTCCCATCATCTGGGGCGAACCGGGCACCAACGGGCAGCATGCCTTCTATCAGCTGATCCACCAGGGTACCAAGCTGGTGCCGTGTGACTTTCTGGCTCCGGTCGAGAGCCACAACCCCACAGGCGCTCATCACACGATCCTCATCGCCAACTTTCTGGCGCAGACCGAGGCGCTCATGATGGGCAAAACGTCCGATGACGTGCGCGCCGAACTGGTGGCGCAGGGCGTCACCGGTCCGCACCTGGAACGATTGGTGGCGGCCAAGAGCTTTACCGGCAACCGGCCCACCAACACCTTCTTCTTTCAGAAACTGACGCCGGCCACGCTCGGCATGTTGATCGCGCTCTACGAACACAAGATCTTCACCCAGGGCGTTATCTGGAACATCAACTCGTTTGACCAGATGGGCGTTGAGTTGGGCAAGGTGTTGGCCAAAGCCATCGAGACAGAACTGAAGGGACCTGAGGTTAGCACAGCGCACGATCCGTCCACGAATGGTTTGATCAACTTTTACAAAAAGCACCGCGCTGGCAGTGCGTAATAATTGCAACTTTGCTCTGGCGATCTCGTAAAGTGAGTAGCAGTGGTTTCCGTGTCATCGTTGCCTGTGCGGATCAGGTAGCTGGAAACCCTTATCATCGACTAAACAATGCGAGGTCACTCATGACACAATCTGTTCCATGGATTTTATGGCCTTTTGTGGCGCTCTGGCGGCTGTTGGCCGCGATCCTGGCCCTGACGGGCCGGCTGCTCGGCATCGTGCTGGGGCTGGTGTTTCTCATTGTGGGGCTGCTGCTCAGCATTACGGTGGTTGGCGCTATCATTGGCATTCCGCTGATGATCTTTGGCTTGATGCTCATGGTACGCGGGCTCTTCTGATCTGGCTCGTACAAAGAGGGAAAGAGCTCAATGAATTTTATTGCTACTGTTCTGGTCACAACAGTAAGCCTGCTGATTTTATCCCGGCTGCCGTTGGGCATTGAGATTCGAGATGCCACTACTGCGCTGATTACCGCACTGGTCTTTGGCGTGCTTAACGGCATTTTTGGTTTTGTCTTTGCCCCGCTCAACTGGATCACGTTCGGCCTCTTTGCCATTCTGTTGAACATTTTTGTCTTCTGGTTGACCAGCAAGCTCGTCGACGGTTTCCGCCTGCAGGGTGCGCTGAGTGTGCTCATCGGCCCGCTCGTGTTGAGCCTGCTGAACACGCTGATCTTCTGGCTGGTGGGGCGTTAAGATATGAAGTAAGGAGCTAAGGAGCGATGAACTCTCAACGCGCGAGCAGTCTGGCCGTCGGTCTTGTCCTCATTGGGTTGGGCTTTCTCTTCCTCCTGTTACAACTAGTGCCTGGTCTCAGCCGCTTTGTACGCATCGACCTCTTTTGGCCGCTGATCGTTGTGGGCGTCGGTGCGGTGTTGCTGGTGGCGGCCGTCGTCACCCGTGTTCCTGGGCTTGCGATTCCAGGTTCGATTGTCGGCGGGATTGGGTGCCTGCTTTTCTTTCAGAACCTCACCGGCTATTGGGATAGCTGGGCCTATACCTGGACGCTGATCCCCGGTTTTGTCGGTGTGGGGATTATCCTCAATGGGCTGCTCAGCGGCGAGCCGGCAAGTTCACTGCGCGCCGGCGCCACGCTTGTGGCTATCAGTTTTGGGTTGTTTGTCATCTTTGCAGCTTTCCTGGGGCCATTTGGCTTTTTGGCGCGCCTCTGGCCGCTGCTGCTCATAGTGGCCGGCCTTTTTCTTTTAGGACGGCAACTGCTTGGTATGAACGCAGAGCGCAGAACGTAGAACGCAGAACGTAGAATGCAGACTGTTATAGAAGGTGCTTCGTGTGGGCGTCCTTGTTGTCGTGTGTTGAAAAGAGAACGGTTTGGGGGTTCAGTAGGCGAAAAACCGGAACAAAAACCTCTTCAGGCCAGTCTATTAAGTGAATATTTGAACATATTCTTCGTTATTTCCATTGTTGTATCGACGTATTATCCGCAGTAATAAAGGGATGTCGCCTGAATGGGAGAAGATTGATCATGAAGGTGCAATTCTCGCTCTTTGAACCCCTACGCCGGCGCGCCTCGGCTGCCGGTGTCTGGGTTGTGCTGCTGACCCTACTTTTAGGGTTGAGCGGCTGTGTCGTACCCCTGCCCCCGACCGGTCAGGTTGACACGTTGCCCCCTGGCGAGGTGACCACTGAACCGGTGATTGCCGTAGCCCCTGTTGCAGTTGAGGCCGGTGAATTTGTCTCGGTCTCGGGCGCAGGGTGGCCCGCCAATCAACCGGTCTTTGTCAATGTCGAATGGACACAAGATGGTGAGCGGGTGGCAACAACCGTCTCCGTCACGACCACTGAAGAGGATGGACGTTTCAACGCCTCCTTTTTCTTGCCCGATGAAGCGGCCAGTAGCGGGACACCCGAACTCACGCTTGTCGTTTATGCTACCGAGCCCGACCTGAGGGTGACGACCACCCTCATGGTGATCGGCGTCGCTGAACCGGTCACACCGACCGAGACGCCGACCGAGCCGACTGCTACGGCAACACCGCTGCCAGCTACCGTCGCCCCGACCGCTACGCCAGTTCCACCAGCGGTAGATACAACCGTACGCGTAGTCAGCCGCGGGTTGAATCTCCGCTCCGGCCCGGGCGCCGCCTATGCGATTCTGCGCTCGCTTACCCAAGGCACCACACTGGATGTTCTGGGTCAGAGCCGGGATGCTTACTGGCTCTATGTGCGCATCCCTGACGGAACCGTTGGCTGGGTGGCGCGGCCTTATACCAACTTTACCGGCACCGCCCCGGTGGTCGAGGCGCCTGCCGCACCGCCACCACCCCCAACGGCAACACGTTATCCGACGCCAACGCCGACGCCCCTGCCACCACCTGAAGGGTGGCGCGGCGAATACTTTGCCAACCGCAACCTCTCCGACGCCCCGGCGCTGGTGCGCACCGACCCCTCTATCGACTTCGATTGGGGTTTTGGCGCCCCGGCGCGTGGGTTGCCCGGCGACAACTTTTCGGTACGCTGGACACGCAGCGTCTATCTTGAAGGTGGCACCTATCGCTTTACCGTCACCAGCGATGATGGTGTACGCGTCTGGCTGGGCAGTGAGTTGATCATCGACCAGTGGCGTGAACAGGGCGCCACTACCTTCACTGCCGACCGTACGGTGAGCGCCGGCTATCATAACCTGCGTGTCGAGTACTTCGATGCCTACCAGTTGGCCCGCATCCGCTTTAACTGGCAACGGATCGGCGAACCGGAAGGCTGGCGTGGTGAGTATTTCGCCAACCGCTCGCTCGCGGGCAGCCCGGCACTGGTGCGCACCGACGGCAATATCGACTTCGACTGGGGCCGCGGTTCACCCGACTCGCGCATTCCGGTTGACAATTTCTCGGTGCGTTGGACCCGTTCGGTCTACTTCGATGCGGGCACTTACCGCTTCCGCGTTCTGGTCGACGACGGCGCCCGCCTCTGGGTGGATGACCATCTGCTCATCGACGAGTGGAGCGATGGCAGCGTGCGCGAACGTACGGGCGACATCTACCTGAGTTCCGGCCACCATTCGCTGCGCCTCGAGTACTACGAGCGCACCGGTGACGCCCGCATCCGCCTGACCTGGGAACGGATCACCGAAGAGGAGCCCGACGACTTCCCAGATTGGAAAGGAGAATACTGGAACAACCGTGACCTCGAAGGCAGCCCACGCTTCCGACGCAACGACCGCGAGATCAACTTCAACTGGGGCTCAGGCTCGCCCGACAGCCGAATCTCCGACGACAACTTCTCGGTGCGCTGGACTCGCGACCGGCGCTTTGACCGCGGCCTCTACCGCTTCTACGCCCGCGCCGATGATGGCATCCGTGTCTGGGTGGATGGTGATCGCATCATCGACGAGTGGCGGGAAAACGACTATAGCGAAACGTTTACGGCCGATATCTTCCTTGATGGCCGGGTGGACCTGCGCGTTGAGTACTTCGAGCGCAGGGGAGGCGCCCGTGTTCGGGTCTGGTGGGAGCGGATCGCCGACGAACCGGCGCGCAATCCGTTCGCCGATGTCAACCCGACCTCCGGCCCGGCCGGCGCCAATGTGATCGTTACCGGTGGTGGCTTCCCGGCCAACACGGCGGTCTACCTCTACCTGGGGGCGCCGGTGCGAGCCGCCGGGGTAGCGGCTGAGCCGATGCGCTATGCCGCCGGTGTCACCGACAGCCGGGGCGAGTATCGCCTCTCGTTTGTCATGCCCGCCACCTGGCCCGACGGCACGCCCATCGAACCGGGCGACCTGCTCGTGCTTGTGGCAACTGACAACTTCACCGTCGAGGCCAGCGACACCTTTGAGTTCCAGGCAGCGCGGCCACCGGTGAGTCCGGCCCCCTATGTAGATGTCAACCCCGGTTCGGGTGGGCCAGAGACGCCGGTAACGGTGAACGGCGGTGGCTTCCCGCCCAATACGCGAGTCAATGCGCACCTGGCGCGCATCGTGACCGCTGCGTTGCGCAGCGGTGACAGCCCAGCTGTCTACGCCAGCACAACCACCGATGGGCAGGGGAACTTTACCTTCTCGTTCATCATTCCGCGCCAGTGGAGGGAGACCAACGATAACATCGAGACCGGCAAGCTGCTGGTCGTGGTGGCAACCGATGACTTCCGCGTCCAGGCCAGCGATACCTTTGACTACTTTGTCACTGTGCCGCGACCGTCGATCAACGTAGCTCCGCTCTCCGGTGGCGCAGGGACGCCGGTGGCTGTCAATGGCAGTGGCTTCCCCGGCAACACGCCAGTGGGTGTCTATCTGGGCGTCTTTGGCGACCAGATCGGGCGCAGCAGCGCCTATCGTTATGCCAGCACTGTCACCGACCGCAGCGGCAACTATGGCATGGCCTTTACCATGCCGGCCACCTGGCCCGATGGATCGCCCGTGGCGCAAGATCGGCTGATCATCATGGTCGCAACCGATGACTTCAGCGTTCAGGTGAGCGAGGTCTTCACCTATCTGTTGCCGGCGCCGGTGCCGCCCACCAGCACGCCGACTCCCACCAACACCCCTCCGACTCCTCCCACGGCCACGCCACAGCCTTCGCTGAGTCTGGCGCCGGCAGCCGGCGCCGCAGGGACCGTGGTCAACGCGGTGGGTGGTGGCTTCCCGCCCGGCCAGACGGTGGCTGTCTATCTGGCTACTTTTGACGGCGAAGGCGAGAGTGGCGGTCGTAACCAGCAGTATGGCGCCGGCATCGTCGACGCCAACGGGAACTTCGTGATCTCGTTTGCTATGCCGCGCCACTGGCCCAATGGCGAAGAGATCGACAGCGGGCGCATCGTGGTGTTGGTAGCGACTAACGATTTCAATACCCAGGCCACATCGCTCTTCGACTACCGGCGGACGACGGCCGCCGGCAGCGGTGAACCCTTGCCGGCGCCCACAGATGTGCCGGAGCCGACGGCCACGCCGACACCGGAGCCACCCACGGCGACACCAGAGCCGCCCACACCGACGCCGGAGCCGACGGAGACACCGCTCCCGCCAACCCCCACGGAGACGGCGACGCCAGAGCCGCCCACACCGACGCCGGAGCCGACGGAGACGGCAACATCAGAACCATCACCGACGCCGACAGAGACCGAGATCCCTCCGCCGGCCGAACCGATTACGGGGACAACCCCGATCACCCAGACGGCGTACTGGCGGTAGCAGAGAGACTTCAAACAGCCCGGAAGCTCACAGTTTCCGGGCTGTTTTTTTTGCAGCTTCGCTGTGGCGCACAGAACCTGACCCATTGGCCAGGCATGAATTCCCCTAAGTGACGGGCGCAACTGGATGAAACCCATGCTACAGTAGGGCAAGATGCCATGGTGCCCTACTCTGGTTTCCCGAGAGTCCCGCTTGGTCCGGGCCAAAGAGAGGGGTGCGCAAATAAAGGAGAGTATCACATGCAGAATTTCCCGCATCACTATAGCGTCACCGCAAGTGGACAGGCCGAGGGCAATGTAGTCGTTATGTCCAACGGTCTGCCGGAACTGGTCACGGCGTCGCCGCCCGAATTCGACGGTCCAGAGGGCGTCTGGTCGCCCGAAACGATGTTAACTGGCGCTGTGGCCAACTGTTACATTTTGACTTTCCGCGCTGTGGCGCGCGCCTCTCGCCTGGCGTGGGATGGGCTAGAATGCAGCGTAGTTGGTGTGCTGGACCGCATTGATCGGGTCACCAGGTTTACCGAAATGCACCTTTACGTGAAACTTCAGTTGCCGGCCGGCAGCGATGCCGAGAAGGCCCAGCGATTGCTGGAAAAGGCAGAACAGGCGTGCCTGATTACCAACTCGTTGACAGCCAAAGTCGAGTTGCATGCCGAGGTGTGGAGCGAGCCGGCTGTTGCGGTAACTGGTTGACTGTTCTGTCGACGGCGATGGCGCTATGCCCAACGGCGTTTGAAAGTGAAGAGCATGAACGAAGGCGATGTTAGTAGCGTTCCTTTGAGACGGAGGCTCAACCGCCTTTTCATGCCCTTCCGTTTGGCTGCAAGGATGCATCCGAAAAACTTTCGAAAGTGCATTCCATTCCTCACTATGTATTTTGTTTCATCGCCACCTCAATCAATTCCTGTTTCAAATCCCACAGCTTCTGGCTCAGTGAGACATGATAGATGTGCGGGTTCACCAGACGGCGAATGCCAGGGTCGAGTGCGGCTACGTCGGCGATGCGCGCCTGGCGGATCGCGTCGAGTGAGGGCAGATCGTAGACAAGCCGTCCCTGGTCGAGCACTGGCACCAGCAATGGCTCGAAACGGGAGATGGCGTTGCGGTGGAGCGTGCGATACTTGGTGTGGTCGGCAGGGTGGCGCAACGTGATTCGCTCCGCCTGGCGGGGGTCTTCCTCCTCGAGCGTCTGGAGGTCGGCGGTGGCGTTACCCCGCTCATCATAGAGACGCCAGAGCTTTTTGCGGCCTGGATTGGGCGTCTTGGCTGGCGATTCGGAGATCTTGATGGCCGAATTCCAGTGGCCGTTTTCACGCACCGCCACGAGTTTGTAGACCCCACCCAGCGCCGGCTCACCCCATGAAGTGATCAGCCGGGTGCCGACCCCGTAGACCAGCCGGTTGATCAGGTGGTCGGCGTCTACCCCGTAGCGTGGCGCTTCCTCGCTGATCTGGGTGAGGATCTGCCAGATGACCAGTTCATCCAGATCGCCCGAGAGGACGATGCTGGTCTCGGCAAAGCCGGCAGCGTCGAGCATCTTGGCCGCCTGGATGCTCAAATAGGCAAGATCACCCGAATCTAAACGGATGCCGACTGGCTTGTGCCCTTTCCTCCTAAGCTGTTCGAAGACCTGAATGGCATGGGGGATCCCACTCTGCAAGGTGTCCACTGTATCCACCAACAAAAGGCAATCATCTGGGTAGAGGTCGGCATAAGCCTCGAATGCGGCCAGTTCTCCCAATCCCAGCGCCATGAAAAGCTGCACCATGCTGTGGGCATGGGTGCCCTTGGGTGGTAAACCCAGGGCTCGCGAGACTGCCACATTGGAGGTGAAGCTGGCGCCACCCACTAACGCGCCGCGCGCCCCGGCATTTGCGCCCCGCCCGTGGGCGCGCCGCAGGCCAAATTCGAGAATGGGCCGGCCCCGCCCACTCTCATACATGCGCGCGGCCTTGGTGGCGACGAGTGTCTGGTAGTTGAGATGCGCTAACAACGGCGTCTCCAGGATCTGCGCCATAGCCAGCGGCCCCTCCACCACCGTCAGCGGTGTGTTGGGGTGGACAACGCGACCTTCGGGGATGGCGTGCAGAGTAATCCGATTGAAATTGCCATTGGTCGCCAGCCAACTCAAGAAGTCGTCGGCAAAGATACGCTTGCCTACGCTATCGCGCTGGCTCTTGAGATATTCGATGTCTTCAGGGCGAAAATAGGAGTCGCGCATCCAGGTCAAGAGCCATTCCAAACCAGCGTTGACACAGTAGCCGGCCTGATGGCTGCCATAATCGGGGTTGCGGCGATAGAAGTGGTCAAACTGAACGGTGTGTTCGTGCAGACCCGCCCGAAAGTAGAGTTGGGCCATGGTGAGTTGGTACTGGTCGGTAAACAGGATGCCTTCCATCTCGGCGCGGCGCGAGGGAGTCATAGCTCTTATCCTTTGATTTACGGCTGGGGAGCCGGCGGATTGCTTAGTGTTTATGGTACACTAATCGGGCTTGATGCGCCAAATCCTCAACGGCAGAGGTACGGCGAGTGTGTCCGATGCAACAACTTCGAGCCAGTTGGAAAACAGATCTCTTTGCATTGTGGCAGGGTTGGCTTTTGTTAGGAAGCTGTATGAAAAGGGGAATTGCCGCCTTGGTGCGTTGCACGCAAAGCGTGCAATGCACCTGGGAGACTGGCTTTGTTGAAAGGCGCCACACACCCTTCGGGTGCATCGCACCGGTTGTCAGTCCACGTTTCAAACAGCTTCTAAGGGAATTGACCGCGACATCTACCGGCAGAGGGCTCTTTGGGGAACTGGTAGCAGGGGCCAGCGAATAGTGCTTGTTCAGGATCGACGCCGTACGCACGGTGCTGCCCAGCGCGATGCTATGGACGACAAAGTTTGCTTCCATCTCTTGCTGGGCAGTGGCCCGCATAATCCGCCCTCGTACAGCCTGAGCGGAATGGCTCGTTCCGCCATCTAAAATCTACCACTGCTCAAGAGCGCGCGCGCCAGAAACTGGATCACGATCATAACGACGATCGGTGAAATGTCAATCATCCCAATCGGTGGGATGAGCCGGCGCGCCGGTTCCAGCACCGGGTCCGTGACCTGAGTCAGCATCTGCACTGCTGGATTATAAGGGTCCAGATTAGGTATCCAGGTCATCAGGACACGAGCAAGGATAAGAAACGAATAGAGTTGGAGGAGCAGACCTAAAAGTTGCAACAAGCCCATAGGTGGTTCTCATTTCTGGTTAAATTTGCCCAATTCCTGACTGCGCCGGTAGGCGGCAAAGATAGCGTCGGCCAGAATCGCGCGCAGCCCGGCCTTTTCTAGTTCGTACAAACCGGCCGCGGTCGTGCCGCCGGGGCTGGTGACGCGGTTGCGCAGTTCAGCCGGGTGCAGCCCGCTCTGGCGCATCAATTCGACACTGCCGCCGATCGTCTGGAGGACGATGGTCTGAGCATCGGCGCGGCTAAAGCCCATCTGTACCCCGGCGTCGATCATGGCCTCGATAATGAAGAAGACAAACCCTGGCCCGGAACCTCCCAAGCCAGTCTGCATGTCGAGGAAATCCTCTTTCTCCACGGCGATCTGCTCACCCAAGGCGCCGAGGATCAACTCGGTCTGCTCTCGCTGTTCGGGGCTAACGGCCGGCGTTGCCATCCACACGGTGACCCCCTGGTTCACCTGAGCCGGTGTATTGGGCATCGCGCGTACAATACAATCGTGGGCTAGACCCTGTTGGAGTGTGGCAAGGGAAATTCCTGCCATGATGCTCAGTACGAGCGCATTGGGCTCCAACTGGCCGCGCAGCCCGGCGCTCACCGCCTCTAACGCCTGAGGCTTGACAGCCAGGATGAGAACATGGGCGTTCCGCACCGCCTCACGGTTATCCGTAGTGGTCTGGATGCCGTAACTCTCTTCCAGCACAGCCCGGCGTGCGGCCACCGGGTCGCTGGCGATGATCTGATAGGGCTGGGCGATCCCATGCACAAGCATTCCCTTGATCATGGCCTCGCCCATGGCCCCGCCGCCGATAAATGCAATCCGTGTGTTGTCGAGCATAAGTCCGTTCAATCTATTGCAGCGATGGTAAAAGAATAGAGATTCTTGGTGAAAGACCTACCGCTCGCCAAAGATAGCCGAGCCGATACGCACGAGCGTTGCGCCTTCCTCGATGGCAACTGTGTAATCGTTTGTCATCCCCATCGAAAGCTGGTCCCAATTCAAAGCCGGGTGTGCAGCGTTCAATTCATCGCGCAGGCGCCGCAGACCTTGGAAGACCGGCCGTGTCTCTTCTGGGTCATCCACCAGCGGCGCCATCGTCATCAAGCCGTGGATACGCAACCCCGGCAAGACAGCCAGCGCCAGCGCATTCTGGCGCAGTTCCGTGGCTGTAAAGCCATGTTTGCTCGCTTCCCCGCTGATGTTCACTTCGAGCAGTACTGACAATACGCAACCGGCAGCCACTGCGTCGCGGCTGAGACGTTGGGCAATCTTTACCCGGTCCACCGCATGGATGAGGGTAAAAGGCCCAACCGCCAGCCCGCTCTTGCGGCTCTGGATCGTGCCGATGAGGTGCCAGCGGATTTCGTGCAGACCCAACGCTTCGACCTGCCGTACCTTTTCCCACAACTCCTCGACCCGATTTTCGCCAAAGTCGCGCTGGCCGGCCTCATAGGCAGCCTGAATAGCGGTGATAGGCTTGGTTTTGCTCACTGCGACCAGCGTAACCTCAGCCGGATCACGCCCGGCGCGGGCGGCAACGGCCGCGATCTGCGCCCGCACGGTTGCCAGGTTGCGGGCAATATCCACCGACACGCCAGCTTCTGTCATACTCGGTATTCACGCCTTTGGCGCCGATAACGATGAAAAAAGATCAAGACCGCGCAGACCCGACGTTGGCCTGAGGGCGAGGCAGGGACAGCCTGGATTCGTTCGCTGAATCACAATTGTACCAGTGAATGCCACCGTTGGCAAGCCGATTCGCAGCGGCGGCAACCTATGGTAGAATGGCGACGGGAACTACGTCTATATAATGGTTAATGGTTCACGGTTGTGGCGCCTACGGCGTAGCAAGCCCGGCAATTGATTGCAATTGATTGTCGATCTCGTTCCGTTGGCGCTAATGCGGGGACGTTGGCAGGAGAAACCATCATGATCACGCGTTCACAGCTTACTACTCTGGGTCTGATGTTTATGTTCTGGCTGGCCGGTTGCACAGTGGGGCCAATCTTTATTTCCCCTGCGCCACCCGCGGCCGCACCCGCCAGTACGCTGGTCCCCTGCGAATGGCTCACCGCCACGGCAGCCGCCACCACGACACTCACCGACACGGCGGCGTTATCCGGTACGCTGCCGCTGACCGGCACACCCCCGATCACGGCGACGCTTACGATCACCATTGCCCCACCGCTGACGCCGACTGTGACCGTAACGGCGACGCCACCGCTGACCGGCACCGTGCAACCTACGCTCACCGCTACCAGCGTGGTAACCGCTACAGCCCAGCCGACAACAACTGAAACACCTACCCAAACCCCGAGCGGGACCGTGACACCCGTCACGCCGGTGACGCCCACACAAACACTGACGGGCACGGTCACGCGGGGTACACCGCGCGCACCCGCCGAACCCCGGCAACCGGTGTCTACGCCCACACCTGGTATCACTGGTACGCCACCGACACCAACACGTACTCCGGCGGCCACCACCGCACCAACAGCAACCACAACGCGCCCGGCAACACCCACAGCTACCCCGTCACCAACAGCGACGTTGACGCGCACAGCTACAGCTACGCCAAGCCCAACACCAACCGGCGGCACTCCACCTGATACGCCGACCCCGGCCCCTGTAGGCCAGGTCTATCTGCGCAGCCACCGCGGCTTTGCCAGTGACGGCGCTTTCCATGTGGTCGGCGAGGTCGTGAACGCCACGAGTGCGCCTGTTTTCCGGGTAACCATTGTCGGCACCTTTTTCAACGACAGCGGCCAGATGGTGGCGACGCAGGAAAGCTATGCCTATCTGGTGCAAACTTCGCCGGACCAGCGCAATCCTTTCCGTATCCAGGTGAGCAACCCAGCCAACGACATCAGCCGCTACGATCTAACGCTCAGTTGGGACGAGATCAGCGTGGTTACCTATCAGGATCTCGCCATCCTCAGACAGGAGTTGCATGAGAATGAGCGGGTCGAGGTGACCGGCGAGGTGCAAAACGATTTTGACGAAAATCTAGGTTCAGTGGTCGTAGTTGTGGCGCTCTACGATGAGCAAGGCGAGGTGGTGGATGTCTACCAGAGTGTGCCAAACGCCACCCAACTGGCGCCCGGCGAAACCACGTCTTTTGCCATCCCCATCACGACCAATGAACCTTTTGCCACCTTTAGCGTTCAGGCGCAAGGCAGGCGGGCGATCTTCTTCTAAATACCGAATGCGGAATGCGGAATCAAGGTTGCGAGTGTCAGCACATTCCGCATTCCACGTTTTGTATTCCGCATTTTCAAAAGGGGGGTGTTAGATGAGCCGGTCATCGTCGGGACTATTGCGGATTGTGATTCCGCTCTTCTTGTTCATCCTCGGCTGTCCGGCGCCGGCGCCGCCGCCTGGCTCTCCCGAGTCAGGCATTACGCTCCTCGGCGAGAGTGCATATCTAGCCCCAGGAAGCAGGGGTAGCCTGTTGATCCAGGTGAAAAGCCCTGCTAGCCAGCGCCCCGCGGCTAACGCCAGTGTTCAGGTCATACTCCAGGCGCCGGACGGGGCGCCTGACGTCGTCGCTGCCGGTGAGACCGATGAGTCCGGCTTGATGCGAGCCACCTTCTCCGTTCCTACCGTGGTGAGCGAACCTACTCAGGTGCTGACCGTCATTGCCGACACCGACTTTGGCCAGCTACAGGAACGGTGGGAAGTCTACGTCGGTCGCGTCTACAACATCTTTGTCAGCACCGACAAACCGGTCTATCAACCCGGCCAGGTGATCCACCTGCGTGCGCTGGCCCTGGACAGCACTGGGCTCAAAGCTGCCCACGGCGAGCCCATCGTCTTCACCGTGGCAGACCCGACCGGCAACAAACTCATGCGCAAGGAGTTGGCGACATCCGTACATGGCATCGCCGCCGCCGACTTTGAGTTGGACACCCTGGCGGCCAGCGGCGACTATCTCATCACTGCCGAGCTCGGCCCGGTGAGCAGCACACGCAGCGTCGAAGTCAAGCCCTACAGTCTGCCCCAGTTCAAGATCGATTTCCAGAGCGCTAAGAGCTTCTATCTCCCCGGTGAGACGGCCACCGGCACGGTCGATGCCCAGTATTACTTTGGCAAACCGGTCGCCGGTGGTAGGGTGGCGATCAAAGCCTTCGCCACAGATGTAGAACGGTACGAACTCTTTGAACTCAGCGGCTTCACCGACGAGAGCGGCCTCTATCGCTACGAGTTTCAAGTCCCCGACATCGTGGTCGCCCAGACCAAGGGCAGCACGGCGCAGATCGAGCTGGAGATCCAGGTGATCGACACCAGCGACCACGCCGAGCGGGTGGATGAACGTGTGACGGTGGCCGCCACGCCGATCCTGGTCGAAGCTGTGCCCGAAGCCGGTTCTCTGCGCTTTGGTCTGGAAAATATCATCTATCTGCATACGGTCTATCCTGACGGCCGCGACGCCGCAACCGAACTGACCGTCGTCCATTCCGGCGGCGTCTCAGAGACAATCCAGACCGATGAATACGGCTTGGCTACCATCACAGTGACCCCAGAGAGCTATCAGGATGTGGCGCTCACCATCCGCGCCGTAGACAGCGCCGGCCAGGAGGCGACCCATCCCGTCGTGTTGAGCGCCGGCGGCGGCGCGTCCGCCCTCCTCATGCGGCCGGATAAGGCGCAGTATCGGGTCGGCGAGACGATGAACATCGACATCCACGTCTCGGCGTCGCGCAGCTTTACGCCAACCACGGTCTACCTCGATGTGGTCAAGGGGCGGCAAAGTTTTGGCCTCGTTCCGCTGCCGGTGAACGAGGGTGTAGCCCAGGCAGCCATCGACATCGACGGTTCGCTGCTTGGCACGCTGGAGCTAAACGCCTATCTTGTCACCAACCGGGGTGAGATCGTGCGCGACCGCCGGCTGGCGCTGGTCAACCCCGCCCCGGCGACCGTTTCTGTCCAGGCCGACGCCGAGGTTTACCGGCCCGGTGACACTGCCACGCTCGACATTCGCGTGAGCCGGGAGGGCGCAGCCATGCCCGGCGTCGTCGGCGTCTCCATCGTCGACGAATCGGTCTTCGCCCTCGGCACGCAGGACCCCGGCTTTGCCCGCACCTATTTCCTGCTTGGGCGCGAACTCCAGGAGCCGCGCTATGAAATCCACGACTTCGTGCCGCTGGGGGATGACGATCCATCCCCCTACGACAAAAGTGCTGTCTGCGATACACGCCGCCCCGACTGCCAGCATGGCCGGTTGGCGCAACAAGATCCCCAACAGTTGGCGCTGGCGGGTTTCTTTGCCCAAGAATTGGCAGCGCTCGAGCAATTCGAGTCGGCGCCGGTTGCTACGGCGGACGCCACACTGGCTTCGGGTTGGATCGTTCGCTTCCCTCTCGTGCTGCCGCTGGTCGGCCTAGCGCTCTATAATGGCACCCAACAGCGCCGCCGGCTGCTCATGGGGCTGGCGCTCTTTGGCCTGGTGAGCTTTCTTTTTGTGGCCTGTGCGGCGCCCGCGGCTGCTCCGGCTCAGCCAGCCGGCGAGGCCGCGGCCGTAGAGGCGCCAGCCAGCGAGACAACGGCCACCCGCGGACAGGCCCAGCCACCCCGTCTGCGCCAGCTCTTCCCCGAAACGCTCTTCTGGGCGTCCGAACTGGCGACCAGTGCAGATGGCCGCGTGCAGATCGACGTACCCATTGCCGACTCCATCACCACCTGGCGCATCAGCGTCCTCGCCTCGGATGAGGATGGCAATCTCGGCAGCGCCGAAGTGGGGATGCGTGTCTTTCAGGATTTCTTTGTCGAGCCGGACCTGCCCCGTTTTCTCACCGTGGGTGATGAACTCGATCTGCCGGTGCGCATCTTCAACTATCTGGCGGAACCACAGACGATCCAACTGGCCGTAGCTGGCGGTGACTGGTTCGAGTTTGTCGAACAGCCCGAAATGGCCGTTGCTATCGGACCTAACGAAGTCGCGGCGGCGTATGTCCCGATTCGGGTGACCGGATTCGGGCGCCACAATTTTCAGATCACGGCAACGGGCAGCGCCATGAGTGACGCAGTGCTACGCCAGGTTGAGGTGCTCCCAGACGGTAGACCCATGACCGTCGTGCAAAACGGGCGACTGGCTCCTAACCAGACCGTTCCGGTCGTGGTTCCCTCAGACGCGGTGCCCGGCACACCACGGGTGATGGTCAAGGTCTATCCCGGCATCGTCAGCCAGGTGATCGACGGGCTGGAAGGGATGTTGCAACAACCGTACGGCTGCTTCGAGCAGACCAGCAGCACCACCTATCCCAACGTGCTTATCCTGGACTATCTGAAAACTACAGGGCAGCTCAGCCCGTCCATCCAGTTGCGGGCCGAACAGTATATCAACCTGGGCTACCAGCGCTTGCTCAGCTTCGAAGTAGCCCAGGTGCCGGGCGGCTTTAGTCTCTTTGGCGACCCGCCGCCACAGACCATGCTCACCGCTTACGGGCTACAAGAGTTCAGCGATATGAGCCAGGTGAGCTATGTCGACCCGGCATTGCTCGAACGCACGGCCACCTTTCTCTTCCAGCGTCAGAACGAGGATGGCAGTTGGAACCCCGACGGCATGACCATCGAAAGCGGGCTGGAGAACCTGGGTGAAGGGAATCTGCTGGCCACAGCTTATATTGCCGCGGCGTTGGCCGATGCCGGATTTGCCGACAGCGAGCCGGTGCAGCGCGCCGTTGTCTATCTCCGCACCAGCATGGCACAGTTGGGGATTCGCCCGGTGACAGGCACGCCCTCGCAAGGGCAGCCTCGTTCGCCACGGGCGACGCCGGTGCGAGCCACGCTCGACGCGTATGCGCTGGCGCTCGTTGCCAATGCTCTCATTGCCGCCAACGCTGATGCCCGCACCGAGCTAAACGCCCTCTTGGCTCAGGCGCAATCTGGTCCCGGCACAACCATCTACTGGAATTCGGCTATGAACACCTGGATGGGGGGGAGTGGCGATGTGGCAAGCCTCGAGACGACGGCGTTGGCCGCAACGGCTCTGCTGCGCTCCGGGTATCGGCTCGACATCGCACAGCAAGCCATCGACCACATCATCAGCCAGCGCGACAGTTATGGCAGCTTTTACACGACACAAGCGACAATCCTCTCGCTCAAAGCCTTGTTGCTGGCCGCCGAAGTTGGCGGCGAAGCCGGTGCGGCCACGGTGACAGTTACGCTCGACGGGGGTCGCAGCCAGACCCTCCTGATCGATGACCAAAACGCTGATGTCGTGCAACTGCTCACGTTCGATGACATTGGCGTTGGGGAGCACGCAATGGCGATCCAGGTGGAAGGGGAGCGCGCCCTCCAATACCAGGTGGTGACCGACTACTATGCACCCTGGTCTGGTACGGCGGTCCAACCAGAGGCGGCGAACGCCATACGAATCGATGTGCGGTATGACCGTA
>QEUW01000558.1 GCA_003577005.1 Chloroflexota bacterium | reverse complement strand
ACGCAGCGCCGCCCTGGCCCAGTTCGAGCTTTGCCGTCAGGCCCTCGCCACAGAACTCGATGCCGAACCTGAACCGGCCACCCTCGACCTCGTCGCCCGTATCCGCGCAGGGGAGTTCGAAAAGGAGTCAGGAACAAAGGGCAAGGGAGAAGAAACGGCCACTCACCCTCCACTCCCCATTGCCCACTCTCCACCCGAGCCACCCCCCCACAACCTTCCGCTCCCCCCTACTCCATTCGTTGGGCGGGAAGCAGAATTGGCTGAGATTGCCCGGCTACTCGATGACCCTGATTGTCGCCTCTTGACGCTGGTTGGCCCTGGCGGTATGGGCAAGACACGCCTGGCCATTGAGGCGGCGACGCGGTTGGTACAAACTCATGCAGATCATGGCAAATTCGCTCACGGGGTTTTCTTTGTCCCCCTGGAAGCGGTGCTGGAGGGGGAAAATATTGCTTCGGCGGTCATCTCTGTGATCACTGAAGAGAGTGGCTTTCCCCTTCACGCCGGGGCGCCACTCCAGCAACAACTGCTTGCCTATCTGAAAGACAAAGAGATCCTCTTGTTACTCGACAACTTTGAGCACCTGATGGCGGCGGCGGGCTTGCTGTCGGCCATCTTGCGGGCGGCCCCGGCGGTGAAGCTGTTGGTGACCTCACGCGAGGCGATTGGGTTACAAGAGGCCTGGTACTATCCGATCAGCGGGATGGCCTTGCCGGCGACTACACCGGACAGCTCGCCGGCCAGCGTTGAAGCGGACGCAGTGCGCTTCTTTGTCCAGTGCGCCCGGCGGACACAGCCCGGCTTTACCCTGGCCGCCGAGCGCACTACCGTCTTGCGCATCTGCCAGATGGTGGAGGGGATGCCATTGGCGATTGAACTGGCCGCGGCCTGGCTCAAAGCGCTGACGCCGCAGCAGATCGTACGCGAACTGGAACGGGGGTTGGATATTCTAACTGCACGCTTCCAGAACATCCCCGCCCGTCATCGCAGCATACGCGCCGTGCTGGACCATACCTGGAGCCTGCTGGATACCGAAGAGCGGGAGGCTGTCCAGCGTCTCTCCGTCTTTCTGGGCAGCTTCCAATCGGCAGCGGCGACAGAAGTTGCCGGCGCTTCGCTGTTCACGCTGGCCATGTTGGTGGACAAGGCCCTGCTGCGCGTCCACCCGGATCGACGGTATCAATTGCACGAGTTGACGCGCCAGTATGCTGCCGAACGTTTGCCGGGCGCAGCCACAGTTACCCTGCGCGACACCCATGCTACCTATTATGCCGCACTGGTGCGTCAACAACGACCGTACCTCTTCACTGGCACCTATCAGCAGGCAATAGCGACCATTGCAGCTGACTATGACAACATCTTGCACGCCTGGCAGTGGATCATCGATGCGATTCGCCAGGGGCGTGACGAACTGCCGGCCACGACGCTGTTGCAGCAGATGGTTGAGGTGCTGGCCACTTATTATCTCTCTCGTTCGCTTTGGCTGTCGGGCCAGGCGCTCTTTAGCCAGGCCGCCCAGGTGATGGAGGCTGCCGGGTGGGGCGTAAGCGGTGGCGACCACCTGGCCCAACGGGATCGGCAGGCGATGTGGGTACATCTTCGGCTCTACATCGGGCAGTTTCACTTTGAGATGGGCCAGTACCGGCTCAGCCTTGCCCTGGCTGAAGAACTGATGGAGCTCTGCCGGGCACTCAAGCTCGAGCATACTTTGGCGTTGGCCTTGCTGCTCTATGGTCGCACACAGATGCGCCGCGGCGTCACCGACGCGGCCATTGCTGCGTTGGAAGAGGCGCTGGCAGAGTCCAAGCGTCTGGGCCTGGCTGTAGCTTATGCTGAAGCGCTGATCAACCTGGGTATGACCGCCAGCAACCAGGGCCGCTACACGCAAGCGCGTGCCTATTTTGAGCAAGTGTTGGCGCTCTATCAGGAGATGGGCTACCGGCCCTGGGTGGCCCGTGCCTTGACCAACCTGGGCACCACCTATTCGCGCCAGCGCGACTACGAGCGAGCGCAGCCCTACTACGAACAGTCGCTCGCCATCGCCCGGGAAGAGGGCAACCAGGTTCAGATTATGATCAACACCAGCAACCTGGGCGGTGTGGAGCGCGGTTTTGGCCGCTATCAATTGTCGGAGAGTTATTACCAGCAAAGCCTGGCCCTGGCGCAGAACCTGAGCGACAAACGGTGGATTGCGGCCAACCTCAACGGCATTGCCACCACCTACCTGGATCAGGGTGATCTTCTGGCCGCCGAACATGCGCTGCGCGAAGCGGTCGCCGTTGCCCATCGCAATGAGAGCACGCCTGATACACTGGGCAGCATTGCACGCCTGGGCCATGTCCTGGCCCGCCGCGGCCAGATCGAGGTAGCGCTGCGCGCGCTGGCCTTTGTGGAGCAGCATCCGTCCGCCATGGCGCGGGATCGCCTCTTCAATGAACCGCTGTTGGCTGAATTGCGCAGCGAGTTGCCAGCCACGCTCTTCGCTGAAGCAGCGGCCTGGGCGGCCAGCCAATCGCTGGAGGAAGTTGTACATTGGTTGGAGACGCTCTCCATGCCCCAGACCGGTTGGCTCCTGCCGCCGCTCCATTCGAGTCCAACCGGGCAAAGGGAACCGCAATAGACCACGGATGTTGCAGATTGGGCGGATTGATGCAGATTTCTTGTGCTCTCTATCATCCGCCCAATCTACTCAATCCGCGGCCTGTCACCGGCTCACCACCGGCAAGAACAGTTCATGGCGTTGCGGGTCTCCGGGCTGGGTAGGCACTTCGCCCACCTGGAAGGTCGCCGACTGGGAGCTGTAGCCGGCCAGCGCGGTGACCATCGCTTGGCCGGGGATGTTGCCGGCCCGGTAGGTGGCCGTGACCCGCCCGCTGGCGTCGCTCATGGCGCTGGCGGGGGTGACCTCGCCCAACGAACCAAAGAACGAAACCAACTCGCCTGCCACCGGCTGCCCCGACGCATCGCGCAGCACGGCGCTGAGGGTAGCTTGCTGGCCGTGTTCTAGTTTGCCCGGCCCGAATTCCAGCGCCAGTTTGTGCGTCGTGGCGTCGCTGCCTGGTTTAACGATCTGGATCGCCGTCTGTTGTGTCAGGCCATCGAGTTGGGCTGTGACGACCGCCTGGCCCGCCACCCCACCAGCGGTGAAGGTGGCGCTGGCTTGGCCGGCAGCGTCGGTCGTCGCGCTGGCGGGCGCGACTGTGCCCAGGTCGCTTTGGAAGCGCACCTCGACGCCCGGCACGGGCCGGCCCACCTCATCGCGCACCCGCACAGTCAGCGGGGTGGTCGCGCCGTTGAGGGTCAGCACCAGCGCATCGGCGTTGAAGAGCAGCAACGCAGGTGGGCCGCTGTTGGTAGCCAACGGTTGGTTTGTGGTCGCGGCCGGGTGGAGGTTTTGGCTAAGCGTGCCAAGCGATGCCCAGAGAGCGTAGCCGGCCACCAGGATGCTGAGCCAGCCGACCAACACGATCAAGGTACTGATGCGATTTTGATTTGTTGTCACAGTAAACATGGTAAACACTTTCCTTTATATTACACAGTGCGGGACATAACCAAAGCCACCGGAAAGCTCAGGCCTACCTGGAACGATTCACGCCCCACCGGGCGAAAGCTCCAATTTAGATAGAACTTGATTGCTCGTACATTGCCCTCCCATACATAAAGCCAGCAGGTAGTGTAGCCCTTGTAGACTGCCTGCGTCAGCGCATTGGTCATTAGACGGGAACCGACGCCACGCCCGATCAACCTGGGGTTCAGGTAGAGCCGTGATAACTCGATAGGAGACGGTGTCTGCACGTACGCTGGCGCCGGGGATGCACTCAACTTGACGAAGCCACCGAGCGCACCGTCGATTTCGGCGAGCAGAAATGTGTTGGCAGGGTCAACCAACTCGGCGGCGATGCGTTGTGTACTCAGCGTCTCCCCCACGTAGGTAGCCAGGTCTGCAGCCTTGAATGCCGGCCGGTGTGTCGCGGCAAACATAGATGCACCCAGCCGCGCCAGTCGCGGCGCATCTGCCGGGAGAGCTGGGCGCCCTTGTGGTAAGGGAACGATAGGTTGGCGGCCCGGCCCAACCTGAAGGGCTGGCATCCACGATGCCGTAGTCTAGTACGGGTTGATTTGTAAGGGTTGATTGTTGGATCGTCATAGAATTCTCCTTCTATTCACACCAATTAGCGTGATGTACCTCCTGTTCACTGTAAAACGCTCCCCTATTGCGACCGGATCGGGTTGTTCATGGCGTAGCGCAGACGCCAATACGAGCCATGCGCCCCCCGCCAGACCCATTTACGCAAATCTTGCATGTGCCAGTTCTTCGCTTTCAGAGCGGAGTTGACCTCATGGGCACTTGCGATCTTGCCATTGTGTGCAACAAAATCAGGGTAGTTGGGCGTGTATTGGAGGCGAAGATAGCCCTGTCCATTCTCGGAGCTAACCATAGAGACCGTAAAACCACGCCGTGTCGCCATCCCCGTAAAGGTGGCATACTCCTTTTGACCCTGATCGCTCGTGGGGTCCACATAACGACCCTGCCTATCATAGATCTTGACATCGAGGCCAATACCCAGATCATAAATCGAACCGCGATCAGAACTATCGAAGGCGCGCACGACTTGCGCCGTCGAAGCTACGCCATTCAAAAGAGTGTCCAGATCGCCTTTTTGTTGAACTATATGATAGTGTGCCATTGTATCCTTTAATTGCCAGATCATTTCTGGGCTAAGCCGTGGGTTGCGCAGTAACTTATCAGGGTCGTACCCATATTCTGCTGCGGATTTTTCAAGGTACCCTGCGTGCTCACGCAAAAATTCCATGGAAGCCCCCTGCGCCGATGATTTAGGCTCGGTGCCATCCGGGTCGGTGTAGCGACCTGGATTGTTGAGCGCATAGGCATAGAGGTTGAGCAGTTGCGGATTCTTGATGCCCTTGAGTGGGCTTTCGACAAAGAGCGGATCGACGCTGATAAAGCGCCCCGTCACCGGTTCATAGTAGCGGGCATTGTAGTACAGCAGCCCGCTGGCGTCCTGCTCCTGGCCGGTGAAGCGGTAGTGGACCCGGTCGCCATTGTGCTCGTAGCGGGTCAGGCCAAAGGGATAGTAGGCCACTTCGGACGCCACGTTGCCGGTCTTGTCCAACAACAGGCTGGTCCCGCCGAGATGGTCGGCGATGTACCAGTGAACGGGGAATGGTGAATTGTGAATTGTGAATTGTGAATGGTTC
>QEUW01000557.1 GCA_003577005.1 Chloroflexota bacterium | reverse complement strand
GGAAGCTCCCCCCAACAACCTGCTGGAACAACTGACGCCGTTGGTTGGGCGAGGACGCGAGCGGGCGGCGCTGGGGGCGTTGGTGCGCCACCCCGATGTACGCCTGGTGACGCTCACCGGGCCTGGCGGCGTGGGCAAAACCCGCCTGGCCCTGCAACTGGCCGCCGACCTGCTCGACGACTTTGCCGGCGGCGCCTTCTTTGTGCCCCTGGCGCCTGTGCGCGACCCGAGCCTAGTCCCGTCGGCCATTGCTCAGACGCTGGGGGTGCGAGAAAGCACAAACCAGTCGCTGCTGGAGAGCTTGAAAAATCACCTGCAACCCAAACAACTGCTGCTCGTGTTAGACAACTTTGAGCATGTCATTATGGCAGCGCCGGTGGTGACCGAGTTGCTGGCCGCCTGCCCACAGTTGAAGATGGTGGTCACCAGCCGCGAAGTACTGCGTGTGCGCGGGGAGCACGAATTTGTTGTTCCTTCCCTGGCAATGCCAGCGCTAACGCGGATGGCGCCGCTCATCACGCTCTCACAATACGAGGCTGTCCAGCTCTTTATCCAGCGAGCCCGGGCAGTAAAGCCTGATTTTGTGGTGGACAATGCCAGCGCACCGGCTGTCGCCGAAATCTGCATCCGGCTGGATGGCTTGCCGCTGGCCATCGAACTGGCCGCCGCCCGCATCAAGTTCTTTTCGCCCCAGGCGCTGCTGCGGCAGTTGCTCTCCTCGTCGGCGCTGCAGGTGCTGCGCCATGGCGCCCGCGACATGCCCGAACGCCACCAGACGCTGCGCCGGGCCATCGCCTGGAGCTATGACCTGCTTACGCCAGACGAACAGGCGCTCTTCCGCCGGCTGGCGATCTTTGTGGGGGGCTTCACTCTGGAAGCAGCCAGCGCGACCGACGAAGATCTGGCTGTGGCCGAGGCGCGTATCCAGCGCGTCCTGGGGGTCTCCTGGCCCAGCGCAGCGTTCCCCGATGCACAGGCAGTGAGCCATCATGTACAGACCCTAACCGGAATCGCCGATAGCGTCCTCGAAGGCGTTGCGTCGCTTGCAAACAAGAATCTGCTCCGCCATGAGAGTCAACCTGATGGTGAGCCGCGGTTCATGATGTTGGAAACGATCCGTGAATTCGGGCTGGCGCTCTTGCAGGAGCGCGGCGAACTGGCGGAGATGGAGCGGCGCCACGCCAGCTACTATCTGGCGCTGGCAGTCGAAGCCGGACCGCAGTTTTACGGGCCGGGCGAGGCCGCCTGGGTCCAGCGGCTGCGAAGCGAGCTCTACAACCTGCGCGTCGTGATGGATTGGGCAGTACGCCAGCGGGAGGTCGAGATTGCCATGCACCTGGGTGATGCGCTGCTAGGGTTATGGGTGCGGACAGAGTACCGGCGCGAGGCGGCGGAACGCCTGTCCCAACTGTTGCCACTGACAGACAATCTGTTCCCTTCCTTTATCTATGCCCGCTATCTCTTCAATACGGCGCTGGCTATCGAGCCTTTTGCCAGGACGAACCAGACCGAACCGCTGTATCAGCGCAGTCTGGAGGTCAGCCGGGCGGCAGGCGACAAATGTACGCTGGCTCACTCGCTCAACAAATTGGGCGGCATTGCCTATGAGCGGGGTGACTACGCTGCCTGGGAAGCGAATCTCCAGGAATCTGAACCGCTCAAGCTTGAAGTCGGTGATCAGGCTGGCTATGCGCTGGTCATGGGCTACACCGGCCGGGAGCTGACCCAGCTTGGCCGTTTTGACGAGGGCCGCGCCCTCTGTGAGCGGGCGCTGGCCCTGCACCGGCAACTTGGCGAGAAATGGGGGCTGGTTATCACACTCTTCAACTGCAGCCGGGCCGCGCTCCTGCAAGGCGACCTGTATAGGGCGGAATTGCTGGCGGAGGAATGTCTCGACCTGGCCGGGGCCATGGGTTCCGACCACCTGATCGCGGCTCCTCAATATGTGCTCGGCTGCGTGATGACCGAGCGCGGCAACCATGCGCGTGCGGTCACGTTGTTGCACAGCGCGCTGAAGATCCGCGCTGGCTACAGAGCCCATCATGACGAAATCGAGCTGCTCGAAGCGTGGGCTGCCCTTGCCCTCGCCCAACAGCAACCGGATCGTGCGCTACGGTTTGTAGCCGTCGTGGCTCGCGAGCGCGCCAGCGATGGTGTCGTATTGCCGCCGGTGTTGCAACGCCGGTTTGATCAGTTGGTCGCCTCTGCTCACCAGTTGGTGCGCGCTGACGAGGCCGGCGCCGCCTGGGCGGCGGGGGAAGCCATGACGCTGGATGAGGCGGTGGGGTATGTGTTGGCGACGTGATTTTCCTGGCCGACCATTTCCACTCGGTTCGCCAGAGAAAGCATATGAAATTGTCCGTCTACTGCTTTACAACGCAAGATCTATCAGGTAAGATTATGTACATAATTCCTGTTAATATGTACATGTCTGACTGGACAGTCTATCATGATCCTTGTTTCTGCAACCACACTACGCAATCACCTGTTCGATTATTTAGATAAAGCCGCGGCAGGGGAGACGATTGTCATTCACCGCCACAACCGCGAGGTGGCGCGCCTGGTTTCCACCCAACCAGGCGACTGGCGGACGAAAATGAGGCTGACGCCACAACTGCTGGTTGTGCCAGAAGAGTTGTTCAAGCCACCAGATGATATCTGGGCCGAATATCGACTCGACGCTGCTGCCGCCCCATCACAAAGACCCCTTTGACCGCATCCTGACCGCCCAGGCGGCGCATCATGGCTTGATCTTCGTCACCCAGGATCAAGTCATCCAGCAGTATGATGTCCCGCAGCTCTGGCTTTGAATGAAGCGCTTCGATACAACAGAAGCTCTCACTCCTCCGCAGGCAGCCCTGCCAAAGCCGCCCCAGAGGCCTGTCTCAGATACTCGTGCCAGCCTTGTTCAAATTTCTCTGCCGGCACGCCAAAGACTTCCGGTACGAGCGTCTGCCAGGTGGTGTGGTGACCAAAGGCGCGTAGTAGGCTGGCCACTGTTTCATCCCCATAGTCATGCGAGACATAGGCAATCAGCGATGCTGCGGCTTCGCCCCGGCCTGCCTGTTGGGATGCGTAGAACCAATCGGAGTCGCCAAAGAGCAGATCGGTCAGGCGGTACGGTGTGGTTGTGGCCGCCTCGTCGCCCGTAGGCGCAGACAGAGCCGGGCAGTGACTCTGCGTTGGAGTGCTGTGGCACTTCCGCAGCCAGAGCCGCAGCCCATCGACCATCAGATTCCACTGCCAGCGTACCGGCGTTTCAGCGAGCGCTTCGGTGAGCGCCTGTTGCGCCAACAGTTGCAACAGCAGGTCGATCGTGGTTTGCGCCTGGGACGACGCTTCGGATGTCGGCAAAAAGCGCGGAGAGGCGATGATCAACTGGTTGTCCGCTTGTCGCCACCCGGGCGTGAGCGGGTGCGGAACGACGGTGATATGCAGGCTGCTCGCCGGTGCGGCGAGACCAAGCGTGCGGCGTAATTCGCGATAGCGAGCGTCCAGGTGGGCTGCCACCTCGCCGACCGTGGCACTGTCACGTTGGTACACCTCGAATTGGAAATAGTGGGTGACCATCGTCAGTTGCGCCCCTAATGCCTCTTCAGCGACCGGTGACGGGGCGGCGTTATCCTCCAACTCTTTCGTCTCAGCCACAAGCGCTGGGTACTCCACCGTCAGTGCAGAGACTCCCATCCCAGCCGCTCGCCAGGAGGGGTAGGCCATCCCCAACAGGATGCCCACGAGCACCACGGTAACTACTCCGGCCAGCCGTGCTCGCCACCCGCGCCACGCATCCTCGGGCCCTACTAAAGGTGCGCCGGCAGCTTGCGGATATGCGATCAAGCCGGCGGCGACGGCGTCATCCCACTCCTCTTCCTCGAAGATCTGCCAATCTAACGTTGCGCCCGTCTGCATTTGATTCTCCGTTTCTCTAGCTGGCGCCCGACCTCCGGGAGGTGACCACAAACAGCCTGGTTGGCGAGATTTCAACTGGTCACCTCCCGGAGGTCTTGACGCGCGTCTGTCGTTCGTGTGCCGTGGCGTTGGCCGCGCGTGTGGGTTTGCGTCTTTTCAAAATAGACGCTTGAATCCTCACGCGCCTGGCGCAATAGTGGGTGCAAGCATCGTGTCACCGTGATGGAAGGCGTTTTGGTACCTATGTGCGCTCACCAGGGGAAAAGCGATGGTAGACTCGAACACTGAAACAAAACCCGCACCAGAAATCGCGAGTCATCCGTTAGCACCGGTTATAGCAGCGCTCCGGCAACAGCTTGGTACAGATCTGGTAGTCGTTGTGCTCTTTGGCTCGCGCGCGGCGACCACCGCCCCGACAGCGACTGGGATCTGCTGGTGGTTGCCCACCGACTGCCACAGAGACGCTTTCAGCGCCACCTTTACCTCAAGCAGCTGTTGCCACCCATGTGGCGCGGCCGAATTTCGATTCTGGCTAAAACTTCCACCGAGTTCGAAGCCCATGTGCCCGCCTTATTCCTGGACATTGCTCTAGATGGGATCATCCTGTGTGATACGGACGGCTATATGGCCAAACGATTGGCCTATCTAGAACGATGGATCCGCAAACGGGGATTATATCGAGAGACGTGGAGGGGATCTGGTCTGGCAGTGGAAAGGATTCCCCGGCTTGGGCCAACAAGTCACCTGGGAAGGTGTATCGTGACTGGCGGAACTGACCGAACTTCTTGGACCTGACATCCATATTCAGACTGATTATAGAGATGAAACAGGCCGCCTGA
>QEUW01000556.1 GCA_003577005.1 Chloroflexota bacterium | reverse complement strand
GCCCTGCCGATCCTCACCCTGCTGGGGCCGCTGGTCGTCAACTTGCTGATGGGTTCATTTTTTATCGAAACGATCTTTCGCATTCCAGGGCTGGGCAGCCAGACGACGCTGGCCCTGTACAATCGAGATTACCCAATGATCATGGCGCTGATTCTGCTGTGGACCTTGTTGGTGGCGCTGGCCTACCTGGCAACTGATCTGCTGTACGGCGTAGTCGATCCGCGCATTCGAGTGGCGGGGCGCAGAACAGCATGAGCAGCATGGGGAATGTAACGACGCCGCTTGTTGGCCGATCGTCGCCGTATACGCTCACCCTACAAGGGAAGCAGCGCAGCCTGTGGAGTGATGCCGCTCGCCGCTTTGCGCGCAACCGCCTCTCGATGGTGGCTTTGTTTTTGGTGCTCTGCCTGACCTTCATGGCGGTTTTTGCCGGCGTGCTGGCTCCTGAAGGCTATGACCATCAAGTGCTTGACCAGGCCTGGCAGTTCCCCTCCCGGGAGCATCCGATGGGCACGGACCCGTTTGGGCGGGATGTGTTGACGCGCATTATCTACGGGGCCCGCATTTCATTGGCGGTTGGCTTGATCACCAACCTGGTGGCCCTGATGATCGGTCTGCCTTTGGGCGCGTTGGCGGCCTGGTACGGCGGCGCTGTCGATTATGTGATCATGCGCGTGATCGAGGTCGTCAACTCGGTGCCCAATCTGCTGTTCGGCATTCTGATCATCACCTTGTGGGGGCCGGGACTGCGCAACGTCTTGTTGATCTTTATCATCACCGGTTGGATGGGGATCGCCCGGTTGATTCGGGGTCAACTGCTCGCCTTGCGCGAGCGTGATTATGTCTTGGCGGCGCACTGTATTGGCGCTTCAAACTATCGCATCATCACAACGCATCTGCTGCCCAATTCGCTGCCGCCGATCATTGTCACGGTCACCCTGGGGATCCCCACCGCCATTCTCGGCGAAGCGGGGCTCAGCTTTTTGGGGATCGGCATCAACCCGCCGCTGCCCAGTTGGGGGCGGATGCTCCAAGACTATCTCTCCGCCGTCCAGACGCACTGGTATCTGCCGTTCTTCCCCGGCCTGATGATCGCACTCACCATGTACGCTTTCACGTTGATGGGTGATGGCCTCCAAGATGCGCTCGACCCAACCAAGATGAACAAGTAGGTGGCTTGGTAGCCAGGGAAACAGGTGGCAGGTCATGCGTCCCTTTCCCTGGCTACCTGATTCCTAAAACACCAAACATCGGGAGCAAGTATGCGACTATTCTTTATCGGTTGCGAATACGCGGGCACAACCACGCTGGCCCATGCAATCAACGCCTGGGGACGAGAGAAGCTTGGCATCCAGTTTAGCAGCATCCATGACCACTGGAAGCTTCCGCACATGATCGGTCACCCGCCCGACTTGACCCCGGCAGAGCAGGAGCAGGTGCTGGCGCTCAGCCCGAAGATCCTGGAAGCCTTTCAGCGCCACAACCTCTATTACCACACGCCGACCAAACCCGACGACGCCGATTACATTATCATCGGCCACTATATTGAAGATACCATTTACGCCCAACTCTACTATGGCTACGGGCAAGAAGGGCAGGCCGGCGACCGGCTGATCCACTCCAAGAACATCGAAAATCAGATTATGAAGTACACCCCTCAGATCGTCCTGATTCATGTCAAAGCCGCGCCCGAAGTGATCGCCCGGCGGATGCGCGAGCATCCCCACCCCCACAGCCTCGTCCGACCGCAAGACATTGAACTCGTCCTGCGCCGCTTTGACGAGGAATTCAAGCGGTCCATCATTCCACAAAAAATGGTGCTCGACACCAGCACTGCCACGGTTGAAGAGACGGTGGCTGAGTTTGTCACCAAAATCCAGCCTTACCTCACTTTGCAAGATCGGCTGCGCTGGTTGATGCCACCTGGTTCCACGCTGCCGGTGTGACCTTCCCAAAGGACAAATCCAGATGACGCTGATGAATGGGGGGCAGGCGCTCGTAAACTCGCTTGAGCGGGAGGGCGTGCGCATCGTCTTTGGGCTGCCCGGCGCCGGCCAGTATGAAGCGATTGACGCCCTATACGAAACGCCGAGCATTCGCTATCTCACCACCCGGCATGAACAAGCCACCACCTACATGGCGGATGGCTACTATCGCGCCAGCGGCGAGATCGCCGCCGCGCTGGTGGTGCCAGGACCGGGAATCTTCAATGCCTTCGCCGGGATGGCGACCGCCTATGCCGTCTCTTCGCCCATGCTGGTGGTCACCGGGACCCGGCATCAAGACATTCCGCACGGGAGCGAGAACAACCTGGCCGGCGTGGGCCAGGTCAGTGGCTGGGCGCGACGGGCACACAGTCCCGGTGAAATTCCGCAGCTCGTTCAAGAAGCTTTCTATCAAATGAAAGGTGGGCGTTCGCGTCCCGCCCTGCTGGAGATTCCATCCCAGGTCTTTGCCCAGGTTGGCGAGGTTGAACTGCGTACGCCCCAGGCTGTCGCCCGCCCGGCAGCCTCGCAGGAAGGGATCGAGCGCGCAGCACAGATGCTCATCCAGGCTACCAAACCGGTGATCTGGGCCGGCGGCGGCGTCCACCGGGCCGGAGCCAGCGCCATGTTGCAAGCGCTGGCCGAGCACTTACAAGCGCCCGTCGTCAGCACTGCTCAGGGCAAGGGGGCGCTGTCGGACCGGCATCCGCTTTCGCTGGGGCTGGCCGAACTACGGTATGCACCGTTGCGCCGCTGGCTAGAAGCGCGGGATTTGATCCTGGCAATCGGCACGCGCACCGATTTTGCGGGCCTGCTCCGGCATGGGCAGGTCATCCAGATCGATATTGATGAAAACGAAATCAGCCAGGCCGATCATCTCCTTGGTCTGGCCGGTGATGCACAAGCTACCCTGCAGCGGCTTTATGAGCTTGTCGTCAAAGCCACTGACCCGCGCCCCAGTTGCTCAGCGGAAGTAGCCGCACTCAACGCCCAACGGTTTGACCCGGCCCGCCAACTCCAACCCCAGTGGGATCTGATGCAGGCCATCCGCATCGCCATCCCCGACGACGGCTTTCTGGTGCAGGATATGAATCAGATGGGCTATTACAGCCGCAACTATTACCCGGTCTACCAGCCCCATACCTATCTAACTGCATCCCAACTGGGCACGCTCGGCGCCGCATTCCCGTTGGCCTTGGGTGCAAAGGTGGCCCAACCTGACCGGGCTGTCGTGGCCCTGTGTGGCGATGGTGGTTTTCTCTACAACGCACAAGAACTGGCCACGGCTGTCCAACACGGCATCTCTGTGGTGGCCATTGTCTTTAATGACAACGCCTATGGCAACGTCCTGCGCGCACAATTGGAGCAATTTGATGGACATGTGATAGGGACTGAATTACACAATCCCGACTTCGTCAAGTTGGCTGCTGCCTACGGCGCACAGGGCATCCGGGCACAAGGCGCTGCAGAATTAGAAGTTGTGTTGCGCCAGGCCCTGCTCACCAAATGCCCCACCGTCATCGAAGTCCCCGTAGGGCGCATGGCGCGCGAGTATTAAAATTACAACGGGACTTTGCGCCGCAGGCCAGAGGTGCAACGTACTTTGCCAAGTACGCGCACCTCAAGAAAGCCCCGTTGTAGTGTTAATGAGGGTTAGTACTGCAACCGCACTTTCTAAACCGACCTCCGGGGGGGCGGCCGCAGCAGCCGCTGAATGACCCGACGCTCGCCGCCCGCTGGAGCTTACCTTGACCCACATCCTGGGTGCCGGCGGGTGGAAGGGCCGCCAGCAGGTGCATCGCACGCAAAGCGTGCAACGCACCGAGGCAATCCGTGCGATGCACCCGTAGGGTGCGTTGCACGTGGGTTAGCCCCTCGCACCGATTTGTGGGTAAGGGCAAACTGATGGAGAGAATTGCGCTATGAACCGTGACCGTAGTGAGCCGGCGATCCGCACGATGGCCCAACTGCGCGCCGATCTGCCGCTGACCCAAACCTACGCCTATTTTCAGACCGGCACCTTTGCCCCCGTGCCAGAGTCCACCCAGCGGGTGATGGCCGAGGCGCTGCGCAAAGAAAATGCACTGATCATCGCCATTCGCGCCAAGGAACCCGGCCTCGCCTTTTATCAACGGGCCGAAGCTGCGCGCCAGAGACTGGCCGATCTGCTGG
>QEUW01000555.1 GCA_003577005.1 Chloroflexota bacterium | reverse complement strand
TCAGGATTGTGCTTGACGATGTCTAGGCCAATCTGGACGCCGAGGGCAGTTTTTCCCACATTGGGTGGAGCGGCCAGTAGCATCAGCCCGCGAAAGCCACTGATGGCGTTGTCTATACCTGATAGGGTGCGTTGTGGGAGGCCCAAATATTCTTTGCCCCGATACTTCTCTAAATTGGTTTTGTGCTTAGGCAGTTCATCGGCAAGAGTGGTAATCAGAGGAGCGCTATGCACATCGTGTTGTGTGGGAACGTGCATGGGCTCTACAGTGAGGCGGCCGCCAATTTCTAAAGATGAGGCGCCGCTCTGTCGGACGTTCTCAGAACTGCTGCTCCCCATCCGCGACTCCTCCAGATAGTGAGGGCTCCCAAATCTATCGGAGTTAACAGGAAGAATCTTTAGATGAAAAAAGTGGAGGGGAGTGTTGCAGCGAGGAGATTGTATGGTTCCCTCGCTGCTGAGGCTATGAAAACGGCTATCCTCGGTTCTGTTTGAGAAAAGCTTCAACGTCTTGTGGGTCAAAGCGGACCGCTTTCCCAAATTTAATGCTTTGAAGATGACCTTGTCGGGCCGCCGTATAGACGTATGCGCGTGATACGCGTAGCCATGCTGCCACCTCGGATGCCGTTAACAAGGCAGATGGTTTCTCGGGAGAGGTGTTGTTATGTGCTTTTGTTTCGTTTGCCATGAGATATTCCCTTCTTATCTTGCTAGCCGAGGTGATGAGCGGGCGATACACTGAATCTGTAACAAGCGTAGGACGACGGCCTCTCTGTTCCTATTGTTGTAGCTTCTCTTGGAGGGGGTATGCCTCAAACAGTTGCATCGTGGACTCCTTGGTAATAAGCAATGAGGGTGTTGCGTCCTAATCGCTACCTTTGATGGCTCATGAGCGACCCGTGGCTGTTGGCTTGCTGATGTGATCCGGTTTGATGGCTCGTCGAGGTGCCACGGGCACAGAGGACGGACACTTCGATCACACTCATGACTACGCCGTAGCCATATCCAGATCCCGATAGGCCGAGGCGACTGTGGACGTGTGCCCGGTCCCCCGGTTCCCATTGGGCAGGTAGGCATGTGAAAGGCGTCCGGGGTGCCGGAAGGACGAAAAGAGACTTCAAGGTCGAAGTGATCGACTGAGGACGCCCAGATCCGGAAAAAGGTCATGGATGGTGGCCCGCAGGCCTTCCGCTCCGAGCGCTTGATGAAGGTCTCTGACATCGCGCCGAAACTGCCTCAGTCGTGATCATCTTGGTGAAGCTAGATAATCGGCTGTGCCGGACATAGTACTAGGTGGAGTTGCTCGACGAGGACGGCTTCCAACATTGATGTAGTCATCAGTCGATAGCTCAGTGTTCGAAGACTCGCATATTGGGTATACGCCCCGCCCTACACGCTGCTGAGCATCTCTGGGCCTGTGGTTGACGAGTACAGACAGAGGGTTGTTTGAGGATTAAGTACTTCGAGCCCGGCGTATGGAATAGTTTCATCAAGGCCCATAATGAGATGTGCTGTGACGCCCTCGATACAGAAAGTTGTCACCAGATGCTTAAGCAGTGGTACGGCGATTTCGCAGACCACAACCTGAAATTGCCGTCCTGGCTTTAACTCGAAGGGAAGCATTCCGGAATCCTGTCCTTCACGTAGTCGTATCCGGAGGGCCATTAGTACTTCACTGTCGTTTGTCATGGTGGTTGTCTCTTTCCAGTACTCTGTGTGTATCGTTGATCTGAACCGGACGTTGGAAGATGGCGCGACCGTCACAACGACGGCCTCGCCATCACTCTTGGCATTACTGATTCACTGCGGTGGCCTGCCGCGGTCCGATGAGCCGCACTAATGCCTCCTCCACCAGCTTGCGGAGCAGCCCCGCATTTACACGCTTATAGAGAATGCGGCTTTCGTAGCCTTGCTCTTCAGCCGTGAAGCGCCGAGCCATGAAGTGGACTGTCATGGCATCGTCGCCCGACGAGAAAAACAGGCCGGCATCCGCGACGTAGAACCCGAGGCAACGATGTGTTTCGTCCATGTCGGCGATCGAGACCTCCATCCCGACGCTGCTGAAACCGCGTCCAACTTAGCTCCGAAGCCTGCAGCAGTAGATCATGGGCCTTCCACTCCTGAAGCTTCGAGCGCAGGTAGGAGAATGTGGGGTTGGATTCCATGAGGAACCTCCTTTGTACAGAGTGCCTTCGCGCCGTGGGTCGGGAACGTGCGTAGGGTTGTTGATTGTTTAGCCCGACCACTTCCGGACGTAATTTTGTTGGCTCGCCTTGCTTTTCTTCCCCTTTTAGGCCAGGCGTTGGGCGGAGCGGAGCTATTCATGGGTACAACTGACCAAACGGTACGCTGAAGTATTGGAAACTGTTGTCTTGCTGAATTGTTCATGGCGCAGAAAGGGCCGAAGCAAACTGTCCCGCCTGGGTCGGCGAGCCCTGTTCCGCTGGGTCTAGAGTGATAACGGGCAGATCTCCGTCTCGTGTGCGGGGAGACAGCGTATGAGGTCTAGACTCATCTCGCTGATATGTTCGGCGCGGGGGAATAGTAAGGCGGCCAGATCTGCTCCTCCGTATGTCCTCGTCATCGTGCCATCGTCGGTCCTCCTTCTGGGTGAAGATGATCATGCCGCCGCTGTTTCCTCAAGATCCCGCTGGCCTAGTTTTCGGGTTTTGGGTCACAGCCATTGAGGGAGAAGTTCGGTTGTAGAGGAAGGAGGTATTTCCACATTAAACCAATGTAGACATATTGATCATTTTCTCCTGATGCGATAACGTAGTGCCAACCACTACGTACCGTATCTCGTGTGAGGTTACCATGAGGCTTCCCGAGTATATTCGTAGAGCCAGCCCACGAGTCAGTACACGCCGTTACTATTCCGCGAAGCACGTCTTTCCCACGGCTCAACTATTCGAAATAAATACAAGGACGAGTGACCTCGTTCTCTGGTAAGCAGGAGGACTCACGCGATGATTATTTTAATAGTGGTACTGATGACGTGTTTCGTCGGTTTCCCTACAGTCAGTCAGGCGGGACTCTTTGACCAACTCAAAGAAGAAGGGAAAAAGATTCAAGGAGCCATTGATAGCATTGACAGCGTATTGAAGTCTGGCCAGGGACAACAACGAGGCGTCCCTCCGGCTCCAGCGCCCTCACCTCAATCTGGCCATCGGCCCTCTCCCCCTCCCTTTACCCCGACCACGACAACGGGGCCTTCTAACAGTGAGTCCCCGGTCGCACATGCACGAACGGCGTTAGGTGGGTATATCGTGTCACCGAAAGCCAATATGGTGCTATCCAAGGGCGAAATACTTGCCATGCAGCAAGGACTCGACTCGATCGAACTCGGGATGAGACCAAGTATCTTCGATGAGAGGTCTCTGTGTTTCGCTCGATCTCTCCCTAAAGACGAGAAGGGGCAGTTCGTGGACAGAGACGAAGCGTGGCACGGGAAAGATGCGGCTGAGAAAAAAAGCACTGAACAACGGTTTGTGAATGAGTATCGATCGAGGGTGATGGCGAATGCCATCATGCCACCCCAGCGCCTTGCCATTGTCTTCCCAATGTATCTTCCTCCGTACAGCTTTCAGGAACAGCGGTTTACGATGGCGTTTCTTCAGTTTAGTGGCCCTGACGGTGCGCTGCGTGCAGATCGAAAAACCAATCAAATCCATGTAGATCTCAGAGGATTCTGTAGTGGGATCAGGCTGTCCATTCCGTTTCCCATTCATCGAGAACGGAGCGCGACCGATTCCGTGTTGTGGGATCTTTCTCCATCAGAAGCGGAGGGCGTACGCCAACAGGTATCAAAAGATCAGGTGTACGTGGGGATTCTCGTCGAATTGGGCAACGCCTCGGCGGCCGTTCCGATAGGGACTAATGGTGGACAGGCGCAGGCGACATTTGTGGATTTTCGCTCGATGCCCGTTCCGGATGCCCCTGTTAGTTCTCTCTCGGTCATCTCCAAGGGCTTCTATGCGAATCCAGACCTTGAGCGATTATTAAAGGACCTCAACTCACTAGACCCATCGGGAACACCGGCATTGGCACAGGCAGAATCACGCCGTAATGAGTCCGCTTCGAAACCACCCAGCGAGGCACCGGCTGGCCCGCCCAAAATGGATGCGGCGAAAGCGTATCGAAGCTTGGCGGGCTGTTTGGCGGCGAGGTATTTAACCGAAGAGGAGTCCACGAAGTACATAGCGAGAGGGATCTGGAGCACGATAGCAGAATGGAAGAGACACCGCGATTACACGGGCAATATGTGGAGTAGCGTGGCGGACACTGCTAGATTCTGGAAAGGCAGCACTGAGTTCGAAGCGGCACGATCCAAAGACGCCTTCCTCGCCGACTATGCCGGGCGCTTTGGAGACCCTGAACTTGAGTCGAAGCGATGTGCCTATGGTGAGTCGTGGTCTCCCGACCAAGCAGGAAAATAAGTCCGTGTTGTCTCCTGTCCAGGGCTGTAATGACTTATGTGGAGGCGTTACACGAAAAGGAGTCGTCGCATGAATAAGCGTAAGAAACTCTGTGCCTCTATATCGCTGGTCGCAAGCATGGGGATGGGATTGATAGCCTGTCAATTGCCGTCACAATCTACAGGGCTTCCGAGTTCCGGAGGACATCCGAGTCAGTCTAACGTCAGTTACGCACTTCCACCTGACCCGATAGGGGTGGCACTCAACAACGGGCCATTCAGCGGGATTACGATTCTAGACAGCGACAGGGCTGCAGGCACGCGGGCTGGAGATTCGTTAGTGATTTTTGTCAGTTCCCAAGGGACGTATGCATCGACCAGTTTAGGTGATTGCTTATCCTGGGTAATGAGTCCCTCTGCTGATGTGAACATACTGAAATTTGGGGTTGATGATCCTGAAACGATTCAGATGTACAAGAATGCGGGAGTGAAAATCTGTGACCCGTTTACGGTTCAGCATGAATCGAATGGGTCCATCCGTGTCAGCGTTGGAGCGTATAGTCGAATTCGAAAGGTCCTTGCCCGGATCCCGCTGCGTGAGCCGGCCTGGGATCATCCCATCCTGAAGCAACACGCAGTGAAGGGAGTGCAGCTCGGACCTGTCCAGGCAGGCGTCTTAAAAGCATCCCCCTTCAATAAGGCCTCCTTAAATGAGGGCGTGTTTGCGGGGTTTAAGGTCGACGACCCTGATGGAGTATCTCCGGGCGGATACGTGCGACCAATCTCTGGGTTTGCTTCTGCACGGGAGATCACCGGATTGCCGTCGGACACCCTGATCACGGCGTGGCACGACGCCGTGCTCGCACAGCGTGGGCCAGGCGCAGCGCTCACGAGCGCCGTACGACAAAAATATGGCGCACCCTCGTTTGTGACAGATGGTATGGCGTTCTGGGTCTACGATATGGATGGAAAGTTACTGCGAGAAAAGGATGCGGCGCCGACTAATTGCTTTGGTAACTACGAACAATGGATAAGACAGGCTAGAACGAACGGCATGATGCACTGGAATGACGTGGGCCCATGGGGTTGCTTATTGATCATGAGGCATTCTTATCCGGAAGACAATGCGGTGATCAATTCGTATCAAGTCGGCACTTACTCGGGGCTTGGGGCTGCGTGGCCACACTTCCAAGGACGACTACTAGAAGTGAGAGCCGCAAAAGACACCATTGCAAAGTTGAACCAATTCAAACCGAAGCTGTGACGAGTTTTGTTTCTCGAGTCCTAAACCAACACTGCCCGCGGCCGCCTCGGCGGCAGTCGCGATGTAACGGAACTATCCTGCACGCGCGTGACCTCAGGCACGTCCTGTCGGTCACGCGTGCAGGCTGGGTGGGAATCGCACTAGATTACCGGTGACTTCGCCCGTCGCGATGGCCTTGCCGACGGTCATCCCTGGCAGCGCCGGAGCGTTTCACGCCACTCCCGCAGCAGCAGGGCATGGGAGGCTCCTAGTCGTTACGGAGGCGGCAGTGTTTGCCTCATACTCCTCTAAAATGCTTCGCCTGTAGCCGACGAGGGCTCTTTGTACACCACGGGTTTTACCTCTGGTTTAATGTAAAGCATGATGCGTTTTCCGTCACGATACACGTACAGAAGGAAGCCGACGTCATCAGAAACGACTTTAAGGCAATCGCGCAGCTCCTGGATACTTTGCGGCGTACACTGGTTAAATAGGTCGCTTAGTTCTCCGATTATGTCTCCCTTCAAGACTCCTTTCTTCATTGCCGGACTTCCATCGGTCACAG
>QEUW01000554.1 GCA_003577005.1 Chloroflexota bacterium | reverse complement strand
TGGGCGCCGGCTGCGCGCATAGTGCAGCTCATGCGCCAAACGCCGGGAGGAAGTAGCCAAGGCCACGATCTCGACGTCCTCCAAACTGGCGCTGAGTTCTGCAAGCATGGGATCCACCAGGTCTTCGTCTATAAACGAGGCCAAAATATCGGACACATCGGTCAAGGACTCCAGCGATTCTTCTTCGGGAGGGATCTCCAGACTCTGCAGCAGCCCTGATGACTCCTGGGCCGGGGACATCTCCGGCGGTTGGGCAGACTGGGCGGGTTGGTCAGATTGAGGCGGTTGGGCGGGCTGGGGTGGTTGTGACGCAGGAGACGGAACGCCAGATTGCACGGGCGTAGGTTGAGTACCGTTCTGGGCCGGCGCAGGGGGCTGAGCTGGGTTCGCCGCGGGCTGTTGAGGCTGGGGGGGCTGTCCCGGTGATGCCGGCGCTGGGGCATCGCCGCCTTGCGCCGGCGTCACAGCCCCAGCACCCGGCGGTTGGGCTGCTAGCTGGACCGGATTATCCAAGGCTGGCGCCGTCTCGGCGTTGGGTACAGCGGGCGGCATCTCCTCTGCAGGAGACAGGGTTCCGCTGAGCGATCGGGCAAGCCAGGTCACCGGGCTGACCTCCGGATGCTCAAGCTGGCCGGATTTGAGCCACCACCCCATCGGGACGACCGCCAGCAACAGTGCCAGCCCTAAGATCAGCTCCGCTAGGGCAAAGGCCAGGACAATCGGCTTTTGGAGCAACAGGCGTGTCAGGATGGGCAAAGAATCTGCCATCTCCGGCGCCATGTCCCCTGGCAAGGCGTTCCCGACCGCTTGGCGCTGCCAAAACCACCAGGCCACCATGGTGGCGGTAGTCAACAGGCTGCTGTACAGCCCAAGCTCAAACAGCCGCGCGCGCAGCACTCTTACCCGTACTGTTACCTCTGAGACAGCCATCGCCACCTCCCTTTCTCCTTTACAGAATGCGGGCCACCACAGGGCCGCCGATCAACAGGGCCACCCCCGACATCGCCAGCATAAGCGATAGAAAGAAGGCGAGCTTTAGCTTGTGCCCGCCGTCGGTGCTGCTAATGGCAATGCCGTTGATCCCCGCCTGGAGCAACACCATCGTGACCGTCATCCCCCGGAAAAGCTCTACCTGGGGCACATGAAACACTGGCATCGCCATGGCAAACGTGCCCAACGCCTCGCCCTCCAAGGTGGAGGCCGCCTCGTTGAGCATCAAGACAAAGTTCCGCACGACCTCAAACATCAGCACCAGCAGAAAAGAGACCGCGCCATGCATCACGACTGTCAGCCAGGAGAAAGTCGAGGCCGTCACCTTGCGCTTGGCGCGCAACATGATGGTGCGCGACGAGAAGTCCGCGGCCAGAAAGCCAATCGTATCTGGGTCGCCGCCAAGCTTGACCGAATCGTTGAAAATCTTGACAGTCTCGCCGATCAGCTTGCTGCCGGTCTCCATGGCGAACTTGTGCCAACAAAGCTCCGGATCAATGGCGGCAGCGAGCCGGCTCCGTAGACGAACCAGATCAGGTTCCAACGTAGGAAAGGAGCTGAGATCGATGCGCGTGAGCGCCTCGGCGATGGTGGTCCCGGTGGAGACCGCCATCGCCCCCAGCGAGCGCAGAAACGGGCCGAATTCCCGGTCCTTCTTGTCGATCTCGCGCCCGGCTAACATGCTCACCACGCCGAGCGGCAGCAAGATCAAGGCTGCGAGCAGGGTCACCCACCCGATATTCACCCCCCAGAGGAGGAGGGGAGGGCAGACAATGAAAACCCCCGCTCCCAGATAATAGACCAGCTTTAATGAGAGCCGCTGTGTCCAGGGCCCCTCCGGCGAGAAGCGATCGATCACCTCTTTGGGCGCGGCGCGCGACAAAATCCACGCCGTCGCCCCGGCGGTGACCGCCGCCGTCAGCACCAACCCAACCAGGATGCCGGTGCTCAGGGGGTAGATCAACGACGAGGTCATATTGATGATCACGATCAGGGTCGTAGAGACCGTCACCGCGGCGTAGGCATCGGTCCACTTGGTCAACGAGGCGAGGTCGCGCTCATACTCTTTCTCATAGCTTTTGCCCTGGACCAAGGCTTCCTCGGCCAAAAATTCGCGTTCGGGTTGGCCGGAGGAGAGCGCCGTGGAAAGCCGCAGAAGCAAGCTGACCATCTCCTCTGATTTGGTGTTGAGACCGACCATGGCACAGGCGCGCGCATAGTCGTAGCCCAGCTTCTGGGAAAGGAGATGGACGCGGTTAAAGTAGGCGGATGGATCGCGCGCCAGCTCACCCCCCATCAGAAAGACACGGCTGCGCGAGATGCCGGACATGGCAATGGCCGACATATAGGTCAGTTGGTAAAAGAGGTCAAACCCGATGACCTCTTTGAACTGCCGGCCCTTCAACAGGTGTTTGAAGAACTCCTCAAAGGAGGCCCTGTTTATAAGCCTCGGCAATGATCTCAAAAAAGCGCGCATAGCTCAACGTTCCCCCGCGTTTATGGAGTTTTTCGAGGATCGCGGCGCGCTTGCGCAGTTCCGAATAGATCGTGCGCGCCTTGCTTTCCGGCAGCCCACGCTTGAGCGCCACCTTTTGTTCCAAGAGATAGCTGTTCATATCGCCGGGGAATTCGAAGGTGTCATCCTCGGCCCTCCAACGAAACGCAGTCACAAACGAGAAAGAGTTAGAGAGCGGGTCATAGTCTACGATTTCGTTGATGCTCACAATGCGGCGCACGATCTGGCCGTCGGGTCCGCGCACGGCAGCTTGGATCACCACCAGGTCCAAGTTGTCAATGTTGACTTTGGGGACGTTGATCGGGTCGCCAGTCAGACGCTGGATCACCTTTTGCACCGAGGAAGCATGGAAGGTCGCCATCACACCGTGGCCGGTCTGCATGGCCTGGAAGGCAATGTTCCCTTCCACCCCGCGGATCTCGCCGATCATGATGCGGTCGGGGCGCTGGCGCAGGGCTGCTTTGAGCAGGTCGAACATATCCACCCTGCTGCCGCTGTTGGTCTTGCTCATGTCGCGCACCACCTCGCGCACCCAGTTTTTGTGGGGAACCATCAACTCCGGCGTGTCCTCGATGGTCACCACCTTGGCGTCTGGGCGGATAAACGCCGTCAGGGCATTGAGCAGGGTGGTCTTGCCGGAGGCTGTCGGCCCGACCACAAACACATTCAAGTCCTCCTCGATCGCCAGCCACAGATAGGCCGCGATCAAATAGTTCATGCTGCCAAATTCGATCAGGTTCAGGACGCTGAGACCGTCTTCGCTAAACTTACGAATGGTGAAGTTGCTGCCTCGCTTGGCGATGTCTCGCCCGTAGACGATATTGACGCGCGAGCCGTCGGGCAGGGTGGCATCCACGATCGGGTTGCGCAGGGTGACGGGGCGCTTGATGCGTTCGCCCATTTGCACCACAAAATCGTCTAGATCATCATGCGAAGGAAAGTAGATCGAGGACTCCAAGCTCTTGAAGATCTTGTGCTCGATAAACATGCTGCCCACGCCACTGCAGCTAATGTCCTCGATATACGGGTCGGCCAAGAGCGGCTGCAACGGGCCAAGCCCCATCTTATCGCGCACAAACAGATACTTGAGCGCGTTCAGTTCGCGCGCATCCACATACACCCGCCCATTGCTTTTCTTGGGCACAGGGGAGATCATGCAGATCTTGTCGAGCGCCGCGGTCAACGCCTCTTTGCGCCTCTCCTCCTCGGCGCTCCCGATCTCCTCGGCGTGGTCCATGAGCCTCTGCTCCACTTGCTCGGCCAGCTCGCCGAGTTGAACCGTGACCACCGGCTCAATTGGGATGTAGATATCGCGCTCGCCGCTTGGGTCGGGGTAGATATGGACAAACACATTCTCGTCGCTGGTGGGATAGATTAAGTTGCGATGGCGCAGTTGGCGTAGCTTGCGCGATAACTTGGGGTAGTAGGCAGGGATGCCAATCTGCTGGACCGGTACTCCCTGCAAATACTCCAGCAGAAACGGATTGGCGCGGGCCACCTCTTGCAAAGGCTCAGGCAGCTGCTCCAGGGTCAGCGTTGCGTTCTCTGCCCGCCCTTGTGTAAAGTTTGATCTTGGAAAGGGTAACTTAATCGTCTCCATCGGGAAGCCTATCCCTGTGCTTTGCTGATCGGGATAATCCGCATCCCAAACCCAGGCTCGACTTCAAAACTGACAATGTTGCCC
>QEUW01000553.1 GCA_003577005.1 Chloroflexota bacterium | reverse complement strand
CACGCTATCGGTGGAGGCCACGAGTACCGGTTGCGGCGGCAGATCGGTGAGGGCAAAGAGACCGCCAAACGCGCCCACATCGGCCAGTACATTGGGGGTAAAGGTGGCGCGTACAGCCGCCTTCATCAATTCGACAGTGCGGTTGCCGGCGTCGATGTCCACGCCGGCATCACGGTAGGGATCGCGGGTCATGCCGCAAGTATACGGCTTTGGCTGTGGGCTGTCAATTGCTGAGCGGGGCTTCGCAAAAGTCGGGTGAATGGGTGAGAACCACGGGTTTTCAGAAAGACACGGATTGATGCCGCTTGAGCCAGATCTGTCTCTTTCTGTCCATCCGCAGTTCTTGGATGCACGTTTGAGAAACCCTGATTGTTAAGAGAAAGTTGGCGCTCTGCCCTACATATGGGCCATTCGATCTGTTAAGGCATCTTCTGCTACGCTCTGGACGAACTCGTCCAGGTCGCGACCGAGGCGCGCCAGCGATGGCTCGTGGACATACATCATGTGCCCGGCTTCATAATAAGTCATCCGAATGTTGCCGCGCAGCGTCGGTGGCAAAATAAGGTGTGGCAAGGTCAAAATAACCATTGGCGACCAGCACCCGCAGGTGGGGATTTTGCGCCGTGGCGGTGCGGAGCGATTCGGCGACGTTGACAAACTTGTTCTGATGCTTGCTGTAATCCCACGTCTCGTAAAGACTGGTAAGCACTTCGTAGGGCAGATCACTGGCAAACGCCAATTCCTCGCGGATATAGGCATTGAATGCGCCGGCATACGGGCCGAGGATGGCGCTGTAGCTGGGGTCGCGCTCCGGCTGTTCGCCGGCGGCGTCACGGTCGATGCCCTGGAAACGGCTATCAAGACGGCCCACGGTGCGCCGCTGTCCGCGCAACAATTCTTTGCAGAAGCGCATGATCTCGATACGCAGGTTGGTCTGCTCGATATAACGCGGCGTGAGCCCAGTGTAGGCAGCCAACCGTTCGACGATACGGGTGCGCTCCTCGGAGTCGAGCGCAGCACCCCGCAACAGCGCCAGTGCATAATCGCCCAACGCAAACGCCTCGACCTCGCGCAGCAGCCCCGGCAGATTGTCGACATAGGCCGGGTCGCTCTTGCCGTGATACCAGGCTGTGGCAGCAAACGAGGGCAAATAGAGCAGATGGGGCAGGTCGTGACCAGGGTTGAAGAGAATAGTGCCAAAATCGAGCACCGACGAAACCAGCATGATGCCGTTGAGGTAGAGACCGTGCCGCTCTTGCAGATGGCCGGCGAGCGCGGCGGCGCGCGTGGTGCCATAGCTCTCACCAATGAGGAACTTGGGGGAGCGCCACCGTTTATACCGGGTGACAAAGAGCCGGATAAACTCACCCACCGACTCCATATCCTTTTCCAGGCCGTGAAACTGCTTGGCTTCCTCACCCTGGGCGGCGCGGCTGTAGCCCGTACTGACCGGGTCAATAAAGACCAGGTCGCTGGTTGCGAGGAGTGTCTGTTCATTGTCCGCCAGCCGGTAGGGCGGAGGCATGACTTGATCGACGTCACCACTGAGCACCCGTCGCGGACCCAGCAACCCCAGGTGTAGCCAGATGGAGGACGATCCCGGCCCGCCGTTGAACGAAAAGGTGAGCGGCCGCCGCCCGGCATCTGAAACGTCTTTTTTGAGATAGGCGACAAAGAAGATCGACGCCTTTGCCTTGCCGGCTTCATCTTTCATTGCCAGCGTCCCGGCAATGGCGATGTAGGACAGTTCCCGCCCGGCAATCGTGACCGCATGTTCGGTGGTGACCAGTTTGTCTTGTAGCACCGATTCAGATGCAACAGGTTGTGTTTCCACACCTTTGGATTGGGTTTCTTCGTGTGTTGTCATAGGTTGTGACAGTGTTGTGCAGGGTTTGAGTTCGCTGATTATACTGTGGCCTGTCGCTGGTGGTGTAATTGGCGCGACTCTCAAAAACAATGAGGGCCGGCGCTCCAATCTTCGTATGGAGCGCCGGCCCTCATTTTGTGTGGTACAACCTATAACAGTGGCTTCGCACCTTCTTGTGCAGCTGCCTGTTATTGAGATGGTAACAACTTGCTTACCGGCACGGAGGGTAACAGATGGAGGTTGCAGCCAAGTTAAGGATTTGTTACAGCTTTGTTAACCAACAACTATCTTTGCTGCTTGACAAAGCACGCTTCATCGTATAGGATGTTTCCGCCTATAGAATCCTATTTTACTCCCTGAACATCGTTCTGTAGCGTATATTTGTTGCATTCCCAGCCCTTTACTTTGTATCTGTCTGTATTGCGGCCCCAGTCTATGACCACATGCAGACCGTGGTTGCTGCCATGAGTGTCGGCGTGCCCACCTATCGTTTTTCCGCAGACCGCTTCGATGAGTTGGCTGATCTGGTCATCCGTTCGGCGCGGCAACTCTCCCACATGGTGGGATGGCCGAGCACTCTCCTGATATTCCTTCACCATCACTTTCAATCGTCAATAGGAGGAAGAACCAATGAAGAAGCGCGTCTTTTTAGCATGGCTGGTAATCCTCTCTCTGGTGCTGGCCGCCTGTGGTGGCGGTGGCGCTGCGCCAGAGCCCGCCCAACCGGCGCAACAAGAACAGCCGGCTGCCGAGGAAGCCGCCGCCGAGGAGGCCCCTGCCGAAGAAGCCGCTGAGGAAGCCCCCACCGAGGAAGCCGCTGAGGAGGAAAGCGCTGAGGAAGCCGCCCCTGCTGTGGGCGGGGTCAGCGAGTTGCGCATCCTCTGGGCGCAGTGGGACCCGGCCGACTATCTGCAAGAGATCGGCAACCTGTACGAAGAAGAGACCGGCATCAAGGTGACGGTGGTACAGGAGCCATGGGGCAGCTTCTACGACCGCGCCTTTACCGAGTTTGCCGCCGGTGGTGACAGTTGGGACATGATCGTCGGCGACAGCCAGTGGCTGGGTCAGGCCGCCACGCAAGGCCATTATATCGAGATCACCGATTTCCTGGTCAGCAACGGCATCGACCAGACGGTGACACCGGCCACGCTCACCTATTACGGCGAGTATCCCACCGGGTCGGGCACCTACTGGGCCTACCCCACCGAAGGTGACGCCGATGGCTGGGCCTATCGTATGGACCTCTTCGAGGACCCCGACGAGATGGCCGCCTTCGAGGCCGAGTACGGCTACGCCCTGGGTGTGCCGGAAACATGGGAACAGTTGATGGACATCGCCAAGTTCTTTACGCGGCCGGATGAGGGGCTGTACGGCGCCGCCATCTACACGCAGAAGGACTACGACGCCATCACCATGGGTTACGAGAACGTGATGTTCAGCTACGGCGCCCGCTGGCAAGACCCGGAGACCAACGAAGTGCTGGGCATCGTCAATTCGCCGGAGGCCATCGCCGCCCTGGAGTATTATCGCGAACTCTACCAGTGCTGCAGCCCGCCCGGTCTGGGCAATGCCTTCTTCCAGGAGACCAACGACGCCTTCATCAACGGCCAGGTGGCCATGGCGATGAACTATTTTGCCTTCTTCCCGGCGCTGGCCAGCGAGGCGATCAACCCCAATGCGGCCACCACAGGTTATTTCGCCAATCCTGCCGGCCCTAACGGTGACCGCCATGCTGCGCTGGGCGGCCAGGGCTTGAGCATCATCTCCTACATCAGCGAGGAGCGCCAGGAGGCAGCCAAGGAATTTATCAGGTGGTTCGCCCAGGAAGAGATCCAGATGGAGTGGGCGCTGCTGGGTGGCTACACCTGTAACATCAACGTCTTGCAATCGGAAGAGTTCCTTGAAGTCGCGCCCTTCAACGCTGCCTTTGCCGAAACGATGGAGATCGTGATGGACTTCTGGAACATTCCGGTCTTTGGCCAGTTGCTCGAAGTCACCCAGCGCGAGCTGAGCGGCTACATCGTACCCGCCGACGTCAGTGACACGGCTGAAGAAGTGCTCAACCGCATGGCCGAAGAACACGACCAGATCCTGCGTGACAACGGATTTATCCAGTAATAGGGAGTAGGGAATAGGGAGTAGGTTTGTCGTCCACTCCCTACTCCCCACTCCCCACTCCCAATCTCATGGCTACCACCTACCCTGCCAAGAGCGCCGTCCGGACGGGCGGCTACCAACACCGGCAGGTCAGCGACCGGGCGATCCAGTGGTTGTTTATTGCGCCGACGCTGATCCTGCTGGTTTTGTTCAATATTTTTCCGCTCTTTTATAGCCTCTTTTTGAGTTTTACCAATTACTCGGCCATCGAACGGGTCGACCCGGTCTGGGTGGGGTTCCAAAATTTTGGCGCGCTGCTCAACGACCGGCAGATGTGGAAATACTTTGCGACGACGGGGCGTTTTGCCTTTTTGTCGGTCACGCTGCAAACGCTGATTGGGTTTGGCCTGGCGATGTTGCTGCGCGAAAAGTTCCGCGCCAGTGGCTTTATCACGACGCTTATTCTCATCCCGATGATGCTTTCGCCGGTGGTGGTGGGTTTCTTTTGGAAGCTTATCTTCAACCCCACATCGGGCATCTTTAACTATCTGCTCGGCTACACCAATCCGGCCACTGCGCCCGACTGGCTTGCCAGCTCGACACTGGCGCTCTGGGCGATTGTGATTGTGGATGTATGGATGTGGAGCCCGTTTGTGATGCTGCTCTGTCTCTCCGGGCTCAACGCTATCCCCGACTATCTGTACGAGGCCGCCGCCATCGACCGGGCCAGCCCCTGGTTCCAGTTCTGGCGCATCACGCTGCCCCAGGTGATGCCGCTGCTGCTCATTGCTGTT
>QEUW01000552.1 GCA_003577005.1 Chloroflexota bacterium | reverse complement strand
GGTGTGGATCGAGTCAAAGTTGATACCTGTCTGCAGCCAGTTCCACGCTGCGTTCGCATTCCAAATTTCATCGATAAAGACAGGCGGATAGGCTGTTAGGAAGGCTAGATGGCCGATCTCGACCAGGGTCACCATCAGCCCAAGAGATAGAATGAGCAGGGTCTTGGTTGGAATCACCAACCGGTAGATGGCTACGGTGCGGCGTTTCGCCTCGGCAACGTGACTCATGATTACTCCGTTGATAAAAGAGATCGTGCTGTTGGACAATATTTCACGCTGCTACGCCACATTCACGCCTCGGCCATTGCTGCTAGCAGCCGGTGCTGCTGCTTCCAGGGCCGGCGCCGCGCCTCGTCCAGCGCTCGCCACAGGTATTCGCCAAGCACCCCCATCATCAGCATCTGCAAACCACCCACCACGAGCACCACCACCATCAAGGAGGACCAACCTTCCGCCGGGTGGCCGGTAAGGGCATTGGCGATGACGACGCCGGCATAGAGAAACCCAACCAAAGCAACGATAAAACCCAGATAGGCCATCAGGCGAATGGGTAAATAACTAAACGAGGTAACGGAATCTACGACCAGCTTGAGTTTCTTATGCAGATTCCACCCCGACTGGCCATGCAACCGGGCTTGTTTATCATAGACAATCTGCCCCTGGCGAAAGCCCATCCAGGTAATCAATGCCATCAGGCTGACATTACTCTCATTGAACTGGCATAAGGCGTCGATTACACGTCGATCCAACAAAAAGAAATCGGCGCCGGTCGCCGGCATCTCCTTGAACCCGATCACACGCCGCATAAGAAAGTAGTAGAGGCGGGCAAAACCGAGCGTGCTGGCCTTTTCGCCTTCGCGCCGGCCACGCACAGCCCACACGACCTGATCGCCACCCTGCCATCTTGCCAGTAACGCCGGCAGCGTCTCCGGCGGATCTTGAAGGTCAGCCGCCATGATGACGGCACAATCGCCCCAGGCGTGCTGCATGCCACAGCGAATCGCTGTGTGGGCGCCAAAGTTCCGCGCAAAGCGCACCCCGTGGATACGAGCATTGGTCTTGGCCAGCTCGGCGATCACAGCAAACGTATTGTCACCGGAGTGGTCATCAACGATGATCCATTCCCAGTCGATGCCTGCCGTATCACAGACCTGGCAAAGCCGTTCATGGAGTAGGGGTAAATTGACCGCCTCGTTATAGGCAGGAGTTATGATCGAAAGCAATACGCGCCGGCGCGACTCCTTTGCCGGTTGCTCATACGTGGTAGGCGGAAGCGCAAGCGGCTTGTGTTCTGGGATACTAACAGCTATGCTCATTTTGATTCCTCCTCGGTTGCGATCCCTATCGCTTCCCGCTGATTTACCGCGCGCATGCCTTCTCAATAGCATACACGACCCGCTCCTGATCGTCATCAGTCATTTGCGGGAAAAGTGGCAGGATGATTGTCTGGTCCTGCGCCTGTTCGCTGTGGCGAAGCCTCAGGCAGGTGCCGCGTGGGCAGGCGCAGTTCTCACCCGGTGCGCCGCAAGACCAGGGTTCCTGACAGTAGGCCGGCTCGCGATGTGCGCACATGATCCCGCGCCGTGTCGCAACCCCATCATCCAGCATCCGCTGCATCACCGTGCGTTGGTCACAGCCCTCGGGCAGGCGGACACAGTAGCTTTGCCAGTTGCTGCGCGCCCAGACGGGTTCTTCTGGCACTGTGAGCCCAGGTACAGCCGACAACAGCGTACTGTAGCGGGCTGCCAGTTCACGACGTCGTTCGATGATCGCTGGCAGCCGTTTCAGTTGGGCGCGCCCAACCGCGGCCTGGAGGTCGGTCAGGCGGTAGTTGTAGCCCAACATTGGGTACGATTCGAAGACGACCTCTTTTGAGCCGTGTCGCACAGTGTCGGGAACGCTCATACTGTGTTGCCGCCAGAGGCGAAACTGCTTATCCCACGCAGCGTTGTTGGTTGTCAGCATTCCGCCGTCACCTGTGGTGATGACCTTGCGCGGATGAAAGGAGAAGCAGGCAATATCGCCGTGGGGGCGGCCTATCTTTTCCCACTGCCCATCCCACAAAATCTCGCTGCCGGTGGCGCAGGCAGCGTCTTCGATGAGCGGCAACCCGTGCTGCCGTGCAACCGGCAGCAGAGCGGCCAGATCAAAGGGCATACCCATTTGATGCACACCCAGGATCGCTCGTGTCCGCGGTGTGATTGCCTCCTCGACACAGTGCGGGTCGAGGTTGAAAGTTCCGGGTTGGATATCCACAAAGACAGGGATTGCGCCACAATAACGGATGCTATTGGCGGTGGCAATAAAAGAGTGGCTGACGGTAATCACCTCGTCACCCGGAGAGACCCCCACCGCCAGCAGCGCAAGATGCAAAGCCGTTGTGCAATTGGAGACGGCACAAGCATGTTCAGCGCCGACGTATGTGGCAAACTCCTCTTCGAATTTGGCCACCTGCGGCCCCTGCGTAACCCAACCAGAACGCAATACCTCAGCAACAGCCTGCACTTCTTCCTCGGCCAGGAGGGGTTTTGTCATCGGCACTGACATTAAATGTTCTCCGTTTTCACAAAACAAAAATGCGGATATGCAACCCGTATACGTATTGGCTGGCTCTCAAGCCAAAACACGCTCTGACTGCCACCAGGCGACCAAACGCTGCAAACCCTCTTCCAACGAGGTTTGTGCCTGAAAACCGAGCATCTGCGTTGCTTTGCGCGTATCGGCCAGACGGCGTGGCACCGGGTTTACTTTGCGTTCCGGCCCATAGCTGGGCTGTAGATCCGAGCCCATCACCCGCAACAATGCAGCGGCCAGATCATTGAGGCTCGTCTCTCTACCGCTGGCGACATTGAAGACTTCATCGGTCACATCGCTCTTAGCCGCCAGCAAATTGGCCCGTGCAATATCCTCGATATAGACAAAATCCATCGTCTGTTTGCCATCGCCAAAAATCAGTGGCGGTTCCCCGCGGGCAATGCGCTCCATCCAGCGGATCAACACTTCGGTGTAGGCGCCGTAGATGTCCATGCGTGGGCCGTACACGTTGAAATAGCGCAGGGCGACATAATTCAGACCATACATTTCATGGAAACTGCGCAACAACCCTTCATTAAAGGCTTTGGCCGCACCGTAAATCGTCCGGTTGTTATACGGATGATGTTGTTCGGTCGTCGGGAACTCTTCCGCCAGCCCATAGATGGAGGCCGACGACGCCGCGACGACCTTCTTGACGTTCGCATCGACAGCGGCTTCCAACACGTTAAAGGTGCCGTTGACAAGCACCTCGACCGCCAATCGTGGTTCGGCTGCGCACTGAGTGATGCGTAACGCAGCCTGGTGAAAGACCAGGTCTACCCCTTGCATCGCCTGTGCCAACGAATGCCGATCCTGGATGTCGCCTTCCACAATGGTGACCGGCCCGTGTTCCAACGCCCACGCCAGATTTTCCCGCCGCCCACGGACAAAATTGTCATAGACGAGAATTTCGTCTACTCGTTCGGCGACCAGCAGATCAACGATGTGCGACCCAACCAAACCCGCACCACCTGTAACCAAGACCCGGTTATACTTCATAATCGTTGCTCACTTCCTCTTGCTTGCCATCACGCCAGCGCAAAAATTTGGCGGGAACACCGGCAACGATAGCAAACGGCGGTACATCTCTCGTTACAACTGCTCCGGCGCCGACGATGCTGCCTTTTCCAACGGTGACGCCCGGCAAGATCACGGCATTTGTACCAACATCCGCCCAGGCCTCTATCCGCACAGGCTTGATCTCCAAATCGGTCTGGATAATCGGAACATCCACTGGCGCACCGGTATGGGTTGAGCCAAGAACCTTGGCGCCCGGCCCCCACCCCACATACTCTTCGATGATAAGATTGCGCGCATCGAAATAGCTTTGCGGGCCAATCCAGACATGGTCGCCGATGACAAAGGTGCCATCAAACCGGCCCTGTAGGTAGCTTTGGGCGCCGATGAATACCCCGTCGCCGACTACAAAAGTCTCCAGATGTTTGAAGCCGACACTGCTACCGATACGCAGACCATGTCCGCAACGTTTTGCGGCAGCGCGCCAGATGGCTCGTCGCATCATCGTCTCAAAATCACCGTCGCCGGTGGCAAACCGTCCATAGAGTTCGAACAAGGATTCGCGGCTGTAACGTTCGGCCAGGTAGTGGCTCAGCCCCAACTCAAACTCCGGGTCGGGCGCAGCCTCTTTACGGCCATGAACGGCCTTGACAATGCGAGTGAACTCCTCCGCCTGCGACTTCCTCTCGGCAAGATCGACTGTAGGGTCAGCCATTGACAACCTCGCTCACGGCATGACTGATCATATCGACCTGTTCGCTGGTGAGTTCGGCAAACATGGGCAGCGAGAGCTCTTCGTTCGCTGCCTGTTCGGAGCAAGGAAAGTCACCGGCTTTGTAGCCCAAATCGGCGTAGGCTTTTTGCAGGTGGACAGGAATCGGGTAATGAATGCCAGTCTGGATTCCCTGCAGCGCCAGTTGCTCCTGCAGCCGTTGGCGCTGCCGTATGCGGATCGCG
>QEUW01000551.1 GCA_003577005.1 Chloroflexota bacterium | reverse complement strand
AGGAAGCAATCGAACTCGCCGGCATGGGCAAAATCCCACAGCATCTGCCACTGGTTCATCCCCAGGCCGATCGCCTTTACGACACCCTGGCGGCGCAGGTCATCCAGGATCGGATAGGCCTCCTGCATGGCCTGGACAAAGTGGCTCACCTCATACGGGTCGCGGCCGATGTGGGTCGTGATCCCTTCGTCCGGGTCATGCATGAGGAGAATGTCGATGCGGTCGGTCTGGAGTCGCTGCAAGCTCTCGTCGATGGAGCGCAAGATAGCGTCGCGGGAGTAGTCCATCACGGAGCGATAGGGCAGGGCGCGGTCGAAGAGGCTCTCATCCGCCTGACCCTCGTCGAGCGGCACAAGACGCCAGCCAACTTTGGTCGAGATCACATAGTCGTCGCGCTGGTAGCGCGCCAGCGCCTGACCCAGGCGCACTTCGCTCAGACCAAAACCATAGAGCGGCGCTGTGTCAAAATAGATCAACCCGGCCTGAATCGCCGTGTCGACCGTCTCCTGCGCTGCCTGATCTTCAATCGCGCTATAAATATTGCCAAAGCCGGTGCCGCCCACGCCAAACTGGGTAATCTGAAGCGAGGTACGGCCCACCTGGTTTCGTCGATCTGGTTGCATCTCCCCTCCCGAAACGATTTGAAGCTGTGAAGGAGTCATCAACACCTCTCCCACCAATAGGTTTTTCTACCGGTAGACAGATTATCGTAGCATTCGTGACTGATTGTCAACCGGCGCCGGGTAAGAATGAGGAACTGCCAATTGGAAGCAGCAGCCTCCTGACATGAGTGGGGCTGTCCAGAGTCGACCTGCCGGCTGTCGCTGTCGATCTTGGGTTGATTGGAAGGCCGCCAGGTATGGAAAGGAGAATCGTTACCACTATGCAGAACGTACACTTTTTACCCCTTGTTCTCGCACTCGCATTGGTGCTGAGCGGGTGCCAACCGATCCAGCCAGTCACTCCGCCGCCTCTTTCAACGCCGGTGAGCGATACCGCTTCCGCCGACGCCAGCGCCCTGGCCGGCAACTGGGCGGGTCGGATCGCCGTCGCGGGTTTGGACCTGGCTATCTCCGTCACCTTTACCGCAGACAGGGATACGATCAGTGGAACCATCGATATCCCCGAACAGGCTGCCACCGATCTACCGCTCAACAACATCACAATCGATCTCCCCGACGTCCACTTTGAGATGTTGGCAGGGCCACAGCAGGCGGTCTTTACCGGCCATCTGGCCGAAGATGGCACGATCAGTGGCTCGTTTGTTCAATCGGGCGTCGAAGGTACCTTTGAACTTGCGCCAGCCGATGCCGTTGTAGCGCCTGCCCTGCCACCCACTGCTGCCCAGCCGAGCGGTGAAATCTACACCGATCCCGATGCTCTTTTCTCGGTGCCCATCCCCACCAACTGGATGTTGACCAGCGAGGATGGAGTGACGACACTGACCTCGCCGGAAGGAAATATCCGGGTGCATCTCCTGGCAGTGGAGGAAGGCGATCCAGAGGCAGCCATCGCCCAGGCCTGGCGACAGGTCGATGCTGATTTTGATCTCGAACCTGATGAACTGACCACGCCCCCGGCACCGCCCGGTGTGGAACAGGTCGTTTCCATCACCTACGATGACCCGGACGACCCGCAACGCATCGTCCTGGGTCAGAGCCAGTTGCACGAGGGCATCAGCTATGTGTTGCTGCTGGATGCGCAACTGGTAGCGCTCCAACAGCGCAACGCCCAGGTCCAAATCATTGGGTCTGGTTTCACGATCCTGGCGCTCGATGAAGTGGACCTGGCCGGCGTGACGCCCCTACCGGTAGAGGGTGCGCTACTCGACCAACTCGAAGCCTATATCGAGGAGACCATGACTCGCTACCAGATCCCTGGCGCCGCGGTGGCCATCGTGCAAAATGATGCGGTCATCTATGCCCAAGGGTTTGGCGTACGCGACCCGGCGACCGGCGCCCCGGTGACACCGGAGACGCTTATGCGCACCGGCTCAACGGGCAAAAGTCTCACCACGTTGTTGATGGCAACTCTGGTGGATGACGGTCTCATGGAATGGGATACGCCCGCCGTTGAGATTCTGCCGACCTTTGCCGTCAACGACCCCGAGCTCTCGCGGCGCATCACGATGCGTAACCTGGTCTGCGCCTGCACCGGTGTGCCGCGCCGCGACCTCGAGTTGATCTTTAACGCCCACGAGATGAGCGCCGAAGACACCGTGGCCTCGCTGCAGACCTTTGACTTCTTCACCGACTTTGGCGAGGCGTTCCAATACAGCAATCAGATGGTTGCCACCGGCGGTTATCTGGCTGGCCTCGCTGCCGGCGGCCCGGTGGACGATCTCATGGCGGCCTACGCGGATGCCCTGGAGGCTCGTGTGCTTCAGCCCATCGGCATGGTCAGCACGACATTGTCGTTTGACGCGGTCGAAGCAAGTGACAACTATGCGATCCCGCACGCCGCCGATTTTGACCTGAGCTATGCCCCTATGCCGCTGGCGATCGAAGAATTGCTCAACCCGGTGGCGCCGGCGGGCACCCACTGGACCACGCTCATGGACATGGCGCGGTACATGATCACACAGTTGAACCAGGGCATCGCCCCCGATGGCACACAGGTCGTCTCGGCGCAAAACCTGGGCGTCACCTGGGAGCCGCAAGTGCCCGTGGCTGCCGACACCAGCTATGGCCTGGGCTGGTTTGTGGGCGAATACAAAGGGCAACGGCTGATCCAACATGGCGGCAATACCTTTGGGTTTACCTCCGACTTTGCTTTCCTGCCCGATGCCGGCCTCGGGATCGTCGTGCTGACCAACGCGCAGGGCTCGAATTTCTTCAACGAAGGCGTGCGCACCCGGCTCTTTGAACTGGTCTTTGCGCAGGAAGCAGAGGCCGACGCCCAGATCGAATTCGTCTATGAGCAACTGCGCCAGACCAACCAGGAAGTGCTGGACCGGCTCGTCGAAACGGTGGATGTAGCCACGGTTGAACCCTTTACAGTGCGCTACAACAATGAGGCGCTTGGTGAGGTTTCGCTTACGCTAGAAGATGGCGCACTCTGGCTGGACGCAGGTGAATTCCACACTGGCCTCTTACCCCTCCTAGCCGAGGAGGATGAGAGCGTGGAGGGCTATCTCTTCCTTGACCCACCATTGAAGGGCATGTTGATCAAACTGGAAAGAGATGAAGACGACCAGCCTATCCTGACGCTCGGTGAGGGGGTGGTTCAATACACGTTTGAACCGGTAAATCCGTAGTGCTGCGATTCTACGCTTTCAGCCGTCTGGCGCTAATCATAACCCTTGTTTTGGCCGCCAGTTGCACGCCGGCACTGTCGCCTGCGTGGCAACCACACAATAACGGTTTGCCCGCAGGCGTACCGGTGCTTGCGCTAACCGGCGATCCGGCGTCACCTCAAACGCTCTTTGCCGGAACCTACGATGAGACCGGTCTCTACCGGAGCGAGGATGGCGGCGACACCTGGTCGCCGGTGGCGCACGGGCTGCCGCCGCGCCCGGTCTATGCCCTCCTGGCTCCCCCGGCGCACCCTGGCGTGATCCTGGCGGGGACGGGTGATGGTCTCTACCGCTCAACCGACAGCGGCGCCACCTGGGTCCACCTGCTTGCAGAGCCCACACGCCCCCCCTTTGTCGTCTATGCCTTCGGCTACGACGAAAGGGGGGCCATCTATCTAGGAGGAGACCAGAACACGCTGTTGCGCAGCGACGATGGCGGTGCAACATGGATTGTCTTGCCGCCCATTGCCGCCGAACTCAGTGTGCTCTCGCTGGTATATATCCCCACCGGCGCCCTACTCTTGGCCGGCAGCGACCGGATGGGCGTCTACTTTAGCGAGGACCGAGGCGAGTCGTGGCAGCGCAGCGAGGGCATGGATCGCACCGCCGTTGCCGGTCTGCTCGTGGTTGCGCCGGACGATGGCAACCTGGTGCTGGCGCGAGGACGGCAAGGGCTGTGGCGTTCTGAAGATAGTGGACGAAACTGGCAATCGGTTCCCATTGAGCCTACGGGTCGTATCGATGCTGTGGCGAGCACCGGTGACCAGCTCTATTTCTTGACCAATGAAGGAATGTTGTATCAAAGCAGCGATCAGGGTCGAACCTGGACGCCACACGGGGCGGGGCTCGGTCGCAGCGGCACAGTCCACTTTCTCCAGCCTACACCTGGCGCTGCGGATGCGCTCTTTGCCGGCACCGAACACCGCC
>QEUW01000550.1 GCA_003577005.1 Chloroflexota bacterium | reverse complement strand
TTCCTGGAGGTGAGCACGACGCGCCCTGAGACCATCCTGGGCGATACCGCGGTGGCGGTGCATCCCGATGACCCGCGCTACCAGCACGTGATCGGCAAGACTGCGCTCGTGCCCATGCTCAACCGCGAGATCCCGATCATCGCCGACAGCTATGTGGAGATGGAATTCGGCACCGGCGCGCTCAAGGTGACACCCGGCCATGACCCCAACGACTACGAGATCGGCCTGCGCCACAACCTGCCCATGATCAACATCATGAATGCGGACGCTTCGCTCAACGAAAACGCCGGTCCCTATGCCGGGTTGGATCGCTTCGCCGCCCGACAGAAGCTGTGGGAAGATATGCGCGCCGCCGGGCTGGTAGTGCGCGAAGAGGAGCGGGCGCACCAGGTGGGCCACTGCGAACGGTGCAAAACAGTGGTCGAGCCGCTGCTGAGCGAACAGTGGTGGGTGAAGATGAAGCCGCTGGCCGAACCGGCCATCGACGTGGTGCGTAGCGGCGAGATCCAGATCATCCCCGAACGCTTTGACAAGGTCTACTTTCACTGGATGGAGAACATCCGCGACTGGTGTATCAGCCGCCAGCTCTGGTGGGGCCATCGCATCCCCGTCTGGTACGGGCCGGACAAACACGCCTTCGCCGCCCGCAACGAACAGGAAGCGCGCCAGCAGGCCATCGCCCATTACGGCCGCGACGTGAAGCTGGAACAGGACCCCGACGTGCTCGACACCTGGTTCAGCAGCGGGCTATGGCCCTTTAGCACGCTCGGCTGGCCGCAGCAGACCGAGGATCTGAAAACATATTATCCCACCACCGTGTTGGAGACGGGGTACGACATCCTTTTCTTCTGGGTGGCTCGTATGATCGTCATGGGGCTGAAGTTTACCGGCCAGATCCCGTTCAAGTATGTCTATCTGCACGGGCTGGTGCGCGACGAGCAGGGCCGCAAGATGACCAAGAGCCTGGGGAACGTGCTCGACCCGCTCGACCTCATCGCCGAGTATGGCTCCGATGCGCTGCGTTTTACGCTCTTGACCAGCGGCACGCCCGGCAACGATATGAAGCTGAGTATGACGCGCATCGAGTCCAACCGCAACTTTGCCAACAAGTTGTGGAACGCAGCCCGCTTTGTGATCCTCAATCTGGAGGGACATTCACTGGAACTGGCCGCTGACCGTACCCCATACGATATGCGCTATGCCCTGCCTGAGCAGGCAGCGTTGGGCCTGGCCGACCGCTGGATTTTGAGCCGTCTGCAACAGGTGCAGGAGGATGCTACCCGGCTGATCGGCGACTGGCAACTGGGCGAAGCGGGCCGCCAGCTCTATGACTTTGTGTGGGGCGACTACTGCGACTGGTATATCGAGGCGGCCAAGGTGCGTCTCAACGAAGGAACACCGGCCCAGGCTCAGGCCACACGCCAGGTACTCGCCTTTGTGCTCGAACAGAGCCTGCGTCTGCTTCACCCCTACATGCCGTTTGTCACCGAGGCCATCTGGCAGAATCTACCCGACCTGGGGGGCGAGGAGACGCAAGGGCCGCGCGCGCTCATCGTGAGCCAGTGGCCGCGCGTGACCGGTTGGGCCGACCCCGCAGCCGATGACGCTTTTGGCCGCATCCAGGAGATCGTGCGGGCCATCCGCAACGCCCGCAGCGAGTACGATGTGCCGCCGAGCCGTAGGATCGCTGCCGAGATCAGCGCCGGTGAGCAGCTTGCCATGTTGCAAGCCAATCTGCCCACGCTGGCCCGTCTGGCCGGGCTAGACGCTGCCGCCGTGGCGATCGCAACAGAACTACCCGCGCCGGCCAGGGCGGTGACACTGGCCGCTGGCGGCGTGACCACCTATCTGCCTCTGGCCGGTCTGGTCGATCTGGCCGCCGAGCGCACCCGGCTGCAAAAGGAGATCGACAACATCGACAAACAGCTTCAGCGCATCGACGGGCTGCTGGGCAACCCAGGCTTTGTCAACAAAGCACCGGCCGAGGTCATCGAACGCGAGCGCGGCAAACAGGGCGAGTTGCAGGGTAAACGCGTCCAACTGGTCGACCGGCTGGCCGATTTAGGGGAGTAACAAAATCTCGTAATCTCCCCCAATCTCTTCAAATCTGTACGCTTTCGGAGATTTGAGGAGATTGGGGGAGATTTTTTGCGGAGGAACCAGCGTATGGGCTACGCAGTCGAACTGTACTTTGATGAGCAGACAACGGCCAGGGTGGCAGAGTTGACTGGGCAGATTTACGCGGCCTGCGGTGGGGTTGACCTGGCCGATTTGGGTTTTACACCACACATCAGCCTGGCCGGGTATGATAGGCTGGCGGTGGATGAAATAACGCCGATCATAGCGGAGCTTGCCCGGCAGACACCGCCGTTTGAGGTCAAACTCGACGCCATCGGCCTCTTTCCCACCACCCAGGGTGTCGTCTATCTCGCGCCAGTGGTGACCGAGCAACTGCTTTGTCTGCACAGAGAGTTCTCTGCCCACGCGACAGCAGCAGGCCAGACAGCGCATCCTTACTACCGGCCCGGCAACTGGATACCCCATTGTACGGTGGCGCACGACCTTTCCCCGGACCAGGTGCCCGAGGCGGTACGCCTCTGTCTCAGCAGTCAGGCCTTTGGCGCCGGGCGCGTTATCACAGTCGGTCTGATCGAATACCGGCCTGCCCGTTCGCTTTACCGCTTTGCGTTGGCGGCGTAAGCACCCCGTTGATGAGGGTAAGAAGATAAGCTGGCGCCCATTCGTAGGTCACGCTACTAGCGTGACAACGATAGTCTTTGACCTCATCCACCGGTATGGCCTGTAAAGCTCTGGAATGGACTCGCCATGATTGAACCGCCCAAGAGAGCCGACATTCACCAACTCGTCGAACGCGACAACTGGTTGGAATTGCGTGACGCGCTGCTCAACCGTCCGGAGCCTGAAAGCGCCGATCTGCTGCTCGAACTGGACAAGTAGACCGGGTGCTGGTCTATCGCTCGTTGCCGCGCAAGTTTGCCGCCGCCGTCTTTAGAGCTCACAAAGGACCTTCCCATGCAACTAGAGATCCTCACCTTCTGCGATGCCGCAGCCGAATATGGCGGGCGGCTCAACATCCTCGGTGCGGCTGACACCCTCGTCGCCACGGACCTGCCGGTGAAGTATCCCCACTGTGCGCTGGTGGCGCGCATGAGGGCCGCACGCATCGAAGAGGGCGACCACACCGTGCGGCTGATGATCATCGACGCCGACGGTGGCGCTGTTCTCAGTGTGGACGGCAAGATGAGTATTCGTTTCGCAGGGGGGATGGGCGGGGCGGTCAATCTGATCATCAATGCCCAGAATCTAGAATTCAAACAGGCCGGCGAATACGCCATCGAACTGGCGGTGGATGGCATCCAGTTGGGATCAAGCCCCTTGTATGTCCGGTTGCACGAGCCGAACCGGCCAGCTTGATCCCGCTGGAAAAAAGCGAGGCTTTTGGCGAAAGCCTCGCTTTTCTTTTGCAAAATATCGAAAATTGCCTCTTGACTTTGCCCTTAGGGCAAGGTTTATAGTATCACGGTAAGGGAGTTGAACGGTGGCCGTAAAACTGTTGATCGGGGAAGTCGCCAAACTGCTTGGGGTGACGACCAAGACCATTCGCTACTATGAGGGGATCGGGCTGCTAGACGAGCCGGGGCGTACCGAGGCTGGCTACCGGCTCTACGACGCCCAGGATCTCCTTCGCCTTTATCGTATCAAGCAGTTGCAGGAGCTGGGGCTCTCTTTGGAGCGTATCCGTGTGCTGCTCCAGGAGCCGGAACAGGCCCGCTCGGCCCAGGAAATTCTGCGTACGCTCGAGGAAGAGATCACAGCCCAGATCGCAGTGTTGGAGGAGCGGCAGGCGCAGGTTCGGGAGCTGCTGGCCCAGGCGCCGCTAGATCTCTTGCAGCAACCCCAGCAAGTGCCTCCGACGCTCAAGCTGCTGCGGGAACGTCTGGGCGAACAGGTGGCGTTCGATGCAGCAACCGCCACCGCCAACCAATTGTGGAGCCAGTTGGACACCCTCCTCTGGAACCATGCTGAGTACCGGCAACAGCAGCGAGAACTGGTCGAGTCCATGGCTGCGCATCCTGAAGCGCGTATGCAAGTCACCGCTGTGATCACTCGGACCGCCAATTTGGCTGGGCTACCAGCAGAAACAGAGGGGTTGGAAGAACTGGCCGATGAGATCGTACGGCTGCGAGCACAGAATCCGATTTTTGCCCAGA